>NZ_JBFPFS010000056.1:0-39941 GCF_047978125.1 Burkholderia sp. LFS061 | reverse complement strand
AGCGCGGCCACCGCGGCCGGCAGCGCCCAGCCCGCGAGCGCGGCGAGCCAGCCCCAGCGCGCCGCGGCAAACGGCGCGACGACGCTCGCGAGCACCGCGCCGCCCATGATCGACGTCGAATAGACGCCCATCGCGCCGCCGACGCGTGTCGCGAAATGCGCCTTTACGAAACCGGGCAGCAGCGCCTGCACCATCGCGATCCCGACACCCGCGCAACAGGCGCTCGCGAGCAGCAGCCACGCGTGCTGCGCACCGATGCGCGATACGCAGGCCAGCCCGATCAGCGCGACGCCGAGCCATACGCCGCCCGCGATGCCCGTCACGCGCTGCAGGCGCTGCGCACTCAGCGCACCGAGCCCCATCAGCAGGATCGGGATCGTCGTCAGCAGGCTGGCCGCGCCGTCGCCGATGCCGGTCGCGCGCTGGATCATGTCGAGCAGCGGGCCGACGGCGGCGAGCGCCGGCCGCAGGTTCAGCCCGACGAGCACGATGGCGGCGAGCCGCCATCCGGGGGAAGTGAAGCGATTCATCGACAGGCCCTCGGTATCGGTGCACGGCGTCCGTCCGGGCGCCGTGCGTTTTCATGTAAAGTATCTCGACATCAAGATAAACGCCGATTTATCTCGACGTCAAGATAACTGGTGAGCCGAGGAGGGTTAATGGATCGAGCCGCGCATGCGCTCGCGCAATGGCGCGCGGAGCGTCCGGATCTCGACGCTTCGTCGATGGTCGTGATGGGCCGATTGCAGGAAGCCGCGCTGGTGATCGCGCGCGACCGTCTCAATCCGCTGTTTGCGCGCTACGGGATGCAGCCGGGCGAATTCGACGTGCTCGCGACGCTGCGGCGCGGTGGCGCGCCGTTCGCGCTGACGCCGACGGCGCTGTACGACGCGCTGATGATGTCGTCGGGCGGGATGACCGCGCGCATCGACCGGCTGCAGAAGGCCGGCTGGGTCGAGCGCCGGCCGAACCCGGCCGACGGGCGCGGCACGCTCGTCGCGCTGACGGAAACCGGCCGCGCGCTGATCGACGAAGCAGTCGTCGCGCATATCGACAATCAGCGTGCGCTGCTGGCCGCGTTGTCGGACGCGGAACAGGCGCAGTTGTCGCAATTGCTGGGAAAGTTGCTGGCGGGGCTGGCCGACGGGGCGCCGGAAGGGTCGGAAGGGTCGGGAGGAAAGTAGCGTCGGCGAATGGCGGGCGCGAACGCGCCGAACGGAAGGAAGCGACACCCGCCGCGCAATGCGGCGGGCTGCGCGGATTATCGCGGGCCGCACACGGCGCGCCCGCGTCGCCGGTCAGCTGCGTGCCGGGATATTGAGCCCGCGCGCGACGGCCGGACGCGCGACGAACGCGTCGAGCGCCCGCGCGACGTGCCGGAATTCGCTGAAGCCGACCAGATCGCCCGCTTCGTAGAAGCCGACGAGGTTGCGCACCCACGGGAAGATCGCGATGTCGGCGATCGTGTACGTGTCGCCCATCATCCACTTGCGGTTCGCGAGATGCGCGTCGAGCACGGCGAGCAGGCGCTTCGACTCGTCGACGTAGCGGTCGCGCGGGCGCTTGTCCTCGTAGTCGCGGCCGGCGAACTTGTGGAAGAAGCCGACCTGGCCGAACATCGGGCCGATGCCGCCCATCTGGAACATCACCCACTGGATCGTCTCGTAGCGGCCGGCGAGATCCTTCGGGATCAACTGGCCGGTCTTGTCCGCGAGATAGATCAGGATCGCGCCCGATTCGAACAGCGGCAGCGGCTTGCCGTCGGGGCCGTTCGGATCGATGATCGCCGGGATCTTGTTGTTCGGGTTCAGCGACAGGAACGCGGGCGACAACTGGTCGTTCGTGTCGAAGCGCACGAGGTGCGGCTCGTACGGCAGGCCGGTTTCCTCGAGCATGATCGACACCTTGACGCCGTTCGGTGTCGGCAGCGAGTAGAGCTGGAGACGGTCGGGATGCTGGGCCGGCCACTTTTGCGTGATCGGGAAGGCGGACAGGTCGGGCATGGAAGTTCGCTCGTCGACGAGGTGGGTGATCCGCGCTCCGCCGTGCCGCCGCGCACGCGCACGGTCCGCGGCGCGGTGACGACGCCGGAGCGCGCCGAAAAACGCCCACTGTAGCCGATCCCCGGAATCGATGCAGGCCGCGGCCGGGGTTCGGCGCGGCCGGGCTGAACGATGCGGTCGACGTGCTCTGGTACGGCAGGCCCGCATCGATCATGCCGTAGAGCGCGACAGATGCTTGCGCATGAGTGGTCGGCGCAGGTGCGTCCGGCGCATCGGGTACGACGGTCGCGAACCTGACGCCGGCCGCGATCCACGCGTCGGCGTTTGATGCGGTTCGTTGGATGCTATGATTTTCAGCAGTGTGGCCGCTGCATGCCAATGCGAGATAAATGGCTGATTAATATCATTTTTTATCGGAAATCCGTCACGACTCCCAAAAGGAAAACGCTGTACGGAGTCGAGCTGAAACCTCGCACGATCATTCGCCCCACGGCGGAGGTCAAGGTCTCGACCGAAACCGAGAAAGGCGACGTGCTGCGTGCAGCACGAAAAGTCATTACCGAACACCGGGACGTGCTGATCGCGCTGAAGGACCGCTGATTTGCTGGATCTCGATTACGTCATCACCATTCACGACGAGATCATCCGGGACCTCGGCGGCCTCAGCGGTTTCGCTCATGCCGGCCGAGGCGGCGTCGAGGCCGCTCTCCATCGCGTCGAAAATCATGTTCATTACGAGCCTTGATGACGTGTTCGGTATTGCCGCGACCTATGCCATCGCAATCGCGCGCGGCCATGTGTTCAATGATGCAAACAAGCGCACCGGTCTCACTCGCGCGTTGACGTATATGGAGCGCCAAGGTATCTCGATTCCTCGCCTTGCCGATCTCGAAGACCTCATGGTCGAAGTCGCGGACGGCAGCGTCACGAGCGAGGAACTGGCTGAATATTTCAGTGCGTTCTGGGAATTGTCCCTGTCCCGTTGAAACCCTGCCTCACGCAGCCATTCTCTGCGGCCTTGTCCTGATGACCGCGCGCCGATAACCTGCACGGGCTCGATACATCTTCCGGATATCCGGTCGACGTTGCATTCCTCCCACGAAACGCGCCGGCCGGGCGTTCCCGACTCACCGGCCTGATTCTGCCCCCTCACGCCGACATACGATGTCCTAACACGCTGCATTCAAACTGCCGCAGCACACCTGGCATCCGTTCGGCCTGTTGAATCACAACATCGCAGAAGGGTTTTCGTCAGGGAAAGTCCCGCCCCGCACATCATGGTTTTTTGTTGACCGACATCGTATAACGCCGTCATGATTTCCCGAAAGAAAGGTCCCATCCACCGACCGAAGCGAGGAGACATGAACACAACCACGATCGCGCGCCGTGCCCGCCGGATTGCCGTCGCGCTGGGCTTCACGCTGACGGCGGCAGGGGCCGCGACGGCCGTTGCCGCGCCCGTGTCGCTGAACATCGTCGACGTCGCGGGCAACCTGCAGCTCACGCAGAAGGCCATCGAAGCCTTCAGGGACAAGAACCCGAACCTCGTATCGAACGTCACGTTCACGAATGCGCCGGCGCCGCAGTTGCCGGGCAAGATCAAGGCGATGCAGGCGGCCGGGCGCTCCGACATCGACCTCGTGCTGACGGGCACCGACGCGCTGGCTGCCGGCATCGAACAGAACCTGTGGCAGAAACTGCTGCCCGACGATGCGGCCGCGTTCCCCGGCGTGCTCGACAAATACGCGCCCGGCCCGCGCAAGATGCAGGATCTCGCGCAAGGCTTCGGCCTCGCCGTCACCTACATGCCGGCCGGCCCGCTGCTCGAATACAACCCGGCGAAGGTGAGCAACCCGCCGAAGACGCCCGACCAGCTGCTCGCGTGGTGCAAGGCGCACCCGAACAAGCTGATCTACGCGCGCCCGGCGAACTCGGGCCCCGGCCGCACGTTCCTGATGGGGCTGCCGTACGTGCTCGGCGACAAGAATCCGCAGGACCCGATCAACGGCTGGGACAAGACCTGGGCGTTCCTGAAGGCGTTGAACGACTGCGTCCCGTACTACCCGGGCGGCACGTCGGCCGTGATGAAGGAACTCGGCGAGGGCACCCGCGACATGACCGTGACCGTCACCGGCTGGGATCTCAACCCGCGCGCGCTCGGCATCGTGCCGGCCGAGTTCAGGGTCCAGGCGTTCGACAACATGACGTGGGTCAACGACGCGCACTACATGGTGATCCCGAAGGGCGTGCCGAAGGAAAAGCTCGACGTACTGTTCAAGCTGATGAACTTCCTGCTCGAACCGGCGCAGCAGGCGATGACCTACGACGACGGCTACTTCTATCCGGGCCCGGCGGTGAAGGGCGTGACGCTCGAGATGGCGCCCGCGCACAGCCAGGAGGTGATCCGCAAGTTCGGCCGACCCGAATACGCGAAGCTGCTCGCCGATCGTCCGCACGTACAGCCGCTCAGCGCGCAGGCGATGGTCGCCGCGTTCCAGAAGTGGGATCGCGAGATCGGTTCGCAGAAGTCGAAATGACGCTTGAAACGGCGGGCGCCGCGGCGCCCGCGTTCATGGAGTTCGCGCAATGAAGCACAGTTTCGAACGCTTGCGGCTCGACGGCGTGTCCCGCAGCTTCACCAATGCGGAAGGCGCGCAGGTCGCCGCGCTGGACGGGCTCGACCTCGAGATCCGGCGCGGCGAGTTCATCGCGCTGCTCGGCCCGTCGGGCTGCGGCAAGTCGACCGCGCTGAATTGCATCGCGGGGCTGCAGCCGCTCACGAGCGGCGGCATCTGGCTCGACGACACGCGCATCGACGTGCTGCCGCCCGAGCGCCGCGGCTTCGGGATGGTGTTCCAGAACTACGCGCTGTTTCCGCACATGTCGGTGCTCGACAACGTCGGCTTCGGCCTCAAGATGCGCGGCATGGCGAAGCAGGAAACGCGGCGGCGCGCGCAGCAGGCGCTCGAACTCGTGCAGCTCGTCGGCCATGAAGGCAAGCTGCCCGGGCAGTTGTCGGGCGGGCAGCAGCAGCGCGTCGCGATCGCGCGCGCGATCGTCATCGAGCCGCCGCTCGTGCTGATGGACGAACCGCTGTCGAACCTCGACACGAAGCTGCGCATCGAGATGCGCGCGGAGATTCGCCGCATCCACACGCAGCTCGAACGCGCGACGATCTACGTGACGCACGACCAGGACGAGGCGCTGTCGATGGCCGACCGCATCGTCGTGATGAAGGAGGGCGTCGTGCAGCAGGTCGCGTCGCCGAAGGACGTCTACACGCGCCCGCACAACCTGCATGTCGCGCGCTTCATGGGCTATCGCAACGTGCTGCCGTTCACGCTCGAAGGGATGGCCGGCGACTACGTGAACGTCGCGGCCGGCGGCGTGCGTCTCGCGGGCGTGCCGATGGCCGGCTTCGACGCGAAGGACGTCGTGGTCGCGCTGCGCCCCGACGACATCGAGCGCGCGGACGACGGCGGCGACAACGCGTTCGACGCGACGGTCGAAACGGTCGAGTATGGCGGCCGCGATTCGCTGATCCGCGCGATCGCGCCGTTCGGTTCGATCTGGGCGCGCGTCGCCGGCGAATTCTCGGAAGGCGAACGGTTGCGGCTGCGCGTCGCGCCGTCGCGCACGCTCGTCTATGCGGGAGACGCGGCATGAGCCGCCCGACCGCAGCGCTGTCCCGCCGGGAGGCCGTATGAGCACGCTCGCGGCCGGCACGCCGCGCGACGCGAAGGCCTGGCTCGTCACGCCCGCGCTCGGGTTCATCGTCGCGCTGTTCATCTATCCGTTCGCGTACGGCCTCGTGCTGTCGTTCCAGCCGATGAACGGCGGCGGCGCGCTCGCGAACTACGTGCAGTTCTTCACCGATACCGCGATGTGGCCGACCGTGCTCGTCACGCTGAAGCTCGCGGTGCCGGCCACGCTGCTCAACGTCGGCGTGTCGGTGCCCGTCGCGTTCGCGCTGCGTCGCCATTCGCCGTACCAGAAGTTCGTCACGACGCTGCTGGTGATTCCCGTCACGCTTGGCACGGTGCTCGTCGCCGACGGGATGCTCACGTACTTCGGGCCGAACGGCTGGTTCCCGCAGGCGCTGCAGGGGCTGCACCTGTACACCGACGAAGTGCGCCTCACGCACAACTACTGGGGCGTGCTGCTGTCGCTGATCGTGTCGGGCTTTCCGTTCGCATTCCTGCTGATGCTGTCGTACATCAGCGGCATTCAGGCCGCTTCGGGTTGCGACGCGCAAAGCGCCGGGTCGAGGTCGAGCGCGGCCAGCGTCTGCGCGTCGATGTCGATCCAGCATGCCACCACCATGCGCCCGTCGATCGACACCGGTGCGCCGGCCCGGTGGGCATGCACGCCGATCCGGCGGAACAGCCGCTCGATGCTGCAGAACGTGACCCCGATCAACTGGCGCGCGCCGCGCCGTGCCGCGCACTCCACGGCGGCGGCGAGCATCGGCCGCACCGACCAGGCCAGGCTGCCGGCATCGGCCCCTTCCTCGGGGGTCGCCGCGAAGCGCGACAGCTCCCAGACGTGGGCGGAGCGCGGCGCCGGATGCTCGTCGGCCAGCAGGTGCGGGAACACTTCCTGCAACAGGTAGGGGCGGGTGGTCGGCAGCAGCCGCGCGCAACCGCATATCTCCCCATTCGCATCGCGTCCCAATACGTAGACGGTATCGTCGCGATCGTACTGATCGCGCTCGAATTTTTCGTCTTCGGACGGCAGCTGCCAGCCGAGCTGCTCGACGAACACGCGATAACGGTACGAACCCAGCTCGGCGGCGATATGGGCGGGAAGGCGGCCTGCCTCGTGAACGAAAGTTTGCATCGACCCGACGCTCGCGCGCGCGGCGGCGACGCTCGGCGCGAACCCGTGGCAGCAGTTCCGGCAGATCTACCTGCCGCTGCTCGTGCCGGGGCTCACGATGGCCGCGTGCCTGTCGTTCGTGCAGGCGTTCTCGGTGTTCCCGTCGGCCGTGCTGCTCGGCGCGCCGGCCGGGCCGACGCGCGTGATCTCGATCGCGGCGGCCGAGGCCGCGTTCGAGAGCTACGACTATTCGCTCGCGTCGGCGATCGCGATCGTGATGGGCTTCGTGCAGTTGCTGGTGGTCGCATCGATGCTCGGCGCGCGCCGCTTCTTCTATACGGGGCCGGTGACGGGGGGCAAGGGCTGATGGCGACCGACAATCGTGCCGCGCCGGCCTGGCCGCCGAAGCAGGGTTCGCCCGATGCACGGCCCGTCGATGCGAGGCAGCCGCAAAAGATGAGAAGCAACCTCGCCGGCCGTGCCTGGAAGGCGCTCGTCTGGGGGCTGATGGCGTTCTTCCTGCTGAACGTGATGCTGCTGATCGCGACCGTCGCGGTGAACTCGGTCGCGACGCGCTGGTTCGGCACGCCGCTGCCGCAGGGCTTCACGCTGCGCTGGTATGCGAAGGCGTGGGAGGACTTCCAGCTCGCGAGCGTGCTGTGGGTGACCGTCGAGGTCGTCGGCGCGGTCGTGCTGCTGTCGATCGCGCTCGGCGTGCCGGCCGCCTATGCGCTCGCGCGCGTGCGGTTTCGCGGCAAGCGCTTCGCGCTGCTGGTATTCCTGCTGCCGCTGATGGTGCCGCCCGTCACGTACGGGATTCCGATGGCGACCGTGATGTACAAGGTCGGGCTCGCGGGCACGCTGCCGGGCGTGATCCTCGCGAACCTCGTGCCGGCGCTGCCGTTCGTGATCCTCGTGATGACGCCGTTCATCGAACAGATCGACCCGAATCTCGAAGCCGCCGCGCGCATCTTCGGCGCGAACACGTGGCGCTATTTCCGCTACGTGCTGCTGCCGCTGCTCGTGCCCGGCATGCTTGCGGCGGGGCTGCTCGTGCTGGTGCGCACGATCGGGATGTTCGAGCTGACGTTCTTCACCGCGGGCCCGAGCACGCAGACGCTCGTCGTCGCGCTGTATTACGCGGTGTTCTCGACCGGCGTGCGCGCGCCGCAGTCGATCGACGCGATGGCGATGATCTACATGACCATCACGCTCGTGTGGGTCGTGATCGCACTGCAGTTCGTGAGCCCGACGCAGCTCGTCAGCCGCGTGAAGCAGGAGCGGCAGTAGGCGCGGGCGCGGCAGCGGGCGATCGCGTCCGTGCAATTGGTTACAAATGGATACCGCGAACGACACGCGGACGTTGCAGACTACGCGGCATACCGGTCCGGCGAACGTGTTCCCGCGCGCCACCCGACGCTTACTCGACAACGGATATCCATGAAGTTTCAAACGCTGCTGACACTCGGCTGTGCCTCGACGCTGCTGGCCGCCTGCAACCTGCTCCACGACGGCCCCGGATCGAGCGACGTCGACGCCGCGGTGCGCCGCGCGCTCGAAGCGGAAAACCACGGCGGCCTGAACGCGCTGTTCGGCCAGCCGCTGCCGGTGTCGGCCGATGTCGTGTCGGCGAAGCCCGACGGCGACTGCAAGAAGCTCGGCGATCGCACGTACTCGTGCGACGTCGTCGTCACGTGGCGCAATGCCGATTACTCGCCGTCGCGCGCGAACCTGACCTTCGTGAAGGCCGCCGACGGCTCGTGGCAGACCTCGGGCGTCGACGCGGCGCTCGCGACCGGCACCGCGAAATCGCTGATCGACCAGATCGGCAAGGCGTGGCATGGCGACGCGGCGAGCGGCGCGTCGGCGCCGAAGTGACGCAGCTGCGGACTCCGGTTTGACCATCCGACGATCAGGACATTCGGGCCGTGCAGGCGAGCTTCCCGCCGCGTTGCAGATCGGCGGCCGGTTCCGTTTTAGAATCGGGACCGGATCGCGCCACCACGGCGCGCATTCATCGCGATTCGAATGAGCGAATTTAAGCAAAAGAATGGCGCATTAAAAATCGAATCGAAATTCTGAAAGCAAAACAAAATGCAGCCTTCGCGCGATGACGTTCCCGTGCGGGAAGTGCAATGCCGTCGATAATCCGCGTTTAATCGCCTCCGGCTTGCAGTCGCATTTGATGCAACCTATATATATGACTAATCGCATCATGCCGCATCGGTAGTTCGGCATGCGGCGGGCATGACCAGATATCAAGAATCAAGAAACCGGGTGCGGAAGAGGAACCCAGCATGGGCAATGGCGTGTGTGTCGCCCGAATGTGTTCGGGTACCCGGTTTCCGCATGTATTGCGCGCGCTTGCTCGTGCCGGCCGCCTGTCGTTCGCGCCGATCGTTCGATCCCTTGGCCGGCGCAGCCCGGGATGGACGGCGCCTTCCGTCGGGCCTGAACACGGCCTCGCGGTCCGCCAGCACGCTCGAAGCGCGACGTTGCACCGGACAGTGACGCTGATGGCCTGCGTTGCCGCGATGACAGGCCCCGGCGCCTGCCTTGCGGCAGAGCCCGGCGTGACCGACGGCGCGATCCGCCTAGGGATGGTCAACGCTCAAACGGGCAATTCGGCAGGCCTCGGGCGCGGGCTGCTGGCGGGCGCGCAAGCCGTGTTCGACGGCGTGAACGCGCGCGGCGGCGTGCATGGCAGGAAGATCGACCTCGTGGTCGGCGACGATCGCTACGAGCCCGACAGGACCGTCGACAGCACGCTGGAGATGATCGAACGGGGCAACGTGTTCGCGCTGTTCGGCTATGTCGGCACGCCGACGACCACGGCGGTGCTGCCGATCATCCGGGAGGCCGGCATTCCGCTCGTCGGCCCGTTCACCGGCGCGATGGCGCTGCGCAAGCCGGTCGTGCCGGAGGTATTCAACATCCGCGCCAGCTATGAAGACGAGACCCGCGCGCTGGTCGACCATTTCATCGCGCACGACGGCGCGAAACGGTTCGCGGTGTTCTATCAGGACGACGGCTTCGGGCTCGCGGTGCTGGCGGGCACGCGGCTGGCGCTGCAGCGCCATGGCCTGGAGGTCGTCGCGACCGGCACGTTCCGCCGCGGGACCACGGCGGTCGACACGGGCCTCGCGTCGCTGCTGGACAGCCAGCCGGACGTCGTGGTCATGGCCGGCCCCTATACGCCGATTGCCGCGTTCATCCGCGCGGCACGTCGCGAAGGCCTGAAGGCCCGGCTCGCATCGGTATCGTTCGTCGGCAGCGACGACCTGCTGCGCCTGGTCGGCGACGAAGGGGACGGCACGCTGATCTCGCAGGTCGTGCCGCTTCCCCAGAACGACCGGGACGTGATCCGCGACTGCGTACGGCTGATCGAGCGGCGCTTTCCGGGAGAACACGCGGGCGTGGTGCACATCGAGGGCTGCATCGACGCGAAGATCATGCTGATCGGCCTCGAACGCGCCGGCCCGTCGCCGACCCGGGCGACGCTGAAGCAGGCGCTCGAATCGATCCGGCATCTCGACCTGGGCGGTCTGGTCGCCGATCTGGGCGCGGACAATCACCAGGCGCTGCATGCGGTGTTCCTCTCGAAAATCGCGCACGGCCGCATCGCTCCCGTGGACGCGCCGGCCAGATAACCAGCCGGATGGCCGCGCGCGGGCCGTCCCGATCCCGGAGGCTGCATGGACATCAAGGCCAAGCTTGTCACCGGCACCAGCCTGATGCTGCTGGGCGCGCTGGCGATTTCCGCGACCAGCCTGATCGCGGTGCGCGGCATTGCGTCCGGCGTGCGCACGCTGACGACCGAATCGTTGCCGCTGCAGGTGCGCAGCAACGAACTCCAGCGCGCGTACGCGGAGCTCGCGGTGGATTTCGGCCGGCTCGAGCAGGCGCAGGACGCGTCCGAGCAGGAGCAGGCCACGGCGGAGATCGAAACGCAATTGCAGCGGACTGCCGCTCTCATGGCCGCCGTGCGCGCGATCGACGGGCACGGCGTCGACGCGCCGTCCACCGACCTGCGCACGATGCTGCGGTCGATGAGCGAAGGCGTCGGCCAGCGTCTGCGGGACGAGGCGCGGCTGGGCGCCGAAACCCGTCTGATCGAGCGCATCCAGGCACGGGGCGACGCATTTCTGGGCACGATCCGTGCCGAAACCGAACGGCTGGACAGCCAGGCCAACGCGGCGGTGAGCGACGCGCTGGCGGCCAACGCCGCGTACAACCGGACGATTCACGCGCTCGACCAGGTTCGCATGAACGTCAAGGACATCGTCAGCGTTGCCGATCATGTCGACGCCGCGCCGAGCCGATACCGGCTCGCTCCGCTGCGGGATCGCATGCAGGCGGCCATCGGCGGTGCGCGCAATGCGCTGGCGATCGCAGCGCCGAGCCTCGAGGCCGCCACGACGCAGGACGTCGCGAATGCGCTCGGGCGCGTGGCGGCCGACATCCTCGACGGCAACGACAGCCTTGTCGCGCTGCGCGGCAGGATGTTCGTGGAGCCGTCCGTCGCGACGCGCTACCACGCGAGGGAGGACAAGGTCCTGCAGTCCCTCGATGCGCTGGACACGAAGCTGGCGGAAATCGCCGACCCGTTCGCGCTGCGGATCGTCAAGGCGCGACAGCGTCTCGACGAAACGATCGCGCTCCAGCGGCAGGCGGCCCGGATCAGGTACCTGTCGACCGTCGTCAACGGCGGCATCAAGGAACTGGCGGCCGACCTTCGCATGGTCGCGCAAAGCAAAAGCACGGAACATCTCCAGCGTGCCGACGCCGACGCACGGGAGAATCTCGGCAAGCTCTCCGCCGCCGCGAGCGCGCTGCGCGATGCGCTCGTCGCGAGCGGGCAGCGCGAGTCGAGCCGCGCGCAGGATGTGGTTCCGCTGGCCGCTGAACTGGCTGGATCCGCACGCCGCATCCTCGCGGTGCGGTCGAACATGTTGTCCAACGACGCGAGCATGCAGCGCATCATCGCGGACGTGGAGACGACCGCGAATCGCCTCGCGGCCTATACGGAGCAGGAGGCCGTGCGCGTCGATCTGCAGCAGCGCGGCATCGTGTCGCAGGTCAATCGCGCGGTGACGAGCGCCATCGCGATGATCGTCGCCGTGTCGTATTTGCTCGCGATCGGCAGCCTCGTGATCAGTCATCGCCTCGGCACGTCGATCTCCCGCCCGCTGGGGAATCTGACGCGCACCATGGCCCGCATCCGCAGCGGCAGCGACCTGTCCCTGCGCATGTCCCACAAGGGCCGCGACGAAGTCGCGACCCTGATCGCCGGCTTCAACACGATGCTCGACGAAATCGAACGTCGCGACATCGACCTGCAGGCGGCAATCGCCGCGGCCGAAACCGCGAATTCGGCGAAATCGGAATTTCTCGCGAGGATGAGTCACGAGATCCGCACGCCGATGAACGGCGTGCTGGGCATGACCGAATTGCTGCAACGCACGCGCCTGACGTCGAAGCAGCGCAAGTTCGTCGACACCGTGTATCGATCCGGTCAGACGCTGCTCATCATCATCGACGACATACTCGATTTTTCGAAGATCGAGGCCGGCAAGCTGACGCTGGAGCACATCGATTTCAACCTGCACCAATTGCTCGACGATGTCGTCGCGCTGCTGGAACCCAATGCGCAGCGCAAGGAGCTTGCGCTGCTGTTCCGCAAGGCGGATACCGTGCCGCAATGGATGCGAGGCGACCCGGTCCGGCTGCGCCAGATCCTGACGAACCTGATCGGCAATGCAATCAAGTTCACCGAGCGCGGGCAGGTCGAGCTGGCCGTGTCGTATACGGACGACGGCCGCGTCGTGTTCGCGGTCGCCGACAGCGGCATCGGCATCGCGCCGGACGTGGCCGCGCAGTTGTTCCGGCCGTTCCAGCAGGCCGACAGCTCGACCGCGCGCAAATACGGCGGAACCGGGCTGGGGCTCGTGATTTCCCGCCAGCTGGCCGAGATGATGGGCGGCAAGCTCACGCTCGAATCGACGCCCGGCAAGGGCTCGGTGTTCACCGTGACCGCGCGGCTCGAGCCGGCGTCCGGCGTGGTCGACGTCGCGGCGGGCGCAAGGTCGTCGCTGGCGGGATTGAAGGTGCTGATCGTGGACGACAGCGAGACCGATCGCAGCGTGCTCGTCGAACATGCGATCGAATGGCAGCTGTGCGTCGCGACGGCCATCGGCGGCGACGATGCGCTGTCGCAGTTGCGGGCGGCCGTCGCCGACGGGGCGCCGTTCGATCTGGCCATCGTCGACGTGCGGATGCCGGGCATGGACGGTATCTCGCTCGTGCAGCACATCCGCCACGACCCGTCGCTGCGTGCGCTCAGGATCGTCACGCTGACCGCGTTCGAGATGATGGACAGCATCCAGGTCGCGCGCGAACTCGACATCGACGCCCGGCTGACGAAGCCGCTCCATGGCGCGGAGCTTTATACGGCCATCGCATCGGCGATGCATATGAGGCCGCCGCCGCTGCCTTCGGCCGCGCCGGTGTCCGACGAAGCCGGGGCGGACGCGGCGCTGCCGCCCGACGCCGGATCGGCGCGCGTGCTGCTGGTCGAGGACAACGTGGTCAATCAGCAGATCGCGCTGGCGATGCTGGAGGACACCGGCTATCGGGTGGCCGTGGCCGAAGACGGCCGGCAGGCGCTGAAGATGCTGGCGGACGAAGTGTTCGACGTGGTCCTGATGGATTGCCAGATGCCGCTGCTGGACGGCTTCGAGGCGACGCGGCTGCTGCGTCGGCACGAAGCGGCAGCCGGCGCGCCGCGTCTGCCGGTCATCGCGTTGACGGCCAACGCGCTCAGCGGCGACCGGGAGCGCTGCCTGGCCGCCGGCATGGACGACTACCTGGGAAAACCGTTCCGTCGCGATGCGCTGCTGCAGATGCTCGCGCGCCATGCCCGCGGCGCGGCGTCCGGGCCGGCCGTCGCGAGCGGCGACGCGGGAACCCAAGCCGGCATCGAAGCGGGCACCGAAGCCGGCGGGGCGGCCACCGCCGATCGGGACGGTGATGCCGACGTGATCGACCGCAAGGCGCTCGACGCATTGCGCGCGCTCCAGCGGCCGGGCCGCCCCGATATCCTGACCCGCATCATCGATCAGTTCACGCTCGATGCGCCGCGGCTGATCCGCGACATGCGCGCGGCCGTCGAAGCGGGCGATGCCGATGCGCTGAGGCTGGCCGCCCATACGCTGAAGTCGAGCAGTGCGAACGTCGGCGCGCACGTGCTGTCGGCCCGCTGCAAGGAGATCGAGCAACGGGCGCGCGCCGCCGACGTCGCCGCGGCAGCCGACCTCGTCGCCGGCACGGACGCCGAATTCGGGCACGCGCAGGCCGCATTGACAGCGGAACGCATGGTGGAGGATTGAGCGGGCCGCCGGACGATCGCGGTGGCGATCGCGGCGGGTCGAAAACAGGAGAACGGTCGTGAACGAGGAAAATGTCGATGCACCGGTGATTCTGATCGTCGACGACGATGCGATGACGCGCCTGCTGGTCGTGGAAACCCTCGAGCCGGAGGGTTTTCGCGTCGAGGAAGCGACCGGGCCGCAGGAGGGCATCGACGCGTTCCTGCGTCATCGGCCTGCCGTGGTGCTGCTCGACGTCGAGATGCCCGGCGGCGACGGCTTCGCCTGCTGCCGCCGGCTGCGCGCGCTGCCGGAAGGTCGCCGTGTGCCGATCGTCA
The DNA here is from genome assembly GCF_047978125.1 of Burkholderia sp. LFS061. NCBI lineage: Bacteria > Pseudomonadati > Pseudomonadota > Betaproteobacteria > Burkholderiales > Burkholderiaceae > Burkholderia > Burkholderia sp. LFS061. The sequence continues at coordinate 25,415 of NZ_JBFPFS010000056.1, read as the reverse complement.
TGCTCACGGGCAACGACGACGACGCGTCGATCGCCAGTGCCTTCGACGCCGGCGCGACCGATTTCGTCTCCAAGCCGATGCGCTGGAAGCTGCTCGGCTACCGGATCCGCTACCTGCTGCGCGCGGCCGCGACGCTCGAAAAGCTCGCGAGTGCCGAGATCAGCCTGACGCATGCGCAGGCGCTCGCGCATCTGGGCAACTGGGAGTATCAGGCCGGCCGGGCCGACGGCAGCTGGTCGCCGGAGCTGTTCCGGATCCTCGGCCTCGACCCCGAGTGCACGCCGCCGACCTTCGATCGGCTGCTGCAAGCCGTTCCGGTCGACGAGCAGCCGCTTTTGATCCAGTCGTTCACGAGCCTGCGCACCGAGGGCACCCCGTTCTCGCTCGAGCATCGGCTGCTTCACCCGGACGGCACCGAGCGCCACGTGCTGCACCACGCGGAGGCGGGGCGCGACCTGAACCACGCGATCATCCTGCGCGGCATCGTGCAGGACATCACCGAGCGCAAGATGCAGCAGGGGCGCATCGAATACCTCGCCAACCACGATGCGCTGACCGGCCTGCCGAATCGCAACCTGCTGAGCGACCGCATGGAGCAGGCGATGTCGCACGCGCGGCGCACGGGACACCTGATCGCGGTGATGGTGCTCGACCTGGACCGCTTCAAGCACATCAACGACACCTTCGGCCATTCGGTCGGCGACGGCCTGCTGCGAGCCGTCTCGGCCCGGCTCAAGGCAGCCGTGCGCGACGGCGACACGGTCGCGCGGCTCGGCGGCGACGAGTTCGTCGTGATGCTGGTCAACCTGTCGACCGCGACGGATGCGGACGCGGTCGCCCGCAAGGTCCTGAACACCTTCGGCGCGCCGTTCATGCTCGACGGACACGACCTGCACGTGACGACGAGCATCGGCGTCAGCGTTTGTCCGACCGACGGCGCCGACGCGGAGACGCTGCTGAAGACGGCCGACGCCGCGCTGTATTGCGCGAAGGAACGCGGGCGAAACGGCTACAGCTTCTACACGCGCGAGCTGGGCGCCCGCGTGGAAGAACAGGCCGAACTCGAAAACGCGCTGCACGAGGCCGCCGCGAACGGCGAACTGGAGCTGTACTACCAGCCGAAGGTCGATCTCAAGACCGGCCGGATCAGCGGCGTCGAGGCGCTGATTCGCTGGCGCCGCCCCGGCATCGGCGTGATTCCGCCCGACCGCTTCATCCCGATCGCCGAGGAAACCGGGCTGATTCTGCCGATCGGCGAATGGGTGTTGCGCACGGCCTGCGCGCAGGCCGTCGCGTGGCGTCGGGACGGGCATGCGCCGCTACGGATCGCCGTCAACCTGTCGGCACGCCAGTTCCGGCAGCAGAACATGGCCGACGTGGTGCGCAGGACGCTGCGGGATACCGGCCTGGAGCCGGCCTGGCTCGAACTCGAGTTGACCGAAAGCGTGCTGATGCAGGACCGCAACGCGATCGCGCACACGCTGCGCGAACTGAAGGCGCTCGGCGTCGTGCTGTCGCTGGACGACTTCGGCACCGGCTATTCCAGCCTGTCGTACCTGAAGGACCTGCCCATCGATGTCGTCAAGATCGACAAGTCGTTCCTCAGCGACGTCACCACGAGCGCGGAAGGCGCGTCGCTGACGCGCTCGATCATCGCGATGGCGGAGTCGCTGCACATGGAGACGGTGGCCGAGGGCGTGGAGACGGAAGCGCAGCTTTCGTTCCTGAACCGGCACCGCTGCCATGCGATGCAGGGCTATTACTTCAGCCATCCGGTCACCGGGGCGGAAATCGCCGACATGCTCTCCGCCGGCTCGGAGCTTCCCGAGCATTGCCGGCAGCGCGAGCTGCTGCACCGGACGCTGCTGCTGGTCGACCACGACCCGGCCGTCCTGCAGACGCTCAGGCAGGCCCTGGGCCGCGACGGCTACGAGATTCTCGGCACGACCGATCCCGCCGACGCGCTCGACCTGCTCGCGCAACATCGCGTCGGCGTGATCGTGTCGGACTTCCGCATGCCCAGCCTGTCCGGGATCGACCTGTTGCAGCGCGTCAAGGCGCTCTATCCGGACATCGTGCGCATCCTGCTGTCCGGCTATGGCGAAGGGCAGTCGATCGTGGCCGCGCCCGGCGACGGATCGGTCCAGAAGCTCTTGATCAAACCGTGGGATGTCGAGCTGTTGCGCACGCACATTGCCGAGTCGTTCAAGCGATTCGAGCGCAGCACGTTGCACAACCGGATAGGTCCCGACGCCGCCCGCATCGGCATGCGCCCGTCCTCCGTCAGGCCCGTCGAAGCGGCCGACTCCCGCGATCGCGCTTGAGCGACGCTGCGACGCTCGCGCGTCCCGCCCGGTGCCCGGGCGCGAACTGGCGGGCGAAACGACGACGAAAAAAAGGGGAGTGATCACGGCGATCCCCGGCATGCGTCAGGCGATATAGGGAAAACCCTTATCTCGGGATATAATCTCTGGCTGAGAGAAAGGTCGAACCATGCCAGAACGTTTCCAAACCCTTGAAAAGTTTGTGTTTTCCCTCGTCGTGATGTCCGCGGTCGTGTGCTCGGCATTCCTCGCGTACGAGCGTCACCCCGAGATCAAGATCGCGCTGCACGAAGGCGAAGCGCTGATGCGCGAGAGCGCGAAGTATTCGGTCATCTGCTCGCCGTCCAAGGTCGATCCTTGCGTCGAGATGTCCGCCTACTGAAATTAGCGGCGGGCTCGGCGCGCCGAGCGGTGCGCTGCAGTGTTGGCGGCTCGAATTCCTTGAAGTGATGCCCATCGGGCGTTCAGAAACCGGCCGCAGGACAGAGCGGATGCACGAACCCGTCACGTGCCGAGTCGCTGGCGTAAGCAGCCCCCGGATTCAGTCGGCCCCGCTTCGAGCAATCGAGCGGGGCCGTTCTGTTTGCGCGGTTGCAACGTTCGCACGCACCGGCAAGCCTCACACGAGTCGCACGACATGCCGCAGCTCGCCGCCCGCAAACGCGGCGACGTTGTCGACGAGCTGATCGGCGAGCGCCTGCATCGCCTCGTCGCTCGCCCATGCGACGTGCGGCGTCAGGATGAACGCCGGATGCGACAGGATCGCGTGGAACGGATGCGCGGCCGGCAGCGGTTCCTGCGTGACCACATCGAACCCGGCGCCCGCGATCTGCCCCGACTGCAATGCGTCGACGAGCGCGCTTTCGTCCACGAGCCCGCCGCGTGCGGTATTGATCAGCAGCGGCCGGCGCGCCATCCGCGCGAATGCGGCGGCATCGATCAGGTGCCGCGTCGCGGGCGTGAGCGGGCAGTGCAGCGTGATCACGTCGCTGTCGCGCAGCAGCGTGTCGAGCGGCACGTAGTCGTCACCGGCGGCACCGCCGTGCGCCGCGAACAGCACGCGCATGTCGAGCGCACGCGCGATGCCGGCCACCGCGCGCCCGAGCACGCCGTCGCCGACGATCCCGAGCGTCGAGCCGGCCAGGTCGCGGATCGGATGATCGAAGAAGCAGAACTGCCCGCTGTCGAGCCAGCGTCCCGCGCGCACCGCGTCGCGGTAAGCCACGAGACTGCGGCGCAGCGCGAAGATCAGCGCGAACGTATGCTCGGGCACCGTGCGGACCGCATACCCGCGTATGTTGCTCACGACGATCCCGCGCGACGCGCACGCGCCGAGATCGACGATGTCGGTACCGGTCGCGGCGATCGCGATCATTCGCACGCGCCGCGCGCCGGCGAGTGTCGCCGCGTCGAGCCGCACCTTGTTGGTCACGACGATATCGGCGTCGGCAATGCGCGACGCGACTTCGTGCGCGCTCGTCCGTTCGAACGCATGCAATTCGTGCGGAAACGGGAACGGCTTCAGCACGGTTTGCGGCGACAGCGTCGCTCGGTCGAGAAACACGATCTTCGCGGGAGAGGAAACGGAAAACATGGCGGGTCTCGCTGGCAGTGACAAGCGCCCTGCGGGCGCGGAACGGGATCGATTCTGCCGGCGGCGCGCACGGCGCCGCTTGACCGTTGCGCGAGCGCGCTTTCCTGTACGGAAAGGCTGACGCACCGCGCATGAGGTCGCACGCGGCCATCGCACCGGCATGCGCCTTTCCGTTTCGGAAAGGCTGGTTGAGCATCGATCGATTTTCGCAGTGCGCGAACGCCGTCATGATCGCCGTCATCGACAACGCGATTTCATCGGAGACAGCCATGACGCGCCCCCTGGACGGCATCCGCGTGCTGGAACTCGGCCAACTGATCGCCGGGCCGTTCGCGGGCCGGATGCTCGCCGAATTCGGCGCGGACGTGATCAAGATCGAGCCGCCCGGCCTCGGCGACCCGCTGCGCAAATGGCGGCTGCTGCACGACGGCACGTCGGTCTGGTGGGCTGCGCAGTCGCGCAACAAGACCTCGCTCACGCTCGACCTGCGCACGCCCGAAGGGCAGGGCGTCGTGCGCCGGCTCGTCGCCGGGACCGACGTGCTGATCGAGAACTTCCGGCCCGGCACGCTCGAAGGCTGGGGGCTCGGCTGGGACGCGCTGTCCGCGATCAATCCGGGGCTCGTGATGCTGCGCGTGTCGGGCTTCGGGCAAACGGGCCCGTACCGCGACCGTCCCGGCTTCGGCGTGATCGCCGAGGCGATGGGCGGCCTGCGGCACCTGACCGGCGAGCCCGGCCGCACGCCGGTGCGCGTCGGCATCTCGCTCGGCGATTCGCTGTCGGCGCTGCACGGCGTGATCGGCGTGCTGCTCGCGCTGCGGCATCGCGAGCAGCAGGGCGGCAACGGGCAGGTCGTCGACGTCGCGCTGTACGAATCGGTGTTCAACATGATGGAAAGCCTGCTGCCCGAATACTCGGCGTTCGGCGCGGTGCGCGAGGCGGCCGGCAGCAGCCTGCCCGGCATCGCGCCGACCAACGCGTACCGCTGCCGCGACGGCAGGTACGCGCTGATCGCAGGCAACGGCGACAGCATCTTCCGGCGCCTGATGGAGCTGATCGGGCGGCCCGATCTCGGCAGCGATCCCGCGCTCGCGCACAACGACGGCCGCGTCGCGCAGGTCGAGCGCATCGACGCGGCGATCGGCGCGTGGAGCGCGCGCCACGACCTCGACGACGTGCTGGCCGCGCTGAACGAAGCACGCATCCCGTCCGGGCGCATCTACGACGTGGCCGACATCGCGGCCGATCCGCATTACCGCGCGCGCGACATGATCGTCGACGCCGCGCTGCCCGACGGCACGCCCGTGCAGGTGCCGGGCATTGTGCCGAAACTCGGCGCGACGCCCGGGCGTATCGAACGCGCGGCGCCCGCGCTCGGCGCGGATACCGATGCGGTACTCGAATCGATCGGCATCGATGCCGCGACGCGCCGCGACTGGCGCACGCGCGGCGTGATCTGAACCGGCAACAGGAGACAAGAGGCGACATCATGAGCACTCGACACAAACGGCTCTACATCCACGAAGTCGCGACGCGCGACGGTTTCCAGAACGAAGCGGCGTTCGTCGATACCGACGACAAGATCGCGCTCGTCGATGCATTGAGCGCATGCGGCTACGCGAAGATCGAAGTCACGTCGTTCACGTCGCCGAAGGCGATCCCCGCATTGCGCGACGCGGAGGCCGTGATGCACGGCATCGTGCGCGCGCCGGGCGTCGTCTATACGGTGCTCGTGCCGAACGTGCGCGGCGCCGAGCGCGCGCTGTCGTGCGGCGTCGACGAAGTGAACCTCGTGATGTCGATGAGCGAGAGCCACAACCGCGCGAACCTGCGGATGACGCGCGAGCAGTCGTTCGCGCAGCTGCGCGACGTGATCGACGCGGTGCGCGGTTCGGGTGTCGCGATCAACGTGTCGCTGTCGACCGCGATGGGCTGCCCGATGGAAGGCGACGTGTCGGCCGAAGCCGTGCTCGCGTGGATGCAGCGCTTCGCGGATCTCGGCGTGCACGGCTTCACGCTGTGCGACACGACGGGCATGGCGTTTCCGTCGCAGGTGCGCGATCTTTCCGGGCGCGCCCGCGAGCGCTTCGGCGCGCTGCAGCTCACGCTGCATTTTCACAACACGCGCGGGATGGCGCTCGCGAATACGCTCGCGGCGCTCGACGCGGGCATCGACCGCTTCGACGCGTCGCTCGGCGGGCTCGGCGGCTGCCCGTATGCACCGGGCGCGACCGGCAACGCGTGCACCGAGGAACTCGTGCACATGCTCGAACTGGACGGCTACGATACGGGCATCGACCTCGCGTGCGTGCTGGCCGCGTCGGCACGGCTGCCCGCGTTGATCGGGCATGACGTGCCGAGCCAGATCCTGAAGGCCGGGCGCCGCTCGGATCTTCATCCGCCACCGCGCGCCGACGCCGGCGACATGCCTGCGCAGCGCGCATTCTCATGAACAGGAACACAGGAGCGATTCCCATGGCGCTGATCGATCACCTGGACCATCTCGTGCTGACCTGCGTCGATCCCGACCGGACGAAGCATTTCTACACCGAGGTGCTGCAGATGCGGCTCGAAACCTTCGGCGCCGGCCGGCTTGCGTTCCGCTTCGGCAACCAGAAGATCAACCTGCACGTGCGCGGCGCGGAGTTCGAACCGAAAGCGCATGTGCCGGTGCCCGGCGCGCTGGACCTGTGCTTCATCGCGTCGGTGCCGCTCGACGACGTGATCGCGCACCTGAAGCGCGTCGAATGGCCGATCGTCGAAGGGCCCGTCGAACGCACGGGTGCGACGCAGAAGATCCGTTCGGTCTACGTGCGCGACCCCGACCTGAACCTGATCGAGATTTCCGAGTTGATCTGACCGGCCGCGCCGCTTCGGCGTATCGATCGGCTCGATCCGTCCGGGCGCGCGGGCACCGGCACGATGCGCGCGCGGCGTCGCAGTCTTTCGCCGAAAGCGGACAGGCCCGCGCCGCACCCGCCGAATCCGGATAGCCGCACCCGGCCGCGCTGCGGATAATGGTGCTAACGCGTCGGTTCGGCCGACGCCTTCGCAGCGGGCATGACGAACCTGCCCCGCACCTCCGCAACCCGCACCGGACACTCCCCGAATGACGATCCTCTATCGCGGCATGGACCGCGCGGCGCTCGACGCCGCCTACCTGAACACGAAGGCTGTTCCCGATTTCCCGGCATTGCTCGCGTCGTGCCAGGCGCGTAGCGCAGCGCTTTACGACGCGACACCCGGCCGCCGCGACCTGCGTTACGGCGCGCAACCGGCGCAGCGCTTCGACTGGCTGCCGTGCGGGCAGCCCGACGCGCCGCTGTTCGTGTTCATTCATGGCGGCTACTGGCAACACTGCACGAAAGAGGATTTCGCGTACGCGGCGAGCGGGCCGCTCGCGCGCGGCTTCGACGTCGTGCTTGCCGAATACACACTTGCTCCGGTCGCGACGATGACCGACATCGTCGGCGAGATCGGCGCGCTGCTCGACCATCTCGCCAGCGATCCCGACGGCCTCGGCACCGCGCGGCGGCCGATCCACCTGAGCGGCCATTCGGCGGGCGGCCACCTGACTGCCGTGCATCGCGCGCATCCGGCCGTCGTTTCAGCGCTCGCGATCAGCCCGCTCGTCGATCTCGAACCGATCTCGCTGTGCTGCCTGAACGACAAGCTGCAGCTCACCGCGCAGGAGGTCGAAGCGTACAGCCCGCTACGTCACATCGGGCCCGGCGCGCCGACGGTCGTCGCGGTCGGCGACGCCGAACTGCCCGAACTCATCCGGCAAGCACATGAATACGCATCGGCGTGCGAAGCGGCCGGCGAACGGATCGCGCGCACCTGGCTGCCCGGCATGCAGCACTTCGCGGTGCTCGACGATCTCGCGAAGCCGGACGGTGCGATGCTCGCCGCGTTGCAGGCGATCGCGCCGCGCTAGCGCGCGCGATATCGCGCGCGCACGGCCGGGCGTATGATCGGCGTCAGGCCGCCGCGACGATGGCGCGCGCCGTACGGCCTTCCCAGGATCCACGACATGGTGAACCCGCTTCATTTCGATCTGCAGTCGCTGCGCGTGTTCGCGCTCGTCGCCGAACACGGCAGCCTGACGAAGGCGGCCGAACACGGCCAGCTCACGCTGTCCGCGGTCAGCAAGCGCATCGCCGAACTCGAAAGCGTGACCGGCAGCGCACTGTTCGTCCGGCATGCGCGCGGCGTCGAACTGACACCCGCGGGCCGCGCGCTGCTCGACCATGCGGCGAAGGTGATCGAGCAGGTCAACCGGATGGCGCACGAGATGAGCGACTACGTCGCCGGCGTGCGCGGCCATATCCACGTGTGGACCAATACGTCCGCGATCGTCCAGTTCCTGCCCGCCGATCTCGCCGCGTTCCTCACCGACAACCCGGGCATCAAGGTGAGTCTCGAGGAGCGGCTGAGCCACGAGATCGTCGATGCGATCGGGTCCGGCAAGGCCGATCTCGGCGTGTTCGCCGACAACGTGCCGGCGCCTGGCATCGAACGGCGGCTGTACCGGCGCGACGAGCTCGTGCTGCTCGTGCCGCGCGCGCATCGCTTTGCCGCACGCGACAGTATCCGCTTCGCGGATACGCTCGACGAGGATTACGTCGGCTTGAGCGACGGCAGTTCGCTGCTCGCGCGCATGACCGACGCGGCGTTCGCGGCCGAGCGCTCGCTGAAAGTGCGGATCCAGGTATCGAATTTCGACGGCGTGAGCCGGATGATCGAGGCCGGGCTCGGCATCGGCGTGCTGCCGCGCGATGCGGTGACCGGCGAGCGCGCCGCGCGGCTCGGGGTCGTGAAGCTCGACGACGCGTGGGCGACGCGCACGCTGTGGGTCGGCGTCAAGGCCGGCACCGTGCTGACGACCGACATCGCGAAGCTGTTCGATTTCATGTCGGCGCGCTGACTGCGGAAACGGCGACGCACGGGGCACGCCCGCGTGCGTCCCGTGCCGGTCGCCGCATTGCACCACTGGATTACACCGGATTGATTTCGTCCTGGCTGCGCCGCGTGGTCAGCGGCCCGAGCACGCGCAGCGTGACGGCGACGATGCCGAGCGCGACCGAGATCACGCCGAACATCGCGCCCGCGCCGTAGCTGCCGAGCACCGGCAGCAGCACGAACGGCAGCCCGCCGCTGACGATGCGCGACAGCGAATACGTGCTGCCGATCGCCGTCGAGCGCACGCGCGCCGGGAAAATCTCGGCCTGGTACACGTGATACGCGTTGCTGAACACGTTCGACGCGCAGGTCGTCAGCAATCCGAATCCGACGATCAGCGCGGTATTGCCCGAGTACGCGAAGCACAGCCCGAATACGGCGATCGACAGGATCGACGCGATCACGAGCGTGCGGCGTTCGATCCAGTTGAGCAGCGGGATCGACAGCAGCGAGCCGATCGGATAGCCGACGAACGACAGTGCGATGAACAGCGTGCTGTCCGTCACGTCGAAGCCGCGGCTCTTCACGACCGTGCCGGCCAGCGTGCCGAAGCCGTAATAGCCGAAGCACTGGAACAGGTGAAAGATCGCGAGCATCAGGTAGCGCGCGCCGTAGGGCTCGCGACGCAGCAGCGCGATGCGCTCGCCGAGCCCGAGCGGCCGTTGCGGTTCGGCCGATTCCGCGAAGTGCTCGGGCACCCGCACGCCGGTGCCTTCCGCGAAGCGCCGCAGCGCCGCGTGCGCGTCGGCGGTGCGGCCTTGCGCGAGCAGCCAGCGCGGGCTCTCCGGCAGGCGGTGCTGGACGAACAGCACGTACACGGCGCCGAGGCTGCCGATCGCGAGGATGATGCGCCAGCCGGCCACGCCGGCCACATGCAGCGGGTTCAGCCACAGCGCGAGGAAGCCGACGAGCGGCACCGCGACATAGGAAGTCGTATAGGCCCACGCGGCGAGCCGCCCGCGCTTTTCCTTCGGCAGGATTTCGGACAGGAAGCTGTCGGCGACCGGATAGATCGCGCCGACGCCGATGCCGGTCAGGAAGCGGCACGCGACGAGCATGTCGGCATTCACCGAGAACGCGCCGACCAGCGAGAACGCGCTGTACCACACGAGCGTCAGCAGGAACGCCTTGCGCCGGCCGATGCGGTCGGCGAGGCTGCCGAGGCACATCGCGCCGACGAACATCCCGATGAATGCCGATGCCAGCAGCAGCTTGAAATCGGTGCTCTGCCGGCTCAACCCGTATTCGTTCTGCAACGCGGAGCCGATCGTGCTGACGAGGAAGATCTCGTACATGTCGAAGAACAGCCCGATGCCGATCACCCACACGACGAACCGGTGCAACGCACCGACCGGCAGGTCGTCCATGAAATCGCCGAGCGTGACGCGGCGCGCGGGGAGGGCCGTCGCATCGGCGCCGACGCCGGCGGAAGCGGCCGGCGGTCGTGCGGACGCGGGGCCGCCCGCGTTGCCGCCCAGATCGAGGGATTGGCTGTTCATCGTGTCTCCTGATTATCGATATGCCGCGGCGCACGGCCCGGCCGTTCGCGTCCGGCATGATGCGTCCGGCCGCACGATATGGCGGCACGCACCGCAACGCCCGTGAAAGGGCCGGCTGCGCGGGCTGCACCGATCGTCCGACACATGGTGGGCGACTCGGCGGCACGCGATAATTGCGGATGTTTCAAGCGTCCTTTCCCGCTCGGAAAGGGTACGAACGCGCGGCGGGCGTCATTCGCGGGGGAAGGCCGCCGCGGCCTGCGCGGCGCGCGGTTGCGCACCGGATCCGGTTCGCTCCCGTGCAACCGGGCGGGCCGGGAAAACCATGAGGCGCGTTGCGCGGGGTTATCGTGCTCTGCCGACGCGGCATGTTCGCGATTCGACCGCCACCAGGAGGTAACCGACATGAATCACCCGACCGATAACCGGACGCTGTTGCGCGCGCTCGGCATTCGCGCACCGATCGTCCAGGCGCCGATGGCCGGCGTCAGCACGCCGGCGCTGGCTGCCGCCGTGTCGAACGCGGGCGGGCTCGGCTCGCTCGGCGTCGGCGCGACGAACGCCGACGGCGCGCGCAAGATGATCCGCGACACGCGCGCGCTCACCGACCGGCCGTTCAACGTCAACGTGTTCTGCCATCGTCCGGCCCGCGCCGACGCAGCCGTCGAACGCGCGTGGCTCGACTGGCTCGCGCCGGCGTTCCGCGCATACGGTGCGACGCCGCCCGCATCGCTGTCGGAGATCTATACGAGCTTCGTCGCGGACGAAGCGATGCAGGCGATGCTCGCCGAAGAAAAGCCGGGCGTCGTCAGCTTCCATTTCGGGCTGCCGTCCGCGGACGCGATCGCCGCGCTGAAGCGCGCGGGCATCACGCTGTTCGCAACCGCGACGAATCTCGACGAAGCGCGGCAGATCGCCGCCGCCGGCATCGACGCGATCGTCGCGCAGGGCATCGAAGCCGGCGGGCACCGCGGCGTGTTCGATTCGACCGCCCACGACGACCGCCTCGGCACGTTCGCGCTGACGCGCCTGATCGTGCACGAATGCGCGCTGCCCGTGATCGCTGCCGGCGGCATCATGGATGGCGAAGGCATCGCCGCCGCGCTGGCGCTCGGCGCGCAGGCCGCGCAGCTCGGCACTGCGTTCGTCGCATGCCGGGAGACGTCGATCGACGACGGTTATCGCCGCGCGATCCTCGGCGACGCGGCGCGCCGCACGACATTTACCTCCGCGATATCGGGCCGGACCGCGCGCGGCATCGCGAACCGGCTGACCGCGCTCGGCGACGACCCGCACGCGCCGGCCGCGCCCGCGTATCCGATCGCGTACGACGCGGGCAAGGCGCTGCATGCGGCCGCGAAGGCGCAGGGCGAATTCGGCTACGGCGCGCAGTGGGCCGGGCAGGCGGCGACGCTCGTCCGCTCGTTGCCAGCCGCCGAGCTGTTCGCGACGCTCGAGCGTGAAACGCGGGCCGCGATCGAGCGCCTGCAGCACGCGCTGGATTGATCGCGCTCGGCCGGCAAGCCGCGCGCACGTGCCGGCGATCCGTGCTTCAGATCGCCGCGCCGAACGTGCGCCGCCCACCGTCGATTTGCAATGCTCTGTATCTGCGCGGACCGCGGATACAGTGCGATACAACGCAAGTTCGGGCGTCCGCTATAAAGCACGCATGACCTCTTCGAGAGCACATCATGTCTGCAACCTGGTTCAAAGGATCCTGCCATTGCGGGGCCGTCAAATTCGAAGTGAACGCGGCCATTGCGCCGGCGGTTCGCTGCAACTGCAGCCTGTGCCGCCGGCGCGGCGCGCTGATGAGCCCGATGTTTCCCGCTGACCACCTGAAGATCGTCGAAGGCGAGGGCGCACTGACGTGCTACCGCTTCAACACACACACGGCCCGCCACTATTTCTGTAGCCATTGCGGCATCTATCCGTTCCATCAGACACGCATGGACCCCGCATGCTGGCGCGTCAATCTCGGCTGCCTCGACGGCGTCGATCCGTACGCGCTCGACGCAACCGTCGCAAACGGCGCGAGCCTGTCGGTCGTGGAGGACGCATGAAACGCTGGCTGATGATCCTGCTGTTTGCCGCAGGCGGGCTCGCGACCGAAATCGCGCATCCGGTGCAATGCTCGCTGCTGTCGGAAAGCCGGTTGCAATCCGGCAAGCGCCGCAGGCAGGACTGACGGCGGCGATCCGGCCGCGTTGCATCATTCCGTCGGGTCATCGACACCGATTTATCATGCTTCCGATAAGATCGCACACGATATATAATGTGTCTATCTGCGGCCGTCCGCGTCGCCGGAGGAAGTTCATGAAACCGACCGAAGCACCATCGCCCGCCGCGCCGAAGCTGTCCGATTTCCTGTGTTTTGCGATCTACTCGGCGAACCTCGCGTTCGGCAAGGCGTACAAGCCGATTCTCGAAGAGCTCGGCCTCACCTATACGCAATACATCACGATCATTGCGCTGTGGGAGCAGGACAACCAGACGGTCGGCCAGCTTGGCGAGAAGCTGTTCCTCGAATCCAATACGTTGACGCCGATCCTGAAGAAGCTCGAGGCGATGGGTTACCTGGAGCGGCACCGCGATCCGTCGGACGAGCGCCAGGTGCTCGTCAGCCTGACGAAGAGCGGCCGGCGCGTGCGCGAGAAGGGGCTCGACATGAACCTGGTCGAAGCCACCGGGTTGAAGCCGGACGAATTCGCGAAGGTGCAGAAGGCAATCGTCACGCTGCGCGGCAACCTGATCCGGTCGACCGAAGACTAAACAGGCAGGCAACAAGCGGCCGATGCGCGTATCGCGTCGGCCGCGTTGTCATGCGTGTTCGTCGCCCAGCACCAGCAGGTTCATTTCGCGACGGACGACAAAACCAAGCGCGAGATAGCGTTCGATCGCGACCTGGTTCGACGTGAGGACGTGCAGGAACGGTGTTTCCGCGCGCGCACCGATCGCCTCGATCAACGACCGGACCAGCCGCGCCGCAAGCCCTTGCCGCCGAAACGCGGCATCCACGCAGACGGCGCTGATCTCGGTATACCCGTCGACCTGCATCCGCTCGCCGGCCATCGCCGCCAGCCGGCCTTCGCTGCGTACGCCGATATAGTCGCCAAGCTCGATCGTGCGCGGGCCGAACGGGCCGGGCTGCGCGGCCGTGGTCAGCGCGAGCATGTCCGGCACGTCGGCTTCGGCGAGCGTGACATGCTCCGATGCATGCGCCGGAGCGGGCGTCCCTTGCCAGATCATTTGAAGCAACGCCGCGCGCCGGATCACCGGCAATCCCGCCGGCGGCGGCATCTCGTCCGGCGTGACCAGCGCGGCCGGCCCGTGCGCGGCGATCAGTTCGCGCAACGCATCGAACGATGCCTGGCTCGTGTCGGCGATCGCGGCGAACGGCGCAATGGCCGCCGGAAACCGCAGCGCGCGGTCGCTGCCGAGCGCAAAGCGGCGCTGTTTGCCCGCGAGCGCGTTCCAGACGACATGGTCGAGCGGGTGTGCATCGCCCGTCGTGTTTCCGGTCGTGGCTTCCGGCATCGGCTGCTCCTCGATTGAAGATTTCGTGCCGCATAGAATAGACCGGATCGACCGGGCAGGTCGCCCCGCAACGACATGGATCGCGTCATTGGCCTGACACGCGTGCGCTGGCCTTCTTCGTTCTCGGTGATCCATATCCGGAAGACGTCGATGCAAATCCGGACGTCCCAAATATAAAAGCGCACGCGATTACATCGCATGCGCTTTATGTGACGGACGGGGACGGCCGATTCCGTCGTGCAATGCTCAATGACCGAAATAGATCGAGCGCTCGGCCGTGCGAACCGCGCTGCGGCTACCGGACTGCGTCACGCCATCGGCGTCATTGCCGTAACCGGACGCCATCGTATCGGCCGCGGCTATGCCGTTGTCGCGAATCCGGCTCAGCGCCGCCTGGAGATTGTCCGGGTAGTTCGGGTCGTTGGGGCGGTTCGGCAGGTAGCCGGCCTGCTGCAACGCGGCCAGTTCCGCACGCACCTGCGCGCGCGTCACGGTACTTTCGCTCGCGTTCGCCGGCGCGACGACGGCGGCCGACACGGCCACGAGGAGGGCGGCAATCAGTTGGGTTTTCATCATTCACCTCGACAAGAAAAAAGGAATTCAGCGGTTGCGCACCGCACGCCGGCAACCGGCGCCGTTCGCGGTTTCGTTCAATGACCGAAGTAGATCGAGCGCTCGGCGATGCGCGTCGCGGGCCGGCTGCCCGACTGCGTGGCGGCCACGGCTTCGCGGCCGTAACCGGATGCCGATGCATCGGCCGTCACGGCGTCGTTCGCATGAACGCGTGTCAGTGCCGCCTGCAGGTCGTCCGGATAGTGCGGATCGTTCGCGCGGCCCGGCCGATAGCCGGCTTGTTCGAGCTGCACGAGTTCGGCACGCACTTGCGCACGGGACACGACGGCTTCATCGGCAAACGCCGGGGCGGCAACGGCAGCCGAAACGGCGACGAGAAGGGCAGCGATCAGTTGGGTTTTCATCATTCACCTCGGAACAGGAATAAAAAGAATTCAGGGGTCACGTATCGGCGCACGGCGTTCAATGACCGAAATACACCGAGCGTTCGGCCACGCTGACGGCATGCAGGCGGCCAGATTGCGTCACGGCCTCGCCGTTGCTGCCGTAGCCGGATGCCTGCTCGTTGGCCGCGACGGCATCGGCCGCATGGATCTGCGTCAGCGCGGCCTGCAGATCGCTCGGATAGGTCGCGTCGGTGGCGCGATTCAGCGGATAACCGGCCGTTTGAAGCTGCACGAGTTCGGCACGCACCTGCGCACGCGTCACGACGGTTTCATTTGCAAACGCCGGGGCGGCAACGGCAGCCGAAACGGCGACGAGAACGGCGGAGATCAATCGGGTATTCATCATTTGCCTCGATAGGAAAAGAGTCGGGAATTCGGCAGGGCGGCGCCCGGCCGCCCGATGCAACGTTCAAGCGATACGGATTTCGACGTCGATGTTGCCGCGCGTCGCCTTCGAATACGGGCAGGTCTGGTGCGCGGCATCGACGATGCGCTGCGCGACGTCGCGATCGAGCCCCGGCACGCTCACGTTCAGCCGGGCCTGCAGGAAGTACGCGTTGCCGGCCGTGCCGAGATCCACTTCGGCGTCGACGGCGAGATCGGCCGGCAGCGTCACCTTCGCGGCGCGCGCCGCAAGCTGCATCGCACCGATGAAGCAGGCCGACCAGCCGGCCGCGAACAGTTGTTCCGGGTTGGTGCCGGTGCCGGCGCTGCCCGGCGACGACAACTGGATGTCGAGGCGGCCGTCGGAACTGCGTGCCGAGCCGTCGCGGCCGCCCGAAGTCGTATGCGTCTTGCCCGTGTACAGCACTTTTTCGATCTTGCTCATCATTTGCTCCGTCAGTTGGCAGGTTTTTCTCAGATGCGATTCGATCGCATACGACGGAGTTTCGTCGAGGCAGTCACCCATGTCAAGCGTATTCGATTAAATCGCATGCGATATTTTGTATTTCAATGTATCCGGAACGTGCCGGGCTTTGCCGGACAAGGTTTTCGGCCGATCGAGCCCTGATATGCAAGGTAACGGGGCAGGCGATGAATGCCGGGCAGGGTGGGCGGAAACGCTCGCGGAGTGGATGGCCGCCCCGCGGCGCAGCCGATACGTCAGGCCGGGTCGATCTCGGCGATCACGACGAGGATGACGGCCGCGTCGGCCGGCAACTGGCGCTGGGAGAACGCCGAACGCGCGTGTCCCGCCTTGCCGCCCAGCGCGGCGGCGAACAGGTCGGACGCGCCGTCGATCACGGCCGGCTGTCCGTAAAAACCGTCGGCCGAGCTCACATGCCCCTCGACGCGCACGATCTTGCGCAGGCGGTCGAACCCGCCCAGATGCCTGCGGATCTGCGCGAGCACGTTCAGCGCCGCAAGCCGCGCGGCGTGGCGGCCTTCGTCGACGCTCAATTGCTCGCCGACGCGGCCGGTATAGGCGATCCTGCCGTCGACGAGCGGCAGTTGTCCCGATACGAACAGCAGGTTGCCGGCTTCGCTGACAGCCGTATAGCTGCCGAGCGGGTTCGGCGGTTCAGGTAATGCAAGGCCGAGTTCGGCCAGCTTCTGTTCGACGGTCATGTCGTTCTCCTTGCGGGAAAATGGATGGGGCGATCGGTGTTGCCTGTCAGTCACTCTAGTCATGCGGCCGAAGCCGGTAAATGTCAGCGGCGCAATTGATTCGGGACACGATGTAACGAATCGCGCCACGCGCGCTCGCTGGTTTCCCGCGCGATATTCATGCACACTCGTTGCTTCATCGCGCGCCCCACACCGGAGACGGCAGGAACGGCACCATGCAACGCAAATTCGACGACTTGCTGCTGGGCAGCATCGAGCTGTTCTGTCTCGCCGCCGAACTCGGCAGCTTCACGCTGGCGGCAACCGCGGCGAGCGTCACGCCGGCCGCGGTCAGCCGGTCGGTGGCGCGGCTCGAGGAGCGTCTCGGCGTGCGGCTGTTCGTGCGCACGACACGACAGATCCGCCTGACCGATTCCGGCCGGCGCTATTTCGAGCAATGCCGCGATGCGCTGTCGCAGCTCGTCGACGCGGAACGCGAAGCGACCGGCCAGCAGGCAACGCCCGCCGGCGTGCTCCGGATCAGCATGCCGACGCCGTACGGACACTATCGCGTGCTGCCGCTACTGCCCGCGTTTCGCGAGCGCTATCCGGACGTACGCGTCGAAACCCACCTGAGCAACCGCAACATCGACTTTGCCGAAGAGGGCTTCGATCTCGCGATCCGCGGCCGCGCGCCCGCCGATTCGAACCTGGTCGCGCGCAAGCTGGAGGACGCCGAACTCGTGATCGTCGCGACGCCCGGTTATCTGAAGCGCGCGGGCACGCCGACCGCCATCGACGATCTGCATGCGCACGAATGCATCCAGTTCGAGCTGCCGAGCAGCGGGCGGCCGATTCCCTGGCTGTTCGACGACGGATCGGACGAGATCGATATCGCGACGACCGGCAACTACAGTACGTCGGGCGACGTCCTCGCCGGCGTGACGCTCGCGCGCAGCGGTGCGGGCCTGTTCCAGACCTACCGCTTCATCGTCGAACAGGATCTGCGCGCCGGTACGCTCGTGGAGGTGCTGCCCGGCCTTGGCGGCCGGTCGCGGCCGTTCATGCTGCTGTATCCGCATGCGCGTTTTCTGTCGTCGCGCGTGCGCGTGTTCGTCGACTTTCTCGTCGAGCATCTGGAGCGCGCGCCCGCCGGGCAGGCGCGCGGTACGCGTACCAAACGAGCCGCCGCATCGCGATAGGCACGCCGGCTCGTTCTTTCGATGCCGATGCTCAGTGCCCGGCGCTCTGGCCGCCGTCGACATGCAGGATCTCGCCGGTGACGAACGGTGCCGAGTCGAGATACAGGATCGCGTCGACGATGTCGCTCATCTCGCCCATGCGGCCGACCGGGTGCAGCGACGCGAGCGTCGCATGCGTTTCGGGTGCATGCATCGGCGACTTGATGATGCCCGGCGACACGGCATTGACGCGGATGCCGGCCTTCGCGTACTCGATCGCGAGCGATTTCGTCGCCGCATTCAATCCGCCTTTCGTCAACGACGCGAGCACCGACGGCACGTTGCTGTTCGCGTGATCGACGAGGCTCGTCGTGATGCTGACTACGTGCCCGCTGCCGTGCTGCTGCATCGCGGCGATCGCGCGCTGCGTAACGTAAAAGAAACCGTTCAGGTTGACGCTCGTGACCTGCGCGTAGTCGTCCGCGGTGTACTGCGTGAACGGCTTCGCGATGAACACGCCGGCGTTGTTGACGAGCGTGTCGACGCGGCCGAAGCGTTCGATCGCGGCATCGACCACGCGGCGCGCGACGGCCGGATCGCCGATGTCGCCCGCGACGGTGACGAGATCGCGATCGTTCGACGGCCCGATCGAACGGGAAGTCGCGACGACGCGATGGCCGCGTGCGCGGAACGCGTTGACCGTTTCCGCGCCGATGCCTTGCGATGCGCCGGTGACGATGATGACTTTGGATGTGCTCATGACATACCTCGACAGGTGAATGGTGTTCGGCTTCAGCGCCGACCGGATCGATGAATCCGATGGGCGAACTGTAGGCGCGCCGATCGCGATTTCGAACACCCACCGTGGAGCAACAGTCTTGCGTCGCGGGAACAAATGCGGGGAGGGCCGTTTTTCTCGGGTCAGAGCGGCCGGTCGACATGCGGATGCAGCGACGCAAAGCGGCACCCGACGTCGCGCGCAAGCGCGTCGATGCGCTTGAAGGGTGGCGCAACCTCACCGGGAAACCGGCTTTCCCGCCGCTTGACGAGCCGATTTGTCTGTCACGGCACACGCAGTTGGATAAATCGATGCACCCATCGGGATAACTTTTCTTATCACAACAGCAGTGTTATGAATCAAAACTCGCCGTTTCAGAAACGTGCCTGACGTCACCGTCCAGACCATTCCGATGCGACGCTCCATCGATTCGACGGCAGGGAAGCGGTCGCCAAGGCGCGGCCGCCCCGGCCGGCGACGGTCTTGAAACGAATGCACGCATTCAACCCGGTGCGCGCATCCGCGCCTGCAACACCGACGACATTTCGGCCGTCGCACGCGCGACACCCTGCGCGGTCGTATCGACGAACGCATGCGCGCATTCGCGATACAGCGGGTCGCGCATGCGGTACAGCGCAGCAAGCGTTTGCCGCGGCTCGGCCACCCGCAGCAGCGGCCGCCGCGCGTCGTCGCGCGTACGGCGCCACAGCGTGTCCGGATCCGCATGCAGATAGATCACGCAGCCGCGCTCGCTCAATCGCGCGCGGGTGCGCGGATCCAGCACCGCACCCCCGCCGGTCGCCACGATGACGTTCGGGCGCTGCGTCAGCTCGTCGACGATATGCGTTTCGAGCAGCCGGAAGCCGACTTCGCCGACCATGTCGAACAGCACGGCGACCGAACGGCCGGTACGCCGCTCGATCTCGTCGTCGCTGTCGGCGAACGTCCAGCCGAGCGATGCGGCGAGCGCGCGGCCGAGCGTCGATTTGCCCGCGCCCATCATGCCGACCAGAAAGGCGCGCGCGGGCAGCGCGCGCACCTCGGCTGCCACGACGACGGCGCTCATAACCGCCGGCCGAGCGGCCAGCCGGCCCGCGTCGCCAGGCAGATCCGCCGCGCGCGCACCGCGTCCGACAGCGTGTCGAGCGCCGCGCCGGTCGACGCGTCGTCGGCGTCGAGCAGCGCGCCGAGCACCTGCCCGTCCGGATCGCCGGTCGCGATGTGCTCGGCCGCATCCGCCGCGATGCCCCGCGGCGTACGCTCAGGCAGTCCGTCGCGCTCGGGCCGCCGCCCCCCGTTGCGCTGATCGAGCCAGCGCACGACGAGGCCGCAGAACAGCATGCCGCTCGGCACGGCTGCGTCGGCGCGCGGCTCCGCCGTGTCGCCGGGCGCCGCGCATCGCGTGATCCAGCTCGCAAACTCGAGCAGCGACGCCTCGTGCGCGAGCGTCGCCGCGTCGAGCGCGACGGTCACGCAGGCGTCCCGCAACCGGCCGAGCAGCGGCCGCACGCCGTCGTGCGCGCCACCGCACGGCTGCAGCAACACTTCCAGCTCGTCCTCATGGCGGCTTGCGAGCGCACGGTGCCGGTCGAGCGCGGCCGGTTCGAGCAATGCATGCGCGGCATGCCGGACGATGACGATCGCGCGATCGTCGCGCCGCTCGACGATCGCGCCGATCCGGTGCCGGGCGCGCGCCACCGCGCAGCTCACGTGTCGCTCCCGACATGGCGTGCGCGCATCACAGCGAACCCTGGAATTCGAGCACGCGCGTCTTGAATTCGTCGGGCACGGCCAGCGTCGTGTTGTTCGCGTAATCGAACATCACGTGCGTCGACATGCCGCGCGCGACGATCGTCTGGTCGTCGCGCTCCATCAGGTGCTCGAGATCGAAGCTCTTGCTGCCGAAGCGCACGATGCTCGACCGGATCGTCAGGTTGTCGCCGAACTGCGCCGGTGCCAGGTACTCGCACTGCGTCTTCACCATGATGTGCGGCAGCTTCTCGCTCCGCGGCAATCCGAGGAGATCGAACATGTAGCAGAGATACGAATGCTGCAGATAGTCGTAATAGACGGGACTGCTCACATGCCCCATCGAATCCGTATCGCGATACTTGACGTGAATGGGCGTTTCGTAATGACGCTTCGACATGGTGACTCTCCGGAATAACTTGGTTGATTTATATATTCGAACCTGACTGGCCTGTCAGGCACCAGAAAATTAATCGAACGCCTATCTGGCCGCCACTATCAGAACGGATAGCGGCCCGCCGCCGAAGGCCGTTCGATACGGCTATCCGCTTCCGCCAAAGCGCTCCCTTATTTCGGGGCAAACCGATTTCCCAACCCGACCCGCATTACGAAAACAGCCGAGACTCATGTCGCAAAATATCGAATAACGCCCTTATTTCCGTCATTCATAAGGTTATGAATTGGAAACTGATAAATATGTTAGTTGCGCGCGAAAAGAACCATTCAATAAAGTCGCGTTGTAGTAAAAAATCCACCGAATTATCGACAGGAGGGCAGTCCCCATGCATGCAAACGCCTGGACGACCGACCGTGACGCCGTGCTGCGCTTGCCGACCCCCGCGGATCTGGCAGGCACGCTGCAGCCGGCGTTGCGCGCGGCGCGCACCGTTCATACGACCCGCCGCGCGATCGCCGACGTGCTGAACGGTGCGGACGACCGTCTCGTAGTCATCGCCGGCCCGTGCTCGGTGCACGACCCGGCCGCCGCGCGCGACTATGCGGCGCGGCTCGCGCTGCAACGCGCGCGGTTTGCGGACGAGCTGGAAATCGTGATGCGCGTGTACTTCGAGAAGCCGCGCACGACGGTCGGCTGGAAAGGGCTCATCAACGATCCGCTGCTGGACGGCAGCGAGCGGATCGACGCCGGGCTGCATGCCGCCCGCGCGCTGCTGTGCGACATCAACGGCGCGGAGATGCCGGCGGCGACCGAATTCCTCGATCCGCTGTCGCCGCGCTACCTGGCCGATCTGGTCGCATGGGGCGCGATCGGCGCGCGCACGGTGGAATCGCAGGTGCATCGCGAACTGGCGTCGTCGCTGCCGATCCCGATCGGCTTCAAGAACGGGACCGACGGCAACGTCCAGGTGGCCGTCGATGCGATGTGTGCGGCCGCGCGCGCGCACCGTTTCCTGTCGGTCGATGCCTGCGGCCGGCTGTGCGCGACGGCGTCGTCCGGCAATCCGCATACGCATGTCGTGCTGCGCGGCGGACGCGAACCGAATTTCGACGCGGCCGCCGTGAATGCCGCATGCGAGCGCATGGCGGCCGCGCAATTCGCGCCGCGCGTGATGATCGACGTCAGTCACGGCAACAGCCGCCGCCAGTTCCGGAACCAGTTGGGCGTCGGCGCGGACGTCGCCGCGCAGGTCGCGGCCGGCGATACGCGCATCGTCGGCGTGCTGATCGAGTCGAACCTGATCGAGGGGCGACAGGACCTGGTGCCCGGCGTTCCGCTGCGCTACGGGCAGAGCATCACCGACGCGTGCCTGTCGTTCGCCGACACCGCCGGGCTCTTCGAGACGCTCGCGCACGCGGTTCGGGCACGGCGGCAGGGCCATGCGCCGATGCCCGGCATCGAGTTCGCGCACGAGCCGCTACTCGCATGCTGCGCATGAGCGGCCCGGCGCGACGTCATCGGATTTCGGCTTCGTCGTAGATCCGCGTCGCGTCGCCGGCCCACGCGTCGCGATAGCGCGCGAGCCAGTGTTCGGCCTGGGTCGGCGCGCCGGCGACGATCTCGTCGAGCGGCGCGAGATACACGGATTCGTCGCGGCCGGCCGCATCCAGGCGCGCCCGCGCGCGCAGGCCGCGATGCGCGATGGCGAGTGCATCGGCCGCGAACGCACGCAACGGGCGGCCGTCGACCGGTGTATCGAGCCCGAGACGCGGCACGTCGCGACGCAATGCCAGCAGCGCGCCGCGATCGATCGCGGCGGCCAGCGTCTCGGCCTCCGACAGCGCGGCCGGATCGTACAGCAGGCCGGTCCAGAATGCGGACAGCGCGATCATCATGTCGGGCGAGCCGGCATCGGCGCCGCGCATCTCGAGATAACGCTTCAGCCGCACCTCGGTGAATACCGTCGTCAGGTGGTCCGCGAAATCGCCGAGCGTCGGCGTGTCGCCTTCGAGATGCGGAATGCGCCGTCGCATGAAATCGCGGAACGTCCGCCCGGTCGCATCCGCGTAGCGGTCGCCGCGCCGCACGAAATACATCGGCACGTTGTCGAGCAGCCAGCTCACGTAGCGCTCGAAGCCGAAGCTGCGCGACAGGAACAATGCCGGCGCGCCGCAGCGATCCTCGTCGGTATCGAGCCACGTATGTGCGCGCGTCGACAGCAGGCCGGACGGGCGGCCTTCGCAGAACGGCGAATTCGCGAACAGCGCGGTCGCGACCGGCTGCAACGCGAGCGACACGCGCATCTTGCGCGCCATGTCGCTTTCCGATGCGAAATCGAGATTGACCTGCACGGTGCAGGTGCGCTGCATCATGTCGAGCCCGCGCGTGCCGACGCGCGGCATATAGCGTCGCATGATCCCGTAGCGCTGCTTCGGCATCCACGGCAGCGCCGCGCGCGACAGGTGAGGGTGAAAGCCGAGCGGCGCGCAGCGCAGGCCGAGCGGATCGCACGCCGCGCGAGCCGCGGCGAGGTGCGCATGCAATTCGGCACGCGTGCCATGCAGCGTATCGAGCGGCGCGCCCGACAGTTCGAGCTGGCCGGCCGGTTCGAGCGAGATCGCCGCGCCATCGCGCTGGATCACGCCGACGATCCGCCCGGCATCGACGATCGGCGTCCCGTCGCCGCGCAGCCGCTCGAGCACCGCGGCGATGCCGGACGGCCCGTCGTACGGCGCGGCCGCGTGCGTCGCGCGAGCGACGACGAACTTCTCGTGCTCGGTGCCGATACGGAACTGCGCGGCCGGCTTGCAGCCGGCAGCCAGATGATCGGCGAGTTGCTGCTCTGAGACGATCGGCGTGTTGTCCGATCCGACGGCATTCGACATCGACACCCTCCACATGGCGTATTGAGCAACCGACCGGCCGGTCGCACGGCGACTATAGCGGCGTCGATGCAGGCGCAGTACTGGCAGGGGTGATAGGGGGCGACGCGCAGCCGCGTCGCACTACGGCTGTTTGCGCTTCGCGAAGTAATGCGCAGGCGAGTCGCCGAACGCGCGGCGAAACATCGCGATGAAATTGCTCGGCGTCGCGTAGCCGAGCGCGTCCGCGATGTTGGCGACGCTGTCGCCGTTCGCGAGACGTTCGAGCGCGTGCGTGAGACGCGCCTGCTGCCGCCATTGCGCGAAGCTCGTGCCGGTTTCCGCGACGAACAGCCGGCTCAATGTGCGCGCGGACAAGCCGGCCCATTCTGCCCATGCTTCGAGCGTGCGGCTGTCGTGCGGCTGCCCGAGGATCGCGTTGGCGATCCGCAGCAGCCGCCGGTCGTGCGGCATCGGCAAGTGCAGCGGTTCGTGCGGCGCGCGACGCATCTCGTCGAGCAGCACGACGCTGATGCGCGCCTGCTCGATGTCGAGCCGGTCCTGGTCGGCCCACGACACCGCGCGCCGCACGAGCGCGCGCATCAGGTCGGTAATCGCGATCACGCAGGGCTGGCCCGGCATCCGCCGGCTCGCGGCCGGGGCGATCACGACGCTCCAGCCGCTCAACGCACCGCTGATGCTGACCTTGTGCTGCTCGCCCGGCGGAATCCAGCCCGCGCGATGCGGCGGCAGCAGCCACGAACCGTGCGGCGTGCGCACGTGCGCGAAGCCGCTTTCCACGCAGAACACCTGGCCGCGCAGATGACTGTGCCAGTCGACCTCGCGGGTGCCGAGCTGATACGTGTTGCTGCCGTCGTCTTCGCCCCAGACGGCGATCAGCGACGGGCCGTCCGCACGTTCGCTCGGATCGATGTCGGCGCGCTGTACGGCGCGCGGCGGAGAAGCATCACGGATGGGCATGGCCGGAATTCATTATTTTTTGTCTAAACAACATTATCAGCTTTGTCAGGGTGCGTCCAACAATGCATGTCGTGTTCAAACCGATACGAAGCAGAGGAATGCGATGCATGCAGCACTTGCTCCCTGGACACGCGATGCCGGCGCGCTGCGCGTCGTGTCGCGGATGGCCGTCGCCGCGGCGCTCGTCGTGCTCGGCGCGTGTGCGAGCCGCGACGGGCTCGCGCCCGCCGGCACGCTGCGCGGCGCCGATACGCTTGCCGCGTCGCGCAGCCTCGCGCATGCGCCGGCTGCCGACTGGCCGGCCGCCGACTGGTGGCGCGCGCTGAACGATGCGCAACTGAATGCGCTGATCGACGAAGCGCTCGCCGGCAATCCCGATCTCGCAACCGCCGATGCGCGCGCACGCGAAGCGCAGGCGCTGGTGATCGAAGCGCAGGCCGCGCGCGTGCCGCACGTCGTCGGCCGCGCGAGCGCGAAGGGCGAACGGATGTCCGGCACCCAGTTCTCGGCGGGCGAAGGCGGCGGCTTCTTCAGCCACACGCGCGAGATGAATCTCGGCTTCAGTTGGGATCTCGATCTGTGGGGCGGCCGCCGCGCCGCATGGGAAGCCGCGCTCGGCGAAGCGCGTGCCGCGCGGATCGACGCGCAGGCCGCGCGCGTTTTGCTGTCCGTCAACGTCGCTCGCGCGTACGTGAACCTCGCGTACGCGTTCGATCAGCAGGACGTCGCGCGCGCCGAATACGAGCGCGCCGACGAGGCGCTCACGCTGACGCGCCAGCGCGTATCGAAAGGCATCGACAACGTCGCGCAACAGCGCCAGGCGGAAAGCGAGGTCGCGGCCGCGACGCGCGAGCAGGCGCGCGCGGCGCAGACGATCGACAGCGCGCGCATCGCGCTCGCGATCCTGCTCGGTGCGGGCCCCGATCGCGGGCTCGAACTCGTGCGCCCCGCGCCGCTGCCGGCCGCCGCGCTGGCGGTGCCGGCC
>NZ_JBFPFS010000055.1:0-40028 GCF_047978125.1 Burkholderia sp. LFS061 | reverse complement strand
CACACGGTGGACGGCGCGTCGCTCGCCGGCGCGCTCGCGCGCAACGTGACGGCGCCGCTCGCGCTGGCCCGCGCGCTCGCCGATGCGACGCCCGACGCCGCGCGCGAGCACGAAGCGCTGCGCGCGTGCGCGATCCACGTGCTGGACCAGGCACTGTTTCACCCGGCGCCGGCGCAGTTGTCGCACGCCCTGATGCAGGCCGCGCTGAACCGCGCGACGTCGGCGCTGGCGCTCGCGCTCGCGCCGAAAGTGCGGGTCGCGGCGCTGGTGCGCGGCCACGCGGCGCATGCGGACGACATCGCGGCGGCCGCCTGCTATCTAGCGAGCGCGCCCGGCGTCACGGGCGCGACGCTGACCGTCGACGGCGGCGAGCACCTCGTGCCGCCCGCCGCCGGCCCGAATGAATGAACCGCGGGCGCGCGGCCTGACTGCCGCCGCCCGCGCCGCTTTGCGTGCGCGCACGCCAATTTGACTGGGACGACCATGTTTTCCGCTCTCCTGCACCCCCGCCTCGCGGATTGCCGCAGGCTCTACCTGCGCGATTACGAGGTGCACATCAACATCGGTGCCTTCGAACACGAGAAGCGCGGCGAGCAGCGCGTCGTCATCAACGTCGACCTGTTCGTGCCGCTCGCGCTGTCCACCCCCGTCGACGATCGTCTCCATGAAGTCGTCGACTACGACCTGATGAAGCAGAGCGTCGCGCAATGCATGGCGCGCGGCCACATCCACCTGCAGGAAACGCTGTGCGACGCGATCGCCGCGCACCTGCTGGCGCACGATGCCGTGCGCGCGGTACGCGTCTGTACCGAGAAACCGGACGCCTATCCGGACTGCGACGCCGTCGGCGTCGAAGTCTTTCGCATCAAGGACGAGGAGCGCGCATGAACGCCCCCCACATGAACGACACGGCGGCCGACGCCGCCACCCTCGACGCGGCGGCCCCGGCCGGCCGCCAGGCGCTGACGCGCCGCGAGCAGAAGGAAGCGTACGAGAACAACAAGCTGTTCAAGCGGATCGTGCGCCAGGTCGGCCAGGCGATCGGCGACTACAACATGATCGAGCACGGCGACAAGGTGATGGTCTGCCTGTCGGGCGGCAAGGACAGCTACGCGATGCTCGACGTGCTGCTGCGCCTGCGCGAGCGCGCGCCGATCGACTTCGACATCGTCGCGGTGAACCTCGACCAGAAGCAGCCGGGCTTCCCCGAGCACGTGCTGCCCGAATACCTGAAGCAGGTCGGCGTGCCGTTCCATATCGAGAACCAGGACACCTACAGCATCGTCAAGCGGCTCGTGCCCGAAGGCAAGACGACCTGCTCGCTGTGCTCGCGGCTGCGCCGCGGGATCCTGTACCGCGTGGCCGGCGAGCTCGGCGCGACCAAGATCGCGCTCGGCCACCACCGCGACGACATCGTGCAGACGCTGCTGCTCAACATGTTCTACGGCGGCAAGCTGAAGGGGATGCCGCCGAAGCTGCAGTCGGACGACGGCAAGAACATCGTGATCCGCCCGCTCGCGTACGTGAAGGAAACCGATCTCGAGAAATACGCGGAGCTGCGCGAATTCCCGATCATCCCGTGCAACCTGTGCGGCAGCCAGCCGAACCTGAAGCGCGCGGAAATGAAGGCGCTGATCCGCGAATGGGACAAGCGCTTCCCGGGCCGCGTCGAGAACATGTTCAACGCGCTCGCGAAGGTCGTGCCGTCGCACCTGATGGACACGACGCTGTTCCCGTTCACGTCGCTGCGCGCGACGGGCGTTGCCGATCCGCAGGGCGACATCGCGTTCGACGAGGAACCGTGCGCGTCGGGCGACGACGCCGCGGCGCCGGGCGCCGCGCAACCGATCTCGATCGTCCAGTTCGACGACCTGTAAGCGGGGTCGGAAGACCCGCCGGAACGGGGCGCCAGCCGCGCTTTCCGGCGCCGCCGGGCCCGCGCGGCGGGCCCGGAACGGCGGGGGCCGCATGCTAAAATGGACGGCTTCGAACTCCTCTGACAAGCTGGCGCCATGAATATCGTGATTTTGGCGGCAGGCACCGGCAAGCGCATGCGTTCCGCGCTGCCGAAAGTGCTTCACCCCCTGGCCGGCAGGCCGCTCCTCTCCCACGTCATCGACACCGCGCGCACGCTGCAGCCGTCCCGGCTCGTCGTCGTCGTCGGTCACGGCGCCGAGCGGGTCCAGGCTGCCGTCGCCGCGCCCGACGTCCAGTTCGCGGTACAGGCCGAGCAGCTCGGCACCGGCCACGCGGTGCGCCAGGCGCTGCCGCTGCTCGATCCCGCGCAACCGACGCTCGTGCTGTACGGCGACGTGCCGCTCACCCGCGCGTCGACGCTGCGACATCTCGTCGACGCCGCGCGCGACGGCCGCTACGGAATTCTGACCGTCACGCTCGACGATCCGACCGGCTATGGCCGCATCGTGCGCGACGCGGCAGGCTTCGTCACGCGCATCGTCGAGCAGAAGGACGCGTCGCCGGAACAGTTGAAGATCGCCGAGATCAACACCGGCATCATCGTCACGCCCACGGCCCAGCTGTCGATGTGGCTCGGCGCGCTGAAGAACGAAAACGCGCAGGGCGAGTACTACCTGACCGACGTCGTCGAGCTCGCGATCGAGGCCGGCTTCGAGGTCGTCACGGCGCAGCCGGACGACGAATGGGAAACGCTCGGCGTGAACAGCAAGGCGCAGCTCGCCGAACTCGAGCGCATCCACCAGCACAATGTCGCGCAAGCGCTGCTCGTCGACGGCGTCACGCTCGCCGATCCGGCGCGCGTCGACGTACGCGGCACGCTGCGCTGCGGCCGCGACGTGTCGATCGACGTGAACTGCGTGTTCGAAGGCAACGTGACGCTCGCCGACAACGTGACGATCGGCGCGAACTGCGTGATCCGCAACGCGTCGGTCGGCGCCGGCACGCGCATCGACGCGTTCTCGCACATCGACGGCGCCGAGCTCGGCGCGAACACCGTGATCGGCCCGTACGCGCGGCTGCGCCCCGGCGCACAGCTCGCGGACGAAGCGCACGTCGGCAACTTCGTCGAGGTGAAGAATGCGGTGATCGGCCACGGCTCGAAGGCGAACCACCTCACGTACATCGGCGACGCCGACATCGGCGCGCGCGTGAACATCGGCGCGGGCACGATCACCTGCAACTACGACGGCGCGAACAAGTTCCGCACCGTGATCGAGGACGACGTGTTCGTCGGCTCCGACACTCAGCTCGTCGCGCCCGTGCGCGTCGGCCGCGGCGTGACGATCGCGGCCGGCACGACGATCTGGAAGGACGTTGCCGACGGCCTGCTCGCATTGAACGAGAAGACCCAGACCACGAAGAGCGGCTACGTCCGCCCGGTCAAGAAGAAGAGCTGAACCCTTTGCGGGCGCCCCGACGGCGCCCGCGTCGACTTACAGGACTGACCCATACATGTGCGGCATTGTCGGCGCAGTTGCGCAGCGTAATATCGTTCCGGTGCTGATCGAAGGATTGCGGCGCCTCGAATACCGTGGCTACGACTCGTGCGGCGTCGCCGTGCTCGAGCCGGGCGCTCCGAAGCGCGCGCGCAGCGTCGCGCGCGTCGCCGATCTCGACGCGCAGGTGCGCGAATCGCACCTCGAAGGCACGACCGGCGTCGCGCACACGCGCTGGGCGACGCACGGCGCGCCCGTCACGCACAACGCGCACCCGATCTTCTCGTCGGACGCGCTCGCGCTCGTCCACAACGGCATCATCGAGAACTTCGAGCCGCTGCGCGAAGCGCTGCGCGCGAAGGGCTACGAATTCGTGTCGCAGACCGACACCGAAGTGATCGCGCACCTCGTGCACAGCCTGTACCGCGGCAACCTGTTCGACGCGGTGCGCGAAGCCGTGCAGCAGCTGCACGGCGCGTATGCGATCGCCGTGATCCACAAGGACCAGCCGCACACCGTCGTCGGCGCGCGCCAGGGTTCGCCGCTCGTCGTCGGCCACGGCGACGGCGAGAACTTCCTCGCGTCCGATGCGCTCGCGCTCGCGGGCAGCACCGACCGCTTCACGTTCCTCGAGGAAGGCGACGTGTGCGAGCTGTCGCTCGACGGCGTGAAGATCGTCGACCGCCACGGCGCCACCGTGCAGCGCGAAATCCGCGTGGTCAGCGCATACGGCGGCGCGGTCGAGCTTGGGCCCTATCGCCACTTCATGCAGAAGGAAATCTTCGAGCAGCCGCGCGCGATCGGCGATACCGTGCCGCAGACCGACGCGTTCGACGCGACGCTGTTCGGCGACGCCGCGCCCGCCGCGTTCGCGGATATCGACAGCCTGCTGATCCTCGCGTGCGGCACGAGCTACTACTCGGGCCTCACCGCGAAGTACTGGCTCGAATCGATCGCGAAGATTCCGACCCAGGTCGAGATCGCGAGCGAATACCGGTACCGCGAATCGGTGCCGAACCCGCGCCAGCTCGTGCTCGTGATCTCGCAGTCGGGCGAGACCGCCGATACGCTCGCGGCGCTCAAGCACGCGCAGTCGCTCGGCCACACGCATACGCTCGCGGTCTGTAACGTCGCGACGAGCGCGATGGTGCGCCTGACCGAAATGCAGTTCCTGACGCACGCGGGCACCGAGATCGGCGTTGCGTCGACCAAGGCGTTCACCACGCAGCTCGTCGCGCTGTTCGTGCTGGCCGCGACGCTCGGCAAGCTGCGCGGGCACGTCGACGCCGCGCAGGAAGCCGAATTCCTGAAGCAGCTGCGCCACCTGCCGGCCGCGCTGAACAGCGTGCTCGCGCTCGAACCGCAGATCATCGCGTGGTCCGAGGAATTCGCGCGCAAGGAAAACGCGCTGTTCCTCGGCCGCGGGCTGCACTACCCGATCGCGCTCGAAGGCGCGCTGAAGCTGAAGGAAATCTCGTACATCCACGCCGAGGCCTATCCGGCCGGCGAACTGAAGCACGGGCCGCTCGCGCTCGTCACCGAAGCGATGCCGGTCGTCACGGTCGCGCCGAACGACACGCTGCTCGAGAAGCTGAAGTCGAACATGCAGGAAGTGCGTGCGCGCGGCGGCGAGCTGTACGTATTCGCCGATGCCGATACGCAGATCGTCAACGACGACGGCCTGCACGTGATCCGGATGCCGGAACACTACGGGCAACTGTCGCCGATCCTGCACGTCGTGCCGCTGCAGCTGCTCGCGTATCACACCGCGTGTGCGCGCGGCACCGACGTCGACAAGCCGCGGAACCTCGCGAAATCGGTGACGGTGGAGTAAGGCGAAAGACCGATCGGCGCAGCCGGCACGGCGCACCAACGAGACAGACGGAGAGACAATGGTAAGACTGTTTGGATGCGGATTGCTGGCGCTGACGTTCGCGTCGACGGGCTGGGCCGCCGAGCACTACGTCGAGGTCTGGAACCCGCCCGAGGCGCGGAAGCCGGTGGCACATACGCCGGAAGCCCGTACGCCGGCCGCGCCCGCACGCGCCGGCAAGAGCGCCGAGAAGCACGCGAGCGCAACGCCGAAAGCCGCTGCGAAACCGCACAAGCGTCGTGTCACGCAAACCGTGAAAGCCGGCTCGCCTCGCCCGCCCGCCGCGGCCGAGGCGCCGGTCGCACCGCGCCCCGTCGCGCAGCCCGCGCCGGGCCGTCTCACGGTGATGCAGCCCGCCGGCCCCGACGAGACGCACGCGCTCAACTTCTCCGACATCCCCCGGCAATACACGCCGGACGGCAACGTGCTGCGGGTCGGCACGCACAACCGCTCCGCGGAGGTGACTCGATAATGGAAGCGCAAAACTACCTCGGCTACCAGATCTGGGGCCACGCTATCCTGCAGCAGGACGAGATCCTGCAGCCCGAACGCTTCGCGGCGAGCGGCACCATCACGCAGAACAACAAGCTCGTCGAAGCGTCCGGCGTGCTCGGCGTATTCGACACCGAGGACGACGCGCGCGAGGCCGGACTCGAATGGGCCCGCGCGTGGATCGACAGCCACCGCTGACCGACGCGCAGCCGACCGCGGGCTTGACCGCGAGCCGCAAACGAAAGAAGGGGCGTCATGGACGCCCCTTCTTTCGTTCGAACCCGGGAAAACTCACGCGGCATGCCGTGGCGGCCTCATCGTCGCCTGCGGACGACCGACGAGCCGCGTCAGCACGACGATCGCCGCCAGCGTCGCGACGTACGCGGCGATCTGGATGCCCGCCGGACGCGCGGTATAGCCGATCAGCGTATGCAGCGCCTTGCCGACGATACTCGACTCCTTCAGCAGCCACGACGTGTCCCAGATCGCATCGCCCCACGACGGCACGAGGCCGGCCGCCAGCAGGAAACCGACGCACTGGCTCGCCATCCCGGCCGCCAGCAGCACGATCAGCACGTTGGTAACGGAGAACAGGCGCTTCAGCGGAATCTGCAGCAGGCCCGCATACATCGCATAACCGAGCCCGGCTCCGCCGAGCACGCCGAGCAGCCCGCCGACGACCATCTGCGGCGTCTGCCCCGGATCGCCCGCGGCGATGCCGTACAGGAACAGCACGGCCTCGGAGCCTTCGCGCAGCACCGCGACGCCGACCACGATCGCCAGCCCCGTCAGCGGCCGGCTGCCGGCCGCGACGGCCCGTCCGACTTCGCCCATGTGCAGCGCCATCTCGCGGCCGTGCCGGCTCATCCAGATGCAGTGCCAGGCCAGCATCAGCGTCGCGACGAACATCACGCCCGCGTTGAATACTTCCTGCCCCATGCCGGCCGCCCACTGCGAGATCACGTCGGCGAACGCCGCGATCAGGCCCGCGCCGACCACGCCGCCGACGAGCCCGCCGCCGACCCACCAGCCGCGCCGCGGCACGCCCTTCGTGGCGGCCATCACGATCGAGACCACCAGCGCGGCCTCGAGCACTTCACGAAAGACAATCAGCGCGGTAGACAGCATGGCGGGATTCGCTTACTTGACGGTCAGGTGGGTCTTCGACTGCGCTTCGTGATACTCGTCGTGGAACTCGTAGGTACCGGCCTTCAGCGGCCCGACCAGGATCTCGACCGACTTGCCGGCGGGAATGACCTTCTCGGCCTTGAAGTCGTCGCTCTCGAATTCCGCGGGCGTCGCATCGAGGTTCTTCACGACGAACTTCACTTTCTTGCCGGCCGGAATCGTCACGCCTTCGGGCGAAAACTTGTGGTCCTTCAGCGTCAGGTTGACGACGTCGTCGGCGGCGAATGCGGTGGCGGCCGACGCGCCCAGCAGGACAGCGGCGAAACCCAGTGCGAAACAGTTCATATGCGTAGCGAAATGAAATATCGAAGGACATTGATAGTAAGATCGATTCGCATTTCCATATCGCGTACCCTTACTTCCGTTATGGAGATAGCGCTTCACAAGTGCGTGCCGTGCGTTGCCAGGCAAGGCGCTCATCGCATGGTGGCGGCCGCGCATCGGCGTCAATCGGGAAAGATTCCGACTGACACATGCGACTGTCCTCCTATTTGTCTGACATCACCCTGACGAATCATTTCGCCGCGCCGGGCGACAACGCATGCATCGGGCTGCATGAATGCGCTTGACCTTCCCACCATGGCAAGCTTCATGCTGACCCTGCTCGTCAATCGTCAACTCAGGAGAACACGATGGAATTCGAAGTCCAGGACATGACCTGCGGCGGCTGCGCCAATGCAATCACGCGCGCGGTGACGGCCGCCGATCCCGCCGCGAAGCTCGATATCGACGTCGCGACGAAGATCGTCAAGGTCGAATCGGCGCAAGGCGCCGAGCGCGTGCAGTCGATCATCGAAGCCGCCGGCTTCCACCCCGCGCTGCGCACCGCATAACGCGGACTTCTGGCTGCGGGCCGCGGGCGCACCGCCTGGCGATGCTGCGCCCGCGGCATCGCGTCAGCGCAGCCGGATCAGCGTCGACTTCAGCTCGGTGTACTTCTCGAGCGCATGCAGCGACTTGTCGCGGCCGTTGCCCGACTGCTTGTAGCCGCCGAACGGGAAGTTCATGTCGCCGCCCTCGTCGTAGCAGTTCACCCACACCGTGCCCGCGCGCAGCCGGCGCGACACGTCGTGCGCGGTCGTCAGGTTCGACGTCCATACGGCCGCGGCCAGCCCGTATTCGGTGTCGTTAGCGATCCGCACGGCCTCGTCGACGTCGTCGAACACGATCACCGACAGCACGGGCCCGAAGATCTCCTCGCGCGCGATCTTCGCATCGGGCTTCACCTCGAACACCGTCGGCTCGACATAGAAGCCGCCAGTCTCCTCCTTCACGCGCGCACCGCCCGTGACGAGCCTGCCTTCGCTGCGCCCCGCCTCGATATAACCGAGCACGCGCTCGAGCTGGATGCCATCGACGATCGCGCCCATCGACACCGACGGATCGAGCGGGTTGCCGGGCACGTAAGCCCGCGCGGCCGCCACGAGCTTCTCGATGAATACGTCCTTGATGTCGCGATGCACGAGCAGCCGCGAGCCGGCCGTGCACATCTCGCCCATGTTGTAGAAGATCGCGCCGGCCGCGGCCTGCGCGGCTCGGTCGAGATCGGGACAATCGGGAAGCACGATGTTCGGCGACTTGCCGCCGAGTTCGAGCCATGCGCGCTTCAAATTCGACTGCGCGGCGTACTGCATGATCAGCTTGCCGACCGCCGTCGAGCCGGTGAACGCGATGCAGTCGACGTCGCGATGCAACGCGAGCAGCTTGCCGGGTTCGCCTGCGCCCGGCACGACGTTGAACACGCCGGCCGGGATGCCGGCTTCGTACGCGAGCTGTGCGACGCGAATCGCGGTCAGCGGCGACTTCTCCGACGGCTTCAGCACGACGCTGTTGCCGGCCGCGAGCGCGGGGCCGAACTTCCATGCGGCCATCAGGATCGGGAAGTTCCACGGCACGACGGCCGCCACCACGCCGACCGGCTCGCGCGTGACGAGACCGACGAGATGATGATCGGCCGGCGCGACTTCGCCGCCGACCTTGTCGATCGCTTCCGCAAACCATTCGACGCAATACGCGGCGCCCGGCACGTCGACCGTCGTCGTGTCGCCGATCGGCTTGCCCGCGTCGAGCGTCTCGAGCAGCGACAGTTCGTCGAGATGCTCGTGCATCAGTGCGGCCCAGCGCAGCAGCACGGCCTTGCGCGCACGCGGGTTCAGGCCGGCCCATACGCCCGCGTCGAACGCGCGGCGCGCGGCCGCGACCGCCGCGTTCACGTCGGCTTCGCCGCAATCGGCGACCTTCGCCAGCACGCGGCCGTCGATCGGGCTCACGCAGTCGAACGTCTTGCCGCCGAGCGCGTCGCGCGACGCGCCGTCGATGAATGCGCGCCCTTCGATCTTGAGCGACGCCGCCTTGTCCTGCCAGTCATTCAAAGTCAACTTGTTCATCAGGATGCCTCAATGTTGTGGCATTCGCGGTGCGACGCGCCGCGCGCATCATGCGCGGCCGGCCGCGAATGCGGTGACGCGCGGTCAGAAGGTTGCCGGCGAATTGGCCGATACGACCTCGCAGATCTGTTCCGCGCTGGGATTGCGAAAACGGTGCGGCAAACGGCTTTCGAAGTAGTAGCCGTCTCCGGGGTCGAGCAGCCACGTCGCGCCGTCGACGGTCAGCTCGAGCCGGCCCGATACGACGACGCCGCCCTCGTGCCCCGCGTGCACGAGCATCTCGGGCCCCGTATCGGCGTGCGGCTGGTAGATCTCGCGCAGGATGCACATGTTGCGGTCCTTCACGCTCGCGCCGACCAGATGAAACGCGAGCGTGTCGTTGCCGAGGTTCGGCATCTCGGCGCGACGCGATACGACCGTGCGCGATTCGACGAGCTCGAACGTAAAGAACTCCGCGAGACTCATCGGGATGCATTCGAGCAGCTTCTTCAGCGAGCCGACCGACGGGCTCACACGGCCCTGTTCGATCAGCGAGATCGTGCCGTTGGTCACGCCGGCGCGCTTCGCGAGTTCGCGCTGCGACAGGCCATGCTTGTTGCGCACGAAACGCAGGCGCTCGGCGACTTCGGTGGACATCGATTCGGTTTCGGACACGATAAGTGCGATGACAAAGTGAAACGACGCAGTGGACAGCCGTTGAATATTCTAATCACTTTATGCCGTGCATCAGCCGGGAAAACCCTGAAAGGCGTTCGAAATAATGAACACCGCCCCGATTATTCCTTTTGCGAATCTTTGTTTTCACTGCTCGGGAAAGCCCTGATACAGGACCGTTAAAAAACATTTGACGCCGTTTTTGGCTCGTATATGCTGGCTCTCAGGTCAGCGTCATTTGGCTTTCACAGGCAGCAAAACGCGTTATTGCAACGCAAAAATTGATGCCCATCAATGTAAATGACGTGTAACCGGCGCCTTGATTATTTTAAACGCCCAGCGCGTCGAAACGGTCAGGTGTTCAATACTTTCAACAACCCAGTCGAGTGTAATCGTGAGAGTCCGTGGCCCTCTGGTGAGGTGGGATCGAAGCGTGGCGCGAAGTTCGCGCAGCGCGGCGTCCCCTTCCGATGGCAGTTGCGGCTGGCATAGTCCTCGCCTGCAGCATCTGTCGATCTACACCATCCTGTCCCGTCGTTCCGTTCGGCGCCACAACGCCGTTTCCGCACGCGCATTCGTCGCCGTCGATACCGACGAAGTGGCGTCGCTGCTGCCGTAGCGCCTCTCCTTTCTTTACGTCGTTCGTTTCGTTTGCCGATTCGCCAACCGCATCGTCCATGCGGTGACGGAACGCGTTCGCGCATTCGTTGCCGCGTCGCGTATCGCATCCGAACGAACGACGGCCTGATCGTCGCGCGCAGCGCGGATCGCCACGTCATCCTGCTGCGCCCATTCACCAGCGGCCTTGCGCTCTGCGCCAGGCTGCGGGGCCGTGTCGTGCCTGCGTTTTGCAATATCCGACCCGACGCACGCCACAGCCCTACGGATTACTGATTGACGTCATGGAAAGGAAACCCCTCGTCGGCATCACCGCCGACCACACGCAAATCGGC
Organism: Burkholderia sp. LFS061; assembly: GCF_047978125.1. Taxonomy (NCBI): domain Bacteria; kingdom Pseudomonadati; phylum Pseudomonadota; class Betaproteobacteria; order Burkholderiales; family Burkholderiaceae; genus Burkholderia; species Burkholderia sp. LFS061. Next base: position 29,068 of record NZ_JBFPFS010000055.1, on the reverse strand, counting down.
GCACACGCGTCGCATACGGTCGGCGACAAATACGTCGCCGCGATCGTCGACGGCGCGCAGGCGCTCGCGATGGTGCTGCCCGCGCTCGGCGAGCGCCAGTCGGCTGACGACATCCTCGACACGGTCGACGGCCTGCTGTTTACCGGCAGCTACTCGAACGTCGAGCCGCACCTGTACGGCGGCGAGCCGAGCGCACCCGGCACGAAGCACGACCCGGCACGCGATGCGACGACGCTGCCGCTGCTGCGTGCGGCGATCGCCGCGGGCGTGCCGGTGCTCGCCGTCTGCCGCGGCTTCCAGGAGCTGAACGTCGTCTACGGCGGCACGCTGCACCAGCGCGTGCACGACGTGCCGGGCCTCGCCGATCACCGCGAGGACAACGCCGCGCCGATGGACACGCAATACGGCCCCGCACACGTCGTGCACCTGACGCCCGGCGGCAAGCTGCACGCGCTCGCCGGCGGCCGCGATGAAGTGCGCGTGAACTCGCTGCACCAGCAGGGCATCGCGCAGCTCGGCTCCGGCCTCGCCGTCGAGGCGGTCGCACCGGACGGCCTGATCGAGGCCGTCAGCGTCGTCGATGCCCCGGCTTTCGCACTCGCCGTGCAATGGCACCCGGAATGGCGGCATGCGCAGGATCCGCTGTCGAGCGCGATCTTCCGCGCCTTCGGCGACGCCTGCCGCGCCCGCCGCACTGCCCGCACGCGCGCCACGGCCGCCGCCGCGCTCGCCTGAGCGCGCCGACCCACTTACGAGAACAGACATGCAAGACATCGAAAGTTTTCTGAAGCAACACCGGATCACCGAAGTCGAGGCGATCATTCCCGACATGGCCGGCATCGCGCGCGGCAAGATCACGCCGCGCAACAAGTTCACGTCCGGCGAGTCGATGCGGCTGCCGCAGGCCGTGATGGTGCAGACCGTCACCGGCGAATATCCGGAAGACGGCTCGCTGACCGGCGTGACCGATCCCGACATGGTGTGCGTGCCCGACGAGTCGACGATCCGCCTGATCCCGTGGGCCGTCGACCCGACCGCGCAGGTGATCCACGACTGCGTGCATTTCGACGGCTCGCCGGTCGAGATCTCGCCGCGCTACGTGCTGCGCCGCGTGCTCGAGCTGTACAAGGCGAAGGGCTGGAAGCCCGTCGTCGCACCGGAGCTCGAGTTCTATCTGGTCGACATGAACAAGGACCCCGACCTGCCGCTGCGCCCCCCGGTCGGCCGCACGGGACGCCCCGAAACGGGCCGCCAGTCGTATTCGATCGAGGCCGTCAACGAGTTCGATCCGCTGTTCGAGGACATCTACGAGTACTGCGAAGCACAGAACCTCGACATCGACACGCTGATCCACGAAGTCGGCGCCGCGCAGATGGAGATCAACTTCATGCACGGCGACGCGCTGTCGCTGGCCGACCAGGTGTTCCTGTTCAAGCGCACGGTGCGCGAGGCCGCGCTGCGTCACAACATGTACGCGACGTTCATGGCCAAGCCGATGGAGAACGAGCCGGGTTCGGCGATGCACGTGCACCAGAGCATCGTCGACGAGGAAACGGGCCAGAACCTGTTCACGTCGCAGGAAACCGGCGGCGCGACGTCGATGTTCTACAACTACCTCGCGGGGCTGCAGAAGTACACGCCGGCGCTGATGCCGATCTTCGCGCCGTACATCAACTCGTATCGCCGCCTGTCGCGCTTCATGGCCGCGCCGATCAACGTTCAGTGGGGCTACGACAACCGCACGGTCGGCTTCCGCATCCCGCACTCGGGCCCGTCGGCGCGCCGCATCGAGAACCGCATCCCGGGCGTCGACTGCAACCCGTACCTCGCGCTCGCCGCGACGCTTGCGGCCGGCTACCTCGGCATGACGCAGCGCCTGGAGCCGACCGAGCCGCTCGTCAGCGACGGCTACGAACTGCCGTACCAGCTGCCGCGCAACCTCGAGGAAGGGCTGACGCTGATGGCCGCGTGCGAGCCGCTCGGCGAAATCCTCGGCCAAAAGTTCCTGAAGGCGTATTTCGCGCTGAAGGAAACCGAATACGAAGCGTTCTTCCGCGTGATCAGCTCGTGGGAACGCCGCCACCTGCTGCTGCACGTCTAAGCGCGCGCACAACCGCCATACGGAATCACGGAGGAAACATGACTTACCGCAACGAATCTGCCTGGATCCAGCCGGCCGAGCCGGCCGCCGCGCCGCGCGCGACGCAGGCACGCTCCACCGCCGAATACCGCGCGCTCGACGCCGCGCACCACATCCACCCGTTCTCGGACATGGGCGCGCTGAACCGCGCGGGCAGCCGCGTGATCGTAAAGGCCGACGGCGTCTACCTGTGGGACTCGGACGGCAACAAGATCATCGACGGGATGGCCGGCCTCTGGTGCGTGAACGTCGGCTACGGCCGCAAGGAACTCGCCGATGCCGCGTATCGCCAGCTGCAGGAACTGCCGTTCTACAACACCTTCTTCAAGACGACGCACCCGCCGGTGATCGAACTGTCGGCGATGCTCGCGGAAGTAACGCCCGCCGGCTTCAACCACTTCTTCTATTGCAACAGCGGCTCGGAAGGCAACGACACCGTGCTGCGCCTCGCGCACCAATACTGGCGCGTGCAGGGCAAGCCGCAGAAGAAATACGTGATCTCGCGCAAGAACGGCTACCACGGCTCGACGATCGCGGGCGGCACGCTCGGCGGGATGGGCTACATGCACGAGCAGATGCCGTCGAAGGTCGAGCACATCGTGCATATCGATCAGCCATATTTCTTCGGCGAAGCGCAGCCGGGCGAAACGCCCGAAGCGTTCGGCCTCGCGCGCGCGCAGCAGCTCGAAGCGAAGATTCTCGAACTCGGCGCGGAGAACGTCGCGGCGTTCATCGGCGAGCCGTTCCAGGGCGCGGGCGGCGTGATCTTCCCGCCGTCGACGTACTGGCCGGAAATCCAGCGGATCTGCCGCAAGTACGACATCCTGCTGGTCGCCGACGAAGTGATCGGCGGCTTCGGCCGCACCGGCGAATGGTTCGCACACCAGCACTTCGGCTTCGAGCCGGACCTGATCACGATGGCGAAGGGCCTCACGTCGGGTTATGTGCCGATGGGTGCGGTCGGGATCCACGAGCGGGTTGCACGCCCGATCATCGACAACGGCGAATTCAACCACGGCCTCACGTACTCGGGTCATCCGGTGGCCGCGGCCGTCGCGGTCGCGAACCTGAAGCTGCTGCGCGACGAAGGGATCGTCGAGCGCGTGAAGAGCGACACGGGCCCGTACTTCCAGGCGCTGATGCGCGAAACCTTCGCGCGCCACCCGATCGTCGGCGAAGTGCACGGCCACGGCCTCGTCGCGAGCCTGCAGCTCGCCGAAGCGCCGGCCGAACGCCGCCGATTCGCGAACGGCGGCGACGTCGGCACGATCTGCCGCGACTTCTGCTTCAACGGAAACCTGATCATGCGTGCGACCGGCGACCGGATGCTGCTGTCGCCGCCGCTCGTGATCTCGCGTCAGGAAATCGATGAACTCGTGTCGAAGGCGAAGAAGGCCGTCGATGCAACCGCCCAGCAACTGGGTATTTCGTAACGGCCTTGCCTACAGGCGTGCGGCGGGCGCCGCACGCTGCCATAACCAGGGGAACTCCACCATGCGTGCCTGCTTTCTTCGCCAAGCCTGCTCTGTTGCCGCCCTCGCCGCCGCGGCAGCGTTCACGTCGGTCGCCAGCCCGTCGGCGCACGCCGACGAGCTGAATGTCTACAACTGGTCCGACTACATCGCACCGGACACGATCCCGAACTTCCAGAAGCAGACGGGCATCCACGTCAAGTACGACAACTACGACAGCGACGATACGCTCCAGGCGAAGCTGCTTGCCGGCAGTTCGGGCTACGACATCGTCGTGCCGACGTCGAACTACATGGCCAAGCAGATCCAGGCCGGCGTGTACCAGAAGCTCGACAAGTCGAAGATCCCGAACCTCGCGAACCTCGACCCGCTGCTGATGAAGATGATCTCCGATGCCGATCCGGGCAACCAGTACGGCGTCCCCTGGGCCTATGGCACGGACGGCATCGGCTACAACGTGCAGGCAGTGAAGAAAGCGCTCGGCGACAACGCGCCCGTCGACAGCTGGGCACTGGTGTTCGATCCGGCCAACATGGCGAAGCTGAAGGGCTGCGGCGTGTCGTTCCTCGACCAGGCCGTCGACGTGTTCGCCGCCACGCTGCAGTACATGGGCAAGGATCCGAACAGCAAGAACCCCGGCGACTACCAGGCTGCATTCGAAGTCCTGAAGAAAGTCCGCCCGTACATCACCCAGTTCAACTCGTCCGGCTACATCAACGACCTCGCGAACAACGACGTGTGCGTCGCGCTCGGCTGGTCGGGCGACATCGGCATCGCACATCGCCGCTCGTCGGAAGCGAAGCGCTCGTACGACATCAAGTTCTCGAACCCGAAGGAAGGCGGCCTGCTGTGGTTCGACGTGATGGTGATCCCGAAGGATGCGCCGCACCCCGAGGCCGCGCTGAAGTGGATCAACTACGTCTCCGACGCGAAGGTCAACGCGGCGATCACCAACACGGTGTTCTACCCGACCGCGAACAAGGCCGCGCACCAGTTCGTCACGCCGGCCGTCGCCCAGGACCCGACCGTCTACCCGCCCGAAGACGTGCTGAAGAAGATGGTGCTGATGAAGCCGATGCCGGCCGACATCCTGCGCCTCGAGAACCGTCTGTGGGCGCAGCTGAAAACCGGCCACTGATCGCCATGCATCACGGCGGCGCAGGCATCACTCCACGCCTGCGCACCTGAGATTCGCGGACTTCCGTCCGCCCGCGCGCACCGCGCGCACTGTTCCATCCGGCACGAGCCGTTGTCCGCGAGTCGCGTTGCGCGCCTCGTGCGGGGACGCTCACGCCTGCAATCCGTGAAGAACGAATGGTGACTCCCATGCAATCGATACCCTCTTCCGCTGCTGCACGACAGACCCAACCGGCCGCCGCGGCCCGTACGCAAAACGACGCGTTCGTGCGCATCGAAAACGTCGTGAAGAAATTCGGCGACAGCACTGCCGTCGACAACGTGAACCTGACGATCGCGAAGAACGAGCTGTTCGCGCTGCTCGGCAGCTCGGGCTGCGGCAAGTCCACGCTGCTGCGCATGCTCGCCGGGCTGGAAACGGCGACCTCCGGCAAGATCTTCGTCGACGGCGAAGACCTCGCGTCGCTGCCGCCGTACCGCCGCCCGGTGAACATGATGTTCCAGTCGTATGCGCTGTTCCCGCACATGACGGTCGAATCGAACGTCGCGTTCGGCCTGAAGCAGGAAGGCACGCCGAAGAACGAGATCAAGGAGCGCGTGGCCGATGCGCTCGCGCTCGTGCAGATGAGCAAGTACGCGAAGCGCAAGCCGCACCAGCTGTCCGGCGGCCAGCAGCAGCGCGTCGCGCTGGCCCGCTCGCTGGTCAAGCGCCCGAAGCTGCTGCTGCTCGACGAGCCGATGTCCGCGCTCGACAAGAAGATCCGCCAGAAGACCCAGCTCGAACTCGTGAACATCATCGAGAAGGTCGACGTGACCTGCGTGATGGTCACGCACGACCAGGAAGAAGCGATGACGATGGCGAGCCGCCTCGCGGTGATGAGCGAAGGCAAGATCGTGCAGATCGGCGCGCCGGGCGAGGTGTACGAATTTCCGAACAGCCGCTTCTCGGCCGAATTCATCGGCTCGACCAACCTGTTCGAAGGGCGTGTCGTCGAGGACGAGCCCGACCATATCTTCGTCGAGAGCGACGACCTCGAGGCGCGCATGTACGTGAGCCACGGCGTGACCGGCCCGCTCGGGATGCCGGTCGGCATCTCGGTGCGCCCGGAGCGCGTGCACGTGTCGCGCGAGAAGCCGGGTTCGAAGCACAACTGGGCGCGCGGCGTCGTGACCGACATCGCGTACATGGGCGCGTACTCGCTGTATCACGTGCGCCTGCCGAGCGGCAAGACGGTCGTGTCGAACCTGTCGAGCTCGCACCTGTTGACCGACGCGGCACCGGCCTGGAACGACGACGTGTTCGTGTCGTGGTCGCCGGCCAGCGGCGTCGTGCTGACGCAGTGAGGACGACACGATGAGAACCTCCGCTTCCACTTCGTCCGCGCCGGTGTCGACCGGCGCTGCGAGCACCGGCGCCGGCCGGTCGCGCCCGGGCCGTTTCGCCGCGCTGTCGCGCTTCCTGCCGTCGGGCCGCAACGTCGCGATCGGCGTGCCGTTCCTGTGGCTCGCGGTCTTCTTCGCGCTGCCGTTCGTGCTGGTGCTGAAGATCAGCTTCGCCGACCAGGTGATGGGCATCCCGCCGTACACGTCGCTCGTCGAGTTCAAGGACGGCGTCGTGCACTTCGCGCTGCAGCTGTCGCACTACGCGTTCCTGCTGCAGGACGACCTGTACATCGCGACCTATCTCAGCTCGCTGAAGATGGCCGCCGTGTCGACGGTGCTGTGCCTGCTGATCGGTTATCCGATGGCGTACTACATCGCGCGTGCGGAACCGAACCGGCGCAACGTGCTGATGATGGCCGTGATGCTGCCGTTCTGGACGTCGTTTCTGATCCGCGTGTACGCATGGATCGGCATCCTGAAGGACGACGGCCTGCTGAACCACACGCTGATCGCGCTGGGCATCATCCACACGCCGCTGCGGCTGTACCACAGCGACGCGGGCGTCTACATCGGGATGGTCTATTCGTACCTGCCGTTCATGGTGATGCCGCTGTACGCGCACCTGGTGAAGATGGACCTGACGCTGCTCGAAGCCGCGTACGACCTCGGCGCCAAGCCGTGGGTAGCGTTCACGCGGATCACGCTGCCGCTGTCGAAGAACGGGATCATCGCCGGCAGCCTGCTGGTGTTCATCCCGGCGGTCGGCGAGTACGTGATTCCGGAACTGCTCGGCGGCGCCGACACGCTGATGATCGGCCGCGTGATGTGGGATGAATTCTTCAACAACATGGACTGGCCGATGGCGTCCGCGGTGACGGTCGCGATGGTGATGCTGCTGCTGGTGCCGATGGCGCTGTTCCAGTACTACCAGGTCAAGGAACTGGAGGAAGCGAAATGATCAAGCCGAGCAAACCGCTGTCGACGGGCGTTCTCGCCTTCGGCTTCCTGTTCCTGTACATCCCGATCATCAGCCTGGTCGTGTACTCGTTCAACGAGTCGAAGCTGGTGACGGTGTGGTCGGGCTTCTCGCTGAAGTGGTACGCGTCGCTATGGCAGGACGACGAGCTGCTGAGCGCCGCGTGGCTGTCGCTGAAGATCGGCCTGCTGACGGCCACCGCGTCGGTCGTGATCGGCACGTGGGCGGGCTTCGTGCTCGCGCGCTTCGGCCGCTTCAGGGGCTTCACGCTGTACACGGGGATGATCAACGCGCCGCTGGTGATTCCGGAAGTGATCCAGGGCATCTCGCTGCTGCTGCTGTTCGTTGCGCTGGAGCAGATGTTCGGCTGGCCGAAGGGCCGCGGGATGGTGACGATCTGGATCGGCCACGTGATGCTGTGCGTGTCGTACGTGGCGATCATCGTGCAGTCGCGCGTGAAGGAGATGAACAAGTCGCTGGAGGAGGCCGCGCTCGATCTGGGTGCGACGCCGCTGAAGGTGTTCTTCGTGGTGACGCTGCCGCTGATCTCGCAGGCGCTGCTGTCGGGCTGGCTGCTGTCGTTCACGCTGTCGATCGACGACCTGGTGCTGTCGGCGTTCCTGTCGGGGCCGGGTTCGACGACGCTGCCGCTGGTGGTGTTCTCGCGCGTGCGGCTCGGGCTGAACCCGGAGATGAACGCGCTGGCGACGCTGTTCATCACGGCCGTGACGATCGGCGTGATCGTCGTGAACCGGATGATGATCGCGCGCGAGCGGCGCCGCGTGGCCGACATGAAGGCGGCGTTCGCGGTGGCATGAGCCTCCCCTTTCCCTTTCCTCGATAACAAGACCCGCGCGCCGCGCCATGCGGCGCGCGAACCGATCGCACTTTGACTGGCGCACGACAAGGAGACTCCGCAATGAAGAAGAAACTGATCTGCCTGCTGGTGGCCGGCGCGTTGCCGGGCATCGCGCTGGCCGGCTCGACATCCGCCGAGATCAAGGCGCTGCAGGCGCAGGTCGCGGCGCTGCAGAAACAGATGAAGGCCATGCAGGCGCAGCTCGCCGCGAAACCGGGCGGTACCGTGGTCGCGACATCCGGCGCGAAGTCCGGCGCGGCGCCGGTTGCGGTGGCCGTCGATCCGGGCTCGCCGGATTACGGCCGCGCGCAGGCCACGCTGACCAACGACGAGGTCGGCGACATGAAGCAGCAGATCGCGAACCAGCAGCTGAAGGTCGACTCGCTGACCGACGCGGCCAGCACGGGCCCGCTCGCCGGCCTGTCGGTGACGGGCTACATCGATCCGACCTACATCTACAACCGCGCGGCCGGCACGTCGTCGTTCCTGTTCGCGAACCACGAGAACGCGTACAACTACTTCAACAGCACGTTCGGCGATCTCTACCTCGACATCAAGAAGACCTTCGGCGTCGGCCCGATGGCGCCGTCGGCCGAGATCACGCTGATGCCGAACCGCGGCAACGGCATCACGCTGCTGCAGAACTCGCGCGGCTCGATCACCGACAACCTGCTGAACACGGCGGTCATCAACGTGCCGATCACCGCCACGACGACGCTGGTCGCCGGCCTGATCCCGAGCTTCGGCGGCTACGAGGTGCAGCAGTCGAACCAGATGCTCACGCTCACGCACAACCTGCTGTACGATTTCTCGGATCCGGGCAGCTACGTCGGTGTCGGCGCGAACTACACGAAGGGCAACTGGGCGTGGAAGTTCTTCCTCGGCAACGAGCAGTACCGCACGTACGGCTCGGTCACGCAGACGGGCACCAACGCGCTCGGCGACCCGATCAGCACCAGCAACAAGGTGCCGACCTTCACCGCGCGCGCGGACTACACGTGGTCGAGCGCGCTCGATATCGGCGGGTCGTTCAACATCGGGCGGCAGACGCTGGCGAGCGCGATCGATTCGGACGGCGTCGTCCACTACGGCCCGGGCGGTGCGGCACCGAGCGCATACGGTTCGTTCTTCTTCGGCGAACTCGACGCGACCTACACGCTTGCCGATATCCAGTACAACGCCGAAGTCGACTACGGCCGGCAGCAGCATGCGGCGTTCAACGGCGGGCTCGCGCAGTGGTACGGGCTGTCGCTGCTCGCGCACCGCAAGTTCAACGCGCCGGTGGTCGGCCGCATGGGCGTGACGCTGCGCTACGACCTGCTCGCCAATACGAAGAACGGCGGCGGCGGCGGCGGCATCGCGCTGAACGGCAACGGGATGGATCCGAACAACGGCTTCGGCGTCGACGCGGACTGCCTCGCGATGTCGAAGGCCGGCGGCGGCCTGGGCTTCGAGTGCAAGGGCGCCGTGCGCCAGGACGTCGCGCTCGACCTGCTGTTCTATCCGACCCAGCAGATCACCGTGAAGGTCGAATACCGGCACGACTGGGCGAACAACAAGGTGTTCCTGCGCAACGACGGTTCGTACGGCAAGTCCAACGACCTGCTCGCGACGCAGTTCATCTATTCGTTCTGACGCAGCACACGCGGGACGCCGTGCCGCGCGCACGGCGTCCCGCGCCGTTTTTGCCGGCCGGATCGCGGCGCGTCGCGCACTGAATGCCAGCCGTATAGAGGGAGCCGATTTGATGACGCAGTCTTTCACCCGCCGCGCCGATGCGCTCGCGCGCGACTCGTACTACGAAGCGACGGCCACGCGGCCCGCGGTCGACGATCCTTCGCTCGACGATGGAATCGACGTCGACGTCTGCGTGATCGGCGCCGGCTTCGCGGGCCTGTCGACGGCGCTCGACTGCCGCGCGCGCGGGCTGTCGGTCGCCGTGATCGATGCGCACCGGCCCGGCTGGGGCGCATCGGGCCGCAACGGCGGCCAGGCGATCACCGGCTTCGCGAAGGACGAGGAGATCGAGCGTCAGCTCGGCACCGACGGCGCGCGCGCCGCGTGGTCGCTGTCGCTCGATGGCGTCGCGCTGATCGCCGAGCGGATCGCGCGCCACGGGATCGACTGCGATTTCACGCGCGGCTACCTGACGGTCGCGACGAAGCCGCGCCGCATCAACGACCTGCGCGCATGGATGGATGCCGCAACGTCGCGCTGGGGCCATCCGTCGCTCGCGTGGCTCGACACCGGCGCGATCCGCGCGCGCATCGCGTCGACGCGCTACCTGGCCGGCGTGCACGATCCGCTGTCGGGCCACCTGCATCCGCTCAAGTATTGCCTGGGCCTCGCCGATGCCGCGCGCCGCGAAGGCGTCGCGCTGTATGCGCACACGCCCGCGCTCGACATCGTGCGCGGCGCGCGGCCCGTCGTGCGCACGCCGTCGGGCGAGGTGCGCTGCCGCTACGTCGTATCGTGCTGCAACGCGGGCCCCGGCGGCGTGCTGCCGGCCGCGACCGCCGCGCGCATCGCGCCGATCGCGTCGTACATCATCGCGACCGAGCCGCTCGGCCAGGTACGCGCCGACGCACTGATCGCGCGGCGCGAAGCCGTGTGCGACAACAACTTCTTCCTCGACTATTTCCGGCTGTCGGCCGACCACCGGATGCTGTTCGGCGGCCGCGCGAATTCGGCCGGCGCGTCGCCCGCGACGCTCGCCGAAACGATCCGGCAACGGATGGTCGGCGTGTTTCCGCAACTCGGCGACGTGCGCGTCGACCACGCGTGGGGCGGCTTCGTCGACGTCACACGCAACCGCGCGCCGGATTTCGGCGCGCTCGATCCGAACTTCTTCTACGTGCAGGGTTTCAGCGGGCACGGCGTCGCGCTCACCGGCATCGCCGGACGCGCGGTCGCCGGCGCGATCGCGGGCGACACGCGCGCGTTCGACCTGTTCGCGCGCATGCGCCACCGGCGCTTCCCCGGCGGCGACGCATGGCGGCAACCCGCGCTCGAACTCGGAATGCTGTACCACCGCGTGCGCGAGCTATTCTGACTTTCTCCGTTCTCCTGACCATGCAGACATTCGCCAACCAGCCGCACGTCGCGTCCTACTACGCCGCGACCGCCAACGATACGACCCGCCACGCGCCGCTCGGCGGCGCGACCGAGGCCGACGTGTGCGTGATCGGCGCGGGCCTCACGGGCCTGTCCGCCGCGCTCAACCTCGCCGAGCGAGGCCACTCGGTGACCGTGCTCGAAGCGTCGCGGGTCGGATGGGCGGCAAGCGGCCGCAACGGCGGCCAGTTGATCGGCGGCTTTGCGTGCGACATCGACACGTTCGGGCAATTCATGCCGGAAGGCGACGTGAAGCGCATCTGGGACATGGGGCTCGAAACGCTGTCGCTCGTGAAGTCGCGCATCGCGCGGCACGACATCGACTGCGCGCTGGTGCCCGGCTACCTGACCGCCGCGAACACCGCGCGCGACGCCGATGCGCTGAAGCGCTGGCGCGACGAAGCCGCGAAGCGCTTCGGCTACGACCGCTTCCACTTCGTCGAAGCCGACGAACTCGGCGACTACGTGCAGTCCGCCCGCTATTGCGGCGGCCTGTACGACCCGGACAGCGGCCACCTGCATCCGCTCAACTACACGCTCGGTCTCGCCTGTGCGGCGACCGGCGCGGGCGTGCGGATCCACGAGGACAGTTGCGTGACGCGCGTGCGCGACGTCGCGGGCGGCCACGTCGTCGAGACGAGCGGCGGCAACGTTCGCGCGCGTTTCGTCGTGCTCGCATGCAATACCTACGTCGGCACGCTCGCGCCCGCGCTGGCGAAGAAAATCATGCCGGTCGGCACCTACGTGATCGCGACGGAACCGCTCGGCGAGGCGCGCGCCGCCGCGCTGATGCCCGCGCGCGCAGCGATCTGCGACAGCCGCTTCGTGCTCGACTATTTCCGGCCGGCGCCCGACACGCGGCTCGTGTGGGGCGGCAAGGTCAGCTACTCGACGCGAGAGCCGCGCGATCTCGCGGCCGCGATGCGCGCGGACATGCTGAAGACGTTCCCGCAACTCGCGGACGTGAAGGTCGACTACGCATGGGGCGGCTTCGTCGACATCACGATGAACCGCGCACCGCACTTCGGCCGCGTCGCGCCGACGATGTACTTCGCGCAGGGATTTTCGGGGCACGGCGTGAACACGACCGCGCTCGCGGGCAAGCTGATCGCCGAGGCGATCGACGGACAGGCGAGCCGCTTCGACCTGTTCGGCAAGATCCGGCATCGCGACTTCCCCGGCGGCGCGGCACTGCGCACGCCGGCGCTGGTGCTCGCGATGAGCTGGTACCGGCTGCTCGACGCGTTCGGCGTGCATTGAGCCGCCGCGCGGCGCCGGCCGCTTTTCGCATTTTTCCGGCCGCATCGACGCAAAACGGCCGCGCACCTGACGTGCGCGGCCGCTCCGTTTCGATGCCCCTATGCAGCGGGGCAGCCTGAGTCGGTCAGTCCGTACCGTACTTCGGCGAATGCGGCCCATACAGCAACCCGCTCGGCGGCCCGGCCGACAACAGCCGGCTGCTCGTGAACGCGGCGACGTCGTGACTCTGATCCATCAACGTGTTCGCGATCTGCTTGACCGCTGCCACCACGAGCATGCCGATCAGGCCGCCGCCGCCGTTGTTGCCGCCCTCGTCGCTGCTCGCGCTCGCCCGGCCCTGCCACAGCACGTCGCCCGTGCGCAGGTCGACGAGCTTCGCCGATGCGGACACGACCGTCGCGCTCGCGAGAATCCGGTACACGGTGCCGTACTGCGAAACCTTCGAATACAGCGCGGCGTCCGCGCCGAAGATCTCGCGCAGCTTCGCGGGCGACGTTCCCTGGATCTCGGCCGCGTTGGTCAGGCCGTTCTGCTTGAACGTCTCGTCCATCACAGCGACCGGCACCACGTAATAGCCGGACTCGGCGAGCGGCAGCGTCATTTGCGACAGCACCCCGTAGGTGGCCGCGACGTCGGAGGTCTCGTTGATCGGCGGCAGCACGAGAATCGAGCGCGGCTGGCTCTTCTTGAACGCCGTGTAATCGGGTCGTTTCACCGGCTGCGCGCACGCGCTCAGCAGCGCGACGATCGACAGCACGGACATCAGCTTGAATGAGAGAGTCTTGAACATGGCGGGCGCGTCACTGTTTGGCGGTGTTCGTATCGGCGTTCTTCTGGCCGGCGATCGTCTGGCCGGCGGCGCTCTGCCCGGCAGCCTTCTGATCCGCGGGTTTCGCTGCGCCGGTTTTCTTCTTCAGCAGGAAATCCATGAAGGTCGACGATTCCGGGAACAGCTGCTTCTCGGCCTGCAGTTCCTGCTCGGCCTGCTGCTCGTTGCCGACGCTCGCGTACAGCATCCCGAGATGCGCATGGAAGCCCGGCGGCGGCGTATGGCCCTTCCCGCGGATGTCCTGCAACGCCTTTTCGAGCGCGTCGATCTGCTCCTGCGGCGACTTCTGCCCCTTGAAGTATTCGTACACCTGCGGCTGATAGCCCGTCCACTGATAGAGCGGCGGCGTGGAGCTCGCGCAACCCGCGAGCAGCAATGCGGCGGCCGTCGCCGGCAGCCAGTTACCCCGTTTCATGGTCTTTTCTCTTTGATGTCGTGGTGAATCGATCGCATGCGGCGCCGGCCCCGGCGCCTGCAGCGCTTACTGCGCGGTCTTCAGCGCACCGGCGTCGACCTGTTCGGCGAGATGGTTCACGGCCTCCTGGATCGCGAGGTCGAGCACCTTGCCGTTGAGCGTCGAATCGTAGCCGGCCGTGCCGCCGAAGCCGATCACTTCGCGGTTCGACAGGCTGAACTCGCCCGCGCCCTGGCTCGACGCGACGACTTCCGACGTCGTCGTGTCGACGATGTTCAGGTTGACCTTCGCGTACGCGACCTGCGTCTTGCCGCGGCCGAGGATGCCGAACAGCTGGTGATCGCCGACGTCCTTGCGGCCGAATTCGGTCACATCGCCCGTCACCACGTAGTTCGCACCCTTCACCGCCTGCGCCTTCTTCATGAAGCCGGCTTCCTGCTTGATCTCGTCGAGGTTCTCGCGATCGAGCACGTTGAAGCGCCGGCTCTGCTGCAGGCGCGTGACGAGGATCGTCTTCGCCTGTCCGCCGAGGCGGTCGATGCCGTCGGAGAAGATGCCGCGCATGTAGCTCGAGCGGTTGTCGAACTTGCCGACCGCGATCGCAACGGGCTTGCCCGCGTAAGGCTTCTGCGCGCTGCTCACGGCCGGCACGTCGAGCGTGCGCGACGATTCGGTCGCGCAGCCGGACAGCGCTGCGACGACCGCTGCCGCCACGAGTACGGTGCGTCGTGTCTGGATTTTCACTGCTGGTCTCCTTGCGTGGAAAGATCGCCCGGAACGGGCGTGTCGGCACGGACGTGCGCGCATCGACGCGGCGCACGCGCGGCCTGATTCATCGCCGGACGGGCGACTACGATATTCGAGGGAAAGATGCGCGCAACAGGCGTGTCGCGGCGAAAAGCGGAAAGGCGGCGGAACACGTGACATGCACGTGCGCGCCCGTTACCCCGTTATTGCGGATGCTGCGCTGTTGATCGCGCATGATCGGCCCCCTGTATGGTTTTGCGCGATGATACCAAACGTGTTTATCGAGACGGAACGTGTTTTAGATAATTGACGAATTTTGTGTGGCGGCAGCACGGCAACGGCGATCGCCCGGAATCGACGCTGGACGAACCCGGTCGCCGCGCGCCCAGCCGACAGCTCATTGGCCGAGACCATCGCGAGCGCGATGATCGGCGATCGGCGCATGCCGATAAATGCCGAATAAGACACGATTCAACATCCCGGCATTTGGAAAGCAATCGGGGCAGGAAATCGAATGCTGCCGATTGCAATGCCGCAGGCGTGTCCGTGCCTCACCCCGCGCCGCTAGTCGGCCACTTTCTGCCGCATCGTCACGAACTCCTCGGCCGCGGTCGGATGGATGCCGATCGTGTCGTCGAACTGCGCCTTCGTCGCGCCCGCGCGAATCGCGATCGCGATCCCCTGGATGATCTCGCCCGCATCGCGGCCGACCATGTGCGCGCCGATCACGCGCTGGCTGTCGCGCGCGACGACGAGCTTCATCAGCGTGCGCTCGTCGCGGCCCGACAGCGTGTGGCGCAGCGCCTTGAACGACGTGCGGTAGATGTCGACGTCGCCGTACGCGCGACGCGCATCGGCCTCGGTCAGCCCGACCGTCGCGACCTCGGGCTGGCTGAATACGGCCGACGGCACCCATTCGTGATCGGCCGCGACGCGCGACCCGCCGAACAGCGTGCGTGCGAGCAGCCCGCCGTCGCGCGTCGCCACCGGCGTGAGCTGCGGCCGCGACGTGACGTCGCCGATCGCATGGATCGACGCGACCGACGTCGCCGAATACGCATCGACCGCAATCGCGCCGCGTGCGTCGAGCATCACGCCCGCCTGCTCGAGCCCGATCCCGTCGACATTCGGCACGCGGCCGGTCGCATAAAGCACGGCGTCGTACGGCCCGTGCTGCGTATCGCCGACGCGCACGCTCAGCGTGCCGTCGTCCGCGCGGGAAATCGATTCGACCACCGTGCGCGCGTGGATCGCGACGCCCTGCTTCGTCATCTCGTCGGTCAGGAATCGACGCACGTCGTCGTCGAAGCCGCGCAGAATCTTCTCGCCGCGATAGAACAGGTCGACGCGACTGCCGAAGCCGTTGAAGATGCCCGCGAACTCGACCGCGATATAACCGCCGCCGACTACCGCGATGCGCTTGGGGCACGTCGCGAGCGACAGCGCCTCGCGCGACGTGATCGCATGCTCGATGCCGGGCCGATGCGGCAGCGACGGACGCGAGCCGGTCGCGATCGCGATGTGGCGCGCACGGATCGTGCGTTCGCCGATCGCGACGGTGTGCGCATCGACGAGCGTCGCGCGCCCCGCGTGCATCTCGACGCCCGATTGCCGCAGCAAATCGATGTAGATGTCGCTCAGCCGATTGATCTCGCGATCCTTCGCGGCGATCAGCGCGGGCCAGTCGAGCGTGCCGGCGCCGAAGGTCCAGCCGAAGCCCTGCGCGTCCTCGACTTCGTGCGGGTAGTGCGATGCGTAGACGAGCAGTTTCTTCGGAATGCAGCCGCGCAGCACGCAGGTGCCGCCGATCTGCTCTTGTTCCGCTATGCCGACGCGCGCGCCGTATGACGCCGACATCCGTGCGAGCCTCACGCCGCCCGAGCCGGCCCCGATGACGAACAGGTCGTAGTCGAAATCCATCGCATTGCCTCATCGCAGTTCGGATGACGGCACGATAGCAAGATTCCGGAATTCTTGCGGCGCACGGCACGACCCGGCGTGCGCCCAATAAAAAACGGCGAGAAGCGTCGCCTCTCGCCGGTCAAACCAGCTGCCGGGTGTGCCATGCGTCACCGATCGACCACATGCCCGACCTGCCGGCCGCGCGGCACCGGTCCGCCCGGGCGCGCGAGGAGCGCGCCCGCGGCCGAACCGGCCGCCATGCTCATGCCTGCGACGTGTCGCCGCCGTCCGTCGCCTGCGTATCGTCTGCCGCCTGTTCGGGCTTCTCTTCCTTCTTCTCGAGCATGCCCTCGATCGCTTCGGCGCCCTTGAAGCCGGCGACAGCCGCTGCCGCCTTGGTCAGCAGGCCCGCATCCGGATCCAGCTTTTCCACGCCTTCGACTGCCGCCACTGCGCCGGCGATTTCGCCCACGGTGTCCAGGATACCCATCGTCATCCCCTTTCAAGAAATCGTGAGGCCGATCGTCCCACGAAAAAAAACCGGCAGACCGTGTCTGTCATCACCGGATACACAAGTTACGCACCAGGCCGGCCACGCTCGACGAGCGCCACCGGAACGACGCACGCGCGTGCACGGCGGCACGCAGCGGACGATGCACGCAGCGTAGCGGAAAGCCTTCGCGCGTACTGTAAAAGTATGTTCTGGAATGCCGACGGATCGCTTACGGCGCGGGAAATCCGTGATGAAGCGATTGCCGAATAGTCGTGTGCGCCTATGAACGCCGCATGACGAAAAAAAAGAGGCGCCTTGCGGAGCCTCTTCGATGCGTGCCGGACGAATGCCGGCGCGTGCGTTCCGACGTTCGTCAGAAGATATTGCGCAGGCCGATCGCGATGCCCGTCTGGTTGCTGCGGCCCGGCAGCTCGACGTTCGCCGCGCCGTTCGTCTTGTTGAAGTCGACGGTGCCGTAGATTTCGGTGCGCTTGCTCAGCGCGTACTCGGCGATGCCGACGATCGCGTAGCGGTTGCCGCTCGCGAGCGTGCCGTTCGCGGTCATCGCATTGCGCATGTGGTCGTAGTAGAACGCGCCCGTCAGCGTCAGCGGCGTGCTGACCTGCCAGCTCACGCCCGCGAACGGACCGTCGTCGATCCGGCCCGTGCCCTTCGCGACCGGAATCGTCTGCTGCGCGAGCAGGCTGTCGACGAAGCCGGTGTCGTCCTTCGAGCGCAGGTAGCCCGCGTAGACCTTCGCCTTGCTGAACGCGTACACGACGTTCGCGTGGTAGATGGTCTGCTTGCGCGCCGAGTTGTCGCTGTTCTGCTGCGCGCCGGCCGCGATGCTGAGCGGGCCCATCACGTACGACAGCGACACGCCCCACGCATTGCCCTTGCCGAGCGAACCCGGAATCTGGCCCGAGAAGCCGCCGGCGCCGGTCGATTCGTAGTTGGTGCCCGTCGAGTACATCGCCTTCGCGGTCAGGCCCGCGAACGTGCCCGTGTACTTGATCTGGTTGTCCGCATACAGGCCGCCGCCGAGTGCGACCGGCAGCCATGCATTTTCGAGGTAGTTGCCGACCGTCAGCGGATCGTAGGTGTCCGACAGCAGGTCGAACAGCGGCGTCTTCTGGCGGCCGAGGGTCACCGTGCCGTACGGGCTATCCAGACCGACGTATGCCGCACGGTTGAACAGGCGGCCGCTGTCGGCGAATGCGCCGTTCTGCAGGTTCACGCCGCTTTCGAGCTTGAACACGGCCTTCAGGCCGCTGCCGAGGTCTTCCGTGCCGTAGATGCCGAAGCGGCTGTTGGTGATCGCGCCGTTGGACATCGACAGCAGTCCGTCATTCTTGGCGTTCGCGTTGGTCAGATACCGGACGCTGACGTCGGCGACGCCCCAGAGCGTGACCGAGCTTTGTGCGGCCGCGTACTGGCTGGCGAATGCGAGCGCGGCGCCCCCTGCGATGGCTGCGAGTCGAGTGGTCTGCTTCATGAGCTTTCCTTTTTGTGGGTGTCTCCGTTCATTGCCGGCCGCGTGCGCAGCCGGGTGGCGATCGCGGCGCGCTCTTGGCGCGCGCGATGTGGCTTGAATCATAAGACGAGTGCAATCTCTGAAAGAAATTGAAACGCGCGGTAATCGCGCGACTGTCGCCCGGGAACAACGTTTCCCCCGCCGGGCCGTGCCGGGCTTGCGTCGCGCGCCGGCGGGACGGCTCGCGACGGCATCGGCGAGTGCACTCGGCACTGTAAGGGTCGGCGCTGGTGCGGCGCGGTAAATGGCGTATCGCGGCGGGCCGGCTGGCGCGGTCGATGCAACCGGAACATGTCGCGAACGCCGGCTACGGGCGCGACCGGTGCAACCGGCCCACGTTCGGGTGCGCCGGCGGATCGTGATTCGGTAGTGACTCGGTGAATTGATGAAGCGGTGACGCGGTCAATCCGGAACGCGGCGCCAACGGCTGCCGCGCAAAACACGCCATCAGGCCGCTTGCGCCGCCCCGTCGTCGTCGCTACTGCTGCCGCCGCTCCCCGCGCGACGCCACGCGCGCCGCACGATCTCCGCGAACGCACCGACGAGCAGCAGCACGGCGCCCCACAGCGCGATGTCCGGCACGAGCCGCGTCACGAGGCCGCCGGCCACCGCGCCGGCCAGGAAGCAGAAGCTGATCGTCGCGAGCAGCGCCGAGTCGTGCAGCGCACCCGCGTCGTAGCGTGGGATCAACCCGACGAACAGCTTCTGCGCGGCGCGCCGCAGGTTGCCGGTCGTCATCACCGACGTGTACGACAGTTCCTCCAGATGGGTGAACGACAGCGTCTGCAGCGTCGCGACGAACGAAATGCCCGGAATCAGCCACGCGCTCGACGCGCCGACGAGGCCGCTCGCGGCGACGCCGAGAAACGCGATCTCGACGATCAGGCTCGCGAACGCCGTGTGCCGCATCCAGCCACGCTGCGCGGCGAGACCGAGCAGGTGCGCGACGAACACTGCGATCACGAAGCCGACGAGCGGCGGCACGTGATGCAGCGCGGCAGCCCATTCGCCGGCCGACAGGTTGATGCCGAGCAGCGCGACGTTGCCGGTCATCGTGTTCGCGAACACGTGGCCGTGGCCGACGTACGTGTACGCGTCGAGGTAGCCGCCCGACAGCGTCAGCAACGCGGCGACGGTGAGATTGCGGCTGGCGCCGTCGAGATCCATCGATCCTCCCGTGAAAATTCGCGCCAGTATGCGGCACGGGAGATGGCTTGTCCTTCACTCACTGCCCGATACCCGTGAGCCCGATCAGCGCGCCGCCCGCGAGCAGCCACAGCGGATGGATGCGCGTGCGCCATGCGAGCAGCGCGCAGGCGGCCGTGATGCCCCACTGGATCGCCGTGCGGTTCGACGCGTCGGAGATCAGCACCGCGCTCGCCGCGACGAGCCCGGCCGTGACGGGCATCATCCCCTGCTGCACGTAGCGGCGCCACGGCCGGTCGCGAAAGCGCTCCCATGCATGCAGCGCAAGCACGGTGACGATCGACGACGGCCCGAACTTCGCGAGCGACGCGACGAGCAGCCCGGCCCAGCCGGCCACGTGCCAGCCGACCAGCGACACGATCATCATGTTCGGCCCGGGCGCCGCCTGGGCCAGCGCGAACAGCGCGGTGAACTCGTGCGCGCTCATCCAGTGATGCACGTCGACGACCTGCCGCTGCATCTCCGGCAGGATCGTATTGCCGCCGCCGAACGCGAGCAGCGACAACTGGCTGAAGATCGTCGCGATCGCGACCAGCGTGTCGTTCATGGCCGGCCTCCGGGCTGCGTATCGCGCACCGAAGCCTGCGCCGGCTGCGGCGTGCCCGCGTCGCGGCGCCGCGACGCGATCCAGACGCTGGCGGGCGTCAATACGAGCATCGTGGTCAGCAGCGGAATGCGCAGCACCGCGATCGCGACGAACGCGAGCACCGCGATGCCGGCCGCCGCGCGCGCGTGCCGCAGCGGCTTCGCGACCTTCGCGGCCATCGCGACGAGCAGCCCGGCGGCCGCGGCGGCGAGCCCCGCGAACAGGTGCTGCACGCGCGGATCGTTCTGCGTCTTCGCGTACAGCACGCCGAGCGCGACGACGACCAGCGTCGGGCCCGCGATCAGCCCGAGAATGCCCGCGAACGCGCCGGCGACGCCGCGAAAGCGCATGCCGACGGCGACCGACAGGTTGATCACGTTGCCGCCCGGCAGGAATTGGCACAGGCCGAGCAGATCGGTGAATTCGTCGGCGGACAGCCACTTGCGCTCGTCGACGATCGTGCGCCGCGCGAACGGCAGCGCGCCGCCGAACGACATGAGGCCGAGCGACAGGAAGCCGGTGAACAGCTCGGAGAGACCGACGCTGCGAGGTGACGCGGCAGGCTGCGGGGAAACGGATTGCATGGGGCTCCTCATCAAACGGTCAGCCGAGGTTACCGCCGTTCAGGATCCCGGCAAAACGATTTTATCGGCACGCCCTTGTGATCTAGAATCACAAGCATGGCACGCGATCTCCCACCCTTTTCCGCACTTCGGGCCTTTGAAGCCGCGGCACGACATGAAAGCTTCAGCGCCGCCGGCGACGAGCTGCATGTGACTCACGGTGCCATCAGCCGGCAGATCGCCGCGTTCGAGGCTTGGCTCGGCAAGCCGGTGTTCCACCGCTACGGCAAGCGCGTGAAGCTGACCGACGAAGGCCGTCGTTACCTGGACACCGTGCGTGCGGCATTCGACAGCATCGCGCACGCGACCGAGCAGTTGCGCAACACGGGGGCTGCGCGCGTGCTGCGCATCAACGCGCTGCCGACCTTCGCGATGAAATGGCTGCTGCCGCGCCTGTCGCGATTCCAGCGCGACGTGCCGAACGTCGAACTGAAACTGTCGACGTCGAACGCGCCGCTCGACGCGCTCGACGGCTTCGATGTCGCGATCCGCCGCGGCCCCGGCCACTGGCCGAACTGCACGAGCGGCCACTTCCTCGACGAAAGCGTGATTCCGGTCTGCAGCCCGGCGCTGCTCAAACGCGCGCCGATCGCGCGCGCGGACGATCTCGCACGGCACGTGCTGCTGCATTCGGATACGCGGCCGGAAGGCTGGCGCGACTGGTTCGCGGCAGCCGGCGTCGCGATGAAGGGGCGCAAGCGGCAGTCGTTCGACCACTTCTACCTGGCGCTGCAGGCGGCCGTCGACGGGCTCGGCGTCGCGCTCGGCCCGCTGCCGCTGATCGACGACGAGCTCGCGAGCGGCCGGCTCGTGATGCCGCTGCCCGGGCCGCGCATCGCGACGCGCAGCTACTGGTGGATCGCGCCGCGCGCGCCGGCCGACGATCCGCTCGTCGCGCAGTTCTGCGCGTGGCTGGAAGCGCAGTCGAATGCGAACGCATGACGCACCGCGCACCCGGCGCCTGATCGAAACGGCGGCGATGCGCCGCCGCCTCTCCCCGCACGCGTTGCAAGGCTGAAACCGTTCCGCATGCGGCGCGTCCGTTTCCCCTGCGGAATCGCCGTCGCGCCGCACCTGCGATCCCCCGTCCGTCAGGCCGTTCCGCACCAGGCCCGGCGCGCCGCCGACCGGCTCTGCCGCCGCAGGTTTCACGCCTGAAACATTGCCGCCTCCGACACGTTGCACGGCTGCAGGCAGCGGCCGCTCAGCCGCTGTCCGCATGGCAATCCGCGCGCTGGCCCGCTGCTTGCTCATGCAACCGTGCAGACAAAAGCGACTGCACGGCCGAGCGGCTCGATGCAGGCGACAAACAATCATGAAGTCGGGGAAATCATGTCGAAAATCATATCGGCCGTCACACGGCTACTGTCTCGCATCACGGCTCCTTTCACTGCTCCTGTCACGCATCCGCTGATGCCGACGGCGCGACTTCGCACCGTCGACATCCGATGCGCCGACACGGTCCGCACCGTCACCCGACGCCGCGACGCCTCGATTCGATAGGCGAACCCCGGGAAACCCCTGCCGGGCGCATGCGCGCCGCGACGACGCCCCGCGCCGTTCGCGCGGGCATTGCCGCCGGCCGCCGCCCGCGCGCAGACAAGCGCGCAGACAAGCGCGCGGGCGGCGACGGCTGCGGGACGTCGTACGCCCCGCGGCGCCGAAGCCAGGCCTGCCGAGCCCCAGGCGCCGCGCCGGTCCGGCCGGCGCATACCGACACGAAGGAGGTGCCCACCCAGCAAACGACCCGATTCCGATGCAACCAGAAAACCCATCGCGCATCCGGACGATCGAGATCCCGTCCCGAACGACCCTCTCGTCGCACCGGCCGCCATTCCAGCTTTCAAGGGGGAAACCCATCATGACGCAATCCTTACTGACCAAGGCGGCGTTTGCCGCATCGCTCGCTTGCGTGGCCGTCGCGGCGTCGGCCGGCCAAACCAGCTCGACCTTCGGCGTGTCCGCCACCGTCAACGCAACCTGCCTGATCGACTCGGCGAGCGCGCTGACCTTCCCCGCCTACACGCCGGGCACCGGCGATCAGACGGCGCAGTCGGCGGTCACGGTCCGCTGCACGAACGGCACGAATTTCAACATCGGCCTGAATGCGGGCACCACGTCCGGCGCGACGGTGGCCAACCGCATCATGACGAGCGGCTCGAATCAGCTCAACTACACGCTGTACCAGGATTCGAACCGCACGGTCGTCTGGGGCAACACGCCGCCGACCGACACCGTCAACGGCACGGGCGCAGGCATGGCGATGCCCCAGGCGATCACCAAGACCGTCTACGGCAAGGTGCCCGATCAGCCCAATGCGGTGCCGGGCAACTACGCCGATACGGTGACGGTCACCGTGACGTTTTAGTGCCGCGCGGGGGCCCGCCGCATCCCGCATGCACGGGCCCTCCCCACCGGCAGCCACCGCGCGTGGCGAAGCGAATCTCTTGGAGGTGGATCTGTCATGAAACAGAACGTGCGCAAACTCGCGACCTGGATCGCGGCCATGACGCTCGCCGCCGCATGCGTCGACAGCCAGGCAACCGACTTCACCGTGTCGCCCGTTCGCGTCGAGCTGTCCGCGGCGCAACGGAGCGTCGCGCTCATGGTCAGGAACGAGTCGTCCGACGAACCCGTGGTCGTCCAGCTGCGCACCGTTGCGTGGTCGCAGAACGCGGGCGACGACGTCTACGCGTCCACCGGCGACCTGATTGCGGCCCCGCCCATCTTCACGATCGCGCCCGGCGGTTCGCAGGTCGTGCGCATCGGCCTGCGGCACGCGCCGGCATCGGATCAGGAAGCCGGCTACCGGCTCTATCTGCAAGAGATTCCGCGCGCGCCGAAGCCGGGCTTCGCCGGCGTGCAGATCGCGCTGGAAATGAGCCTGCCGATCTTCGTCAAGCCGGCCACCGAAACCGCCGCGCGGCTGCGCTGGGCAGCGGAGCCACGCCCGGGCGGCACGGGCATGCTCGCGCTGCGCGTGACCAACGACGGCACCGCGCATGCGCAGGTGGCGAACCTCGTGCTGTTCGCGCCGGGCAGCGATCGCCCCGTCGCCACGCATGCGGAATTCGCGTACGTCCTGCCCGGCCAGTCGCGGGAACTGATGTTCAAGCCCGGCGCAGGAACCGCGCCGGCCGTTGCTTCCGGGTTGCATCTGGTCGGCTACTCCGATGCGGGCGACATCGATTCGACGATCGCGCCGAACGCCCGCTAAGGCGGCGCTTCTGATCGCGATCCTCATGAGCGCACAGATGACACTCGCGGAAGAACGCCCCGCCACGGCACCGGCGGCACCGGCGGCGCACGGCGCGGCGGGCGGCCCGGCCGAGCTGCTGTATCAGGTCGACATCAACCGGCAGGGGCTCGACGAAACCGCGTTGCTGATCAAGGCGGCCGACGGCGAATTCTACGTGTCGGCCGACGACCTGAAACGCTGGCGGCTCAGGCAGCCGGACGTTCCGCCGCTGGCCAGCAGCGACGCGCCGTTCTACCCGCTGAAAGCGATCGCGGGGCTCACATACACGGTCGACGAGCAAAGCCTGACGATGGTGATCAGCGTCCCGGCCCAGGCATTCGTCGGCGCGACCTTCGACGAGACCGACCGGCACCGCGCGAGCGCGGTCGAGCCCGGCATCGGCGGCTTCTTCAACTACGACCTGCTCGCGGAGCAGGCCGCGGGCCGGACGCACGGCTCGGGCCTGTTCGAGCTCGGCTTCTTCAACCGCTTCGGCGTCGGCGTCGGCACGTTCCTCGCGGACGAGTCGGGCCCGACCCGGCGGCTGACGCGCCTCGAAACCACGTGGACGACCGATCGGCCCGGCAAGCTCGCCAGCCTGCGCGTCGGCGACGCGATCAGCCGCCCCGGCATGTGGGGCCGCGCGATCCGCTTCGGCGGCATTCAGTACGCGACCAATTTCGCGACGCAGCCCGGGCTCGTCACGATTCCGCTCCAGGGCGTGAGCGGGCAGGCCGTGCTGCCGTCGACCGTCGACGTCTACGTCAACAACGCGCTCACGTCGACGCGCGACGTCGCGCCCGGCCCGTTCGCGATCAACAACGTGCCCGTGGTGACCGGCCAGGGCGACGTGCGGGTCGTGGTGCGCGACGTCATGGGCCGCGAGCAGGTGATCACCCAGTCGTTCTACGCGAGCGCGAATCTCCTCAAGCAAGGCATGCAGGACTTCTCGTACGAGGTCGGCAAGGAGCGGCGGGATTTCGGCCTGGCGAGCAACAACTACGGGCGATGGTTCGCCAGCGCGACGCACCGGATCGGCGTGACCGACCGGTTCACCGGCGAGATCCACGCCGAAGCCGAAGCGTCCCGGCAGAACCTCGGCGTCGGCGGCGTGGTGCTGGCCGGGCCGCTCGGCGTCGTCAATGCGTCCGCCGCGGCGAGCCGCAGCGCCGACGGCGCGGGCGCCCTCGCGACGATCGGCGTCGAGAGCCAGTCCGGCGTCGTCGACATCGGCGCGCACGCGCAATGGGCCACGCCGCATTTCGCGCAGATCGGGCTCGAACCGGGCACGCTCGCGCCGAAGCTGCTGACGAGCTTCAACATCGGCGTCGGGATGGGCCGCTTCGGCTCGCTCGGCCTCGCGCACGTGTTCGTCGACGATCGCGGCGGCTACAAGGTGCAGCTGCTGTCGCTCAGCTACAGCGTTCAGCTCGGACGCTTCGGCTTCGCGAACGTCAGCGTCAGCAAGCCGCTGGGCGGCTCGGGCGCGACGACCGTCGGCGTCGCATGGACGATACCGATCGACAACCGCACGAGCGCGTCCGTCACGATGACGCACCAGCAGGGCGCCACCGACATGCTCGCGCAAGTGCAGCGCAGCCTGCCGGTCGGCGAAGGATTCGGCTACGCGCTTCAGGCCGGCAACAACACGCAGGATGCGAGCGCAACGCTGCAAACGCGCACCGGCACCTACAGCGTCGAGGCCGCGGCCTATCGCGGCCGGGCCGGCGTACGGGCAAACGCGGCGGGCGGCATCGCGTTCGTCGACGGCACCGCGCGCCTGTCGCGGCAGATCACGGACAGCTTCGCGCTCGTCAAGGTGCCGGGCTTCGCCAACGTCGGCGTCCTCGCGGACAACCAGCTCGTCGCGCACACCGACGCCAACGGCGTCGCGCTGCTGCCGCGGCTGCGCGCGTACGAAAGCAACCCGATCTCGATCGAGCAGGCCGACCTGCCGTTCGACGCGACGATCGGCACGCTGAAGCTCGACGCGGTGCCCTATTTCCGCAGCGGCATGGCGCTCGAGTTTCCGGTCTCGCGCTCGCGCGGCGCGGTGCTCACGCTCGATCTCGAGAACGGCGCCCACTTGCCGGCAGGCGCGATCGTCACGGTTGCCGGGCAGAAGGAAGCCTTCCCGGTCGGCCACGACGGCGTCGTCTATCTCACCGGGCTGTCGGAGCAGAACCGCCTGCGCGCGACGTGGCGCGACCAGCAGTGCGACCTGACCGTCCGCTTTCCAGCCGGCGACGATCCGCTGCCGGACCTGGGCACTCATCTTTGCAAGGGAGTCACACCATGAGACATCGCAAGCATGCCGGGCGGCATGACCGGCTGACGCACCTGCGCGCCGCCGCCGCGGCACTCGCGGCCGGCACGGCCGTGCTGGCCGCGCTGCCCGCGCTCGCGGCGACGACCTGCACGATGAATGCGCCGTCGTCGATGGTGTTCGGCACGTACGACACGCTCAATGCCGCCACCTCCGCGGTCACGATCTCGGTCAACTGCAGCGGCAGCGGCAACGCCACGCCCACGGTGACGGCGAGCCCGGGCGGCGGCACCTTCGCGAATCGCCTGATGACCAGGACCGGCGGCACGCAGACGCTGGGCTACAACCTGTATCTCGACAGCGCGCACACGTCGATCTGGGGCGACGGCACGAGCGGCACGTCGGTGATTTCGTGGGGCAAGATCACGGGCGCCGGCGCCTTCAACGCAACCGTGTACGGACTGATCCGCGGCGGCCAGAACGTCGTGCCGGGCGGATACGCGGTCACGAACATCACGATCCTGTTCAACTACTAGGCGCGACGGCGGCGCAGGCATGCGCGT
Source organism: Burkholderia sp. LFS061 (assembly GCF_047978125.1). Taxonomy (NCBI): domain Bacteria; kingdom Pseudomonadati; phylum Pseudomonadota; class Betaproteobacteria; order Burkholderiales; family Burkholderiaceae; genus Burkholderia; species Burkholderia sp. LFS061. The sequence goes on along the minus strand of NZ_JBFPFS010000055.1, from coordinate 2,325 downwards.
ACCGCCGTCGATCGCCATCACCAACTCGGACAACGGGGGCAGACCATGAATCGAACCGAGACAGCGAGCGCCGCCGCATCGCGGTGCGGCCCATGCGGACCGACCCGCGCGGCGCCTCTCGCCCCGCCGCGGGCCGCCCGCCACGCGCGGCGGCTGTTTGCCGCAATGGCAGCGCTATCGATCGCGCTGCTCGGCGCCGCGCCGGGCCAGACCGATGCGAAGCAGGCCATCCGGTCGCTGCAGGTCGGCGCGACGGTCCAGGCGTATGCGCGGATCAAGGCGACCAGTCCGGCCCAGCTCGTGATCGCGAACAAGGACACGAGCATCGGCAACCTGAGCGTGCCGAACGTCAACAACCCCGCCGGGACGACGCTCGCGGTCCAGACCAACGACCGAGCCGGGTATACGGTGCTGGTGCAGGTTGCCGCCGCCAGCCAGTCGCAGTTCAGCTCGATCGAGATCAGCGGAATCGGCGGCAAGGTCGTGCTGCCGGCGACGGGCGGCAAGATCGCCGTGCCGTATACGGCGCTGAACACGGCCTTCACGGTGACCTATCGCTTCGTGTTCGCACCGAAGGCGAAGGACGGGACCTTCGCATGGCCGATTACGTTTTCGGTGCAGCCCAACCCGTGATGCCCGACGCTCGCCGGGGCCCGCGGCGATGACCCGCGCAGCTGCTCACAGCACCGGGCCCGGCTCCTTTTCCTTGCGCAGGATCGCGTACAGGATGATCGCGCCGAAGGTCGCAGTACCGATCCCGCCGAGCGCGAAGCCGCCGAACTTCAGCGAGAAGTCGCCCGCGCCGAGCACCAGCGTGACGGCCGCGACGATCAGGTTGCGGTTGTCGGAGAAGTCGACCTTGTTGACGACCCAGATCCGCGCGCCCGTCACCGCGATCAGCCCGAACACGACGATCGACACGCCGCCGAGCACCGGGCCCGGAATCGTCTGGATCACCGCGCCGAACTTCGGCGAGAAGCCCAGCCCGATCGCGATCAGCGCGGCGACCGCGAACACCAGCGTCGAATAGATCCGCGTGACGGCCATCACGCCGATGTTCTCCGCGTAGGTCGTCACGCCCGTGCCGCCGACGCTGCCCGACACGATCGTCGCAAGGCCGTCGCCGATGAACGCGCGGCCGACGTAGCGGTCGAGGTTGGTCCCCGTCATCGCGCTGACGGCCTTGATATGGCCGAGGTTCTCGGCGACGAGGATCACCGCGACCGGCGCGAGCATCAGCATCGCGTGCGGGTCGAACACCGGCGTACGGAACGCCGGCACGCCGAACCACGCGGCATGCCCGACGATCGCGAAGTCGATCGGCTTGCCGAGGCCCATCCCGTTGGTCGCGATCGCGTAGATCGCGTACGCGATCGCGAGCCCGACGAGGATCAGCAGGCGCTGCATCATCCCGCGCGCGAACACCGCGACGCCGCCGACGCAGAGCACCGTGACGAGCGCCATCACCGAATCGAAGGTCGACGCCGATACGCCCTTGACCGCGATCGGCGCAAGGTTCAGCCCGATCACCGCGACGACCGCACCGGTCACGACGGGCGGCATCAGCGTCTCGATCCAGCGCGTGCCGATCGCCTGCACCAGCGCGCCGAGCGCGACATACACGACGCCGCACGCGACGATCCCGCCGAGCGCGACCGGAATGTTCGGGTTCGGGCCGCTGCCGCCGTAGCCCGTCACCGCGATCACGAGGCCGATGAACGCGAAGCTCGAGCCGAGATAGCTCGGCACACGGCCGCCGACCAGCGCAAAGAACAGCAGCGTGCCGATGCCCGACATGAAGATGCACAGGTTCGGGTCGAAGCCCATCAGGAGCGGCGCGAGCACGGTCGAGCCGAACATCGCGACGACGTGCTGCACGCCCATCGCGACCATCTGCGGCCACGGCAGGCGCTCGTCGGGGCCGACCACGCGCGACGCCGCGCCGGTCGATTGCACCCGCCAGCGCGGGAAGTAGGAATCGGACATGGGGAAAAGGCTCCTGTCGGTCTGTCGCCGGCTGCGGAGGGCGCGCCGGTCTGGAATCTGGCGCGAGTTTACGGAGCGGGAATAAGGCTGGCAAGCACGGCAAGCCCGAACGGGCCACCGGAAAGCGCGGGCGCGGCTCGCCGCATCCGCGAACCGGCGCGCGGCCGTGCGGCCCGGTGAAGCGGCCGCCCGTGCGTTGCGCGCGGGCGACGGCGGAGGGCGCCGGCGGGGGGGCGCCGCGGGGGGGGGCGCGCCCCCCCCCCCCCCCCCCCCGCCCCCGCGGCTGCGGCGTCCGCCCCCGCCGGCGCAACGGGGCCGCCCCCCCCCCCCCCCCCCCCC
>NZ_JBFPFS010000054.1:0-40077 GCF_047978125.1 Burkholderia sp. LFS061 | reverse complement strand
GGCCGCCGCCGGCGCGGCCGCGAGCACCGGCGCATCGCCGGGCGCCGCCGCATTACCGGCGCCGGACGCCGCAACGGCCGCCGGCATCGGAGCGGCCGACAACACGGCCGCGTGAAAAGCGCCGGCCATGGCGATCGACAGGACCAGCAGCGACGCGGCCGGCTTCATGCGCCGCTCCATTTCGTCAGGGTCATCCGGTCGTCCGTCGCATCGAACCCGACGCGCGCAAAGCAGCCATGCCCGTGAGTGAACATCCCCACTGCTTCCCTCATATCAATTAACTGGCCCGATTCATTTATCGAAACGAAGCGGCACATTCTTTAATCGGCTGTCGTCGTGTTTGCGCGCGCGCCTGGCACCCGCACGCGCTCATTCGTCACACTATCTCAAAAATAGGACAAAACTTACCCCGATTCGCGACAGTGAAGCGAAAAAACCTCAATCCGGTCGGAAATGCTGCGCAAAAGGAGTGAATGGCAAAATTTTCGCCATTGCCGCCGGCGGGACCGAACGGCATACTGCCGACGCGGCCGGCCGGGCCGGCATGCCGGCGGCGGTCCGTTGCAGACCGCCCGCAAGACACTGCCGCGGGGGCGGCGCGTATGCTACCGCACTCCCGCACCGCCTGATGATCTTTCTTCGCGGAAAACCGACTTGGATCAAATCGTCGACACTGCCACCCCATCCCCCGACACGCTGCTGCGCATCATCGCCGTGCAAACCGAAATCGCGAAACTCGGTCTCGACCTCGGCAGCGTAATGGCCTATGTGGCCGAGCAGGTGCCGCTGCTCACCGGCGCGAGCGCCGCGGCGGTCGAATTCGCCGAAGGCGACGACATGGTGTACCGCGCCGCGTCGGGCACGGCCGCCGGAATGCTCGGCCTGCGGCTGCGGCGCTCGGGCAGCCTGTCGGGCCTGTGCGTGCAGCGCGGCGAGTTGCTGCACTGCGTCGATTCGGAAACCGATCCGCGCGTCGATCGCGACGCGTGCCGCCGGGTCGGCCTGCGCTCGATGCTCGTGATGCCGCTCACGCATGCGGACACGACGGTCGGCGTGCTGAAGGTGATGTCGCCGGACGTCGACGGCTTCTCGCAGGCCGACGCCGGCACGCTGCGGCTGACGGCCGGGCTGATCGCCGCCGCGATGTTCCACGCCGCGCGCAACGAGGCGAACGAGCTGTACCTGCGCGCGACGCACGACGCGCTCACGGGCCTGCCGAACCGCGCGCTGTTCTACGACCGCCTGCGGCAGTCGATGCATACGGCGCTGCGCGCGAACGGCCGGCTCGGCATCCTCAACATCGACATGGACGGGCTGAAGCCGATCAACGACGGTTTCGGCCATCGCGCGGGCGATGCCGCGCTGCGCGAGATCGCCGCGCGGATGATTGGCGCGGTGCGGCGTTCGGATACGGTCGCGCGCGTCGGCGGCGACGAATTCGCGGTGATCCTGCCGAACGTCGGCAACCGCGACGATGCGCACACGCAAAGCACGCGGCTCGCGCGGCAGGTCGGCGAACCGTTCGAATTCGAGGGACACGCGCTGCGGCTGGGCGTCAGCGTCGGGATCGCGATGCTGCCCGACGACGGCACCGACATGAACGCGCTGATCGAGCATGCGGATCAGGCGATGTACGAAGCCAAGCGGGCGCGATCGCAGCGTGCGGCGCGCGTATAACGCCGGCCCGAAGGAAATCCCCTCGAGGGGCGCGCGGAAAGCCTCGATCGCCAGCCCGGTGCGAGCGTGAGCAGGCGCTACCCCACCTGCGGCATCGCGATCGCGAGCCCGACCACGAGCCACTGCACGATCGCGACGAGCACGCCGGCCCGACACAGCCCGACCGCGCCGCGCACGCGCGCGTCGAGCGCGCGCCCGGCCTTCGCTGCGTCGATCCAGCCGAGATCGGCGAGCGCGCGGTCGAGTGCCGCAAGCCCGTCGTCGACCGACGCATCGCCCGCCGCCGCGCGCGCCAACGCGGCGAACAGCCGGCGGTCGATCTCGATGCGCACCGCGTACCACAGCGCCGCGATCCCCGACCCCGTGCTGACGACGGCCAGCAGCACGCGCGCGATCGTCGCCGGCGCCCAGCCCGATGCAATCCACCAGCCCGCACCGGCCGCGGCCAGCGCAGCCGTGATCGCCCACACGCCCGCATCGAGCGCGCCGCGCGCGGCGGCAATCCGGAACGGTGCGGACGGATCGCGCATCACACGCCTCCCGCGCTGCGACGGCGGTCGATCCAGTGCTGCAGCACGGCCACGCCGTCGTCCGACCACACTGCATGCGGCCGCACCGCGCGCACCGCGGCAAGCGCGTCGCGCGCATCGCCGAGCCCGCGCCGCGCGGCGAGCCACGCGGCCGCGCACAGCACGCTGCGCCCGTAACCGAGCGCGCAGCAGACCAGCACGTCGCGCCCTTCGCCGTGCAGGCGCTCGAGCGAAGCGACTGCCTCCGCGAGTTGCGCTGCGGTCGGTGCGACGAGGTCGAGCTGCGGCACGGCCGCATACGCGAGCGACGCATCGGCCGCCGCCCAGCGCGGCATCTCGGCGGTCAGGTCGACCAGCGCCGTGAAGCCATGGCGCCGCACGTCGCGCGTCGTCGGCGTGCGGCCGATCGACACGCGCTCGTCGATCCGCACCGGCGCCGGCTGCCGAAACGTCCACAGCCGCGAATTGACGAACGCGCCGGCGATCGTCGGCGCGAGCAGCCAGCGGATGAAGACCGGCAAACGCCCGTGCGCATCCTTCTGAAAGGCGCCGGGTGCACCGCGCCGGTAGAGCCACGCGACGCACGCGAGCGCCAGCGCGATCCACCCCGCCGCCAGCGCCCAGCCCGGCGCGCGCGGCACGCACCACAGCGCCACGAGCGCGACCAGCACCGCACAGAGCGCATAACGACGCGCGAGCGCGCGGCCGGCCGCGCCCGGCGACGCATCGGCGCCCGGCAGCCGGCCCGCGGCATCGCGCAGCGGAAACAGGAACAGCGCGAGACAGCCGACGGCCGCGCCGGTCGGCACGTCGATCGCGTGATGCTGGTAGGTCGTCAGCACCGACACGCCGATCGCCGCGAACCACAGATGCAGCACCACGCGCGCGACCGTACCGCGCAGATGCTTCGCATAGACGGCCCACAGCACGACGAGCAACCCGATGTGCAGCGACGGCGCCTGGTTGAACGGCTTGTCGAAGCCCATCAGCAGCGTGAACAGCGCGCCGGCCGCGCCGCCCGGGTCGGGTCGCTCGAAACCGAAGCGCAGCGGCCACGCGATGAAGCACGCGACCGACACCAGTTGCACGGTCAGCAACCGCTTCACGTGATCGAGCAGATCGTCGCGGCGCGTCCAGAAGAAGAACGACAGCGCATACAGAAGATCGATCGACCAGTACGGCACGATCGTCCACGGCACGAACGGGACCGCGTGCTCCCAGCCGAACGCGAACGTCGGCACTGCCGCGCGGCGCGCGGCGAGCCAGTTCGCGAAGCCGTACGTCGAAAAGAACACGGCGCCCATCGCCGCGAGCCAGCCGAAGCGCAGCGCGAACGACGCGTCGCGCGCGCCGGCCGCCGGCTCGGCGAGGCCGCTCGCGCCGCCGCCGAGCGCGCTCATGACGCGTCGAGCCGCTGCGCGAGGCTGACCGTGAAGATGCCCATCTCGTCGATCCGCTGGTCGAGCTTGCGGAACCCCGCGCGCGCGACGAGTTCGTCCATCTCGGCCTGCGAGCGGCGGCGCATCACCCAGGTCGCCTCGCCGCGGTGATTGTTCAGCGCGCGCGCGATGAATTCGAGCTGCGGATGCCACGGCTGCCCCGTATAGACGAGATAGCCGCCCGGCGGCACGGCCTGCGCGAGCCCGCGCAGCGAACGTTCGATCAGCGCGTTCTCGCCGAACAGTTCGTAGAGACCCGACACGATCGCGAGCGTCGGACGCGGCTCGAGCGTCGCGAGCGACGCCTCGTCGAACGCGTCGCCGCGCTCGAAGCGCGCGATCGGCTCGAGCCCGCGCTGGGCGATCAGCACGCGCCCGGCCTCGACGTTCGGCGGGCTGTAGTCGCGCAGCGTGATGTCGTCGGGCGCCGCGCCGTCGCGCTCGGCGGCCGTCGCGATCGCGTCGAGCACGTAGCGCCCGTGCCCGGCCGCGATGTCGACGATCCGCACCGGCGTGCCGTGGCCGCGCAGGCGGCCGATCGCCGCGCCGATCAGCTCCTGCAGATGCACCTTGCGCTGGCGGATGCCGACCCAGCCCGGCGAATCGAGATACGTGCGGTCGACCAGCGCGCCGACGCCGAGCCGCCCCTGCGCGCGGTTGCGGTACACGTAATCGAGCGTCGAGCCCGAATCGAAACCGAGCCGCAGCCCGAGCGCGATGCCGTCCGACAGCGCGCCGCCCGCTTTCAGGCCGGCGCGCGTGAGCGCCCAGTACGCACGCGCGAACACGTTCGCGGGCGGGCGGCCGAGCGCCGCGTATTCGTCGTGGAACGCGCCGCGCCGGTCGGCGTCGGCGAGCGACACGCGCGGGCTCGGCGTATCGAACTCGCGCAGCACGAACGCGCGCAGCGGCGCGAGCGCCTGTGCGCGGTCGCGCTCGCCGAGCGTGTCGTGATAGAAGCCCGGCAGCACGATGCGCTCCTTGCGCGCCGAGCCGAGCCGTTCGAAGAAGCGGTCCTGCGGGCCGCGATGCACGACCCAGTCGGCGCCCGAAATCAACAGTTGCGTCGGCACGGTGATCGCGGCCGCGTCGGCGACGATCCGCTGCGCGGTGTCGTGCAGGTCGAGCAGCATGTTGACCGCGATCGGCCGCGTGATCAGCGGATCGGACGCGTAGCTCGCGATCCGCTCGGGATCGTGCGTGAGGAATTTCGGCTTCACGTAGCTGTTCACGTAGAACAGCCCGCGCAGCTTGTGCATCAGCCGCAGCCCCGGCCGCGCGAACGGCACGTAGAGCTTGATGTGGAATGCCGGCGACGCGACGACGAGGCAGCGGATCGGCGGCGCGTAGTCGTGCGCCCAGGTCGCGGCCAGCACTGCACCGACGCTCTGGCCGACCACGGCCATGTCCTCGATCGCGATGCCGTGCGTGTCGCGGATATGCTCGACGAAGGTCTGCAGGTCGCGCACCGACGCGGCCGCGCTCGGGCTATAGCCGCGCGCGCCGGGCGAGCGGCCGTGGCCGCGCGCGTCCCATGCGAAAAACGCGAAATCCGGCAGGTCGAGCTCGTCGACGAGATGCGCGACGCGCGCCGAATGCTCGTGGCCGCGATGCAGCAGCACGATTGCGCCGCGGCAGTGCGGGCCCGTCGCGGGCCAGTGACGATAGAACAGCGTTTCGCCGTCGTGCGTGATGAAGCCGGCCTCGCGGGCCGTGCGTGTGCTCATGCGATCTCTCTCGTTTCGTTATTCGAATCATGTGGCGCCGCCCTCCGGCGCCTCGTCGGTCAACCGCCCTTTTCGGCGATGCCGGCCTGCACGCGCCGCACCACCGTCACGATCGACAGCACGATCAGCAGCCGCCACAGCCACGCGGCGATGCTGCCGACCGGCAGGCCGAAGCCGATCCACAGCGCGAACGCGCCGAGGGCCAGCGCGCGGTCGCTCTTGCCGAACGGGCCGTCGTAGCGGCGCGTTGCGCCGACGAGCGGCCCGATCAGCCCTGCGCATTCGACGATCACCGCCGTCAGCGCGAACAGCCAGACGTCCGCCGGAGCGAACGCGGAAATGGCGAGGAACGGCAGCACGAGCGCGACATCGGACACGATATCGCCCAGCTCGTTCAGGTATGCGCCGAGCGTGCTCTTCTGCCCGTGTTCGCGCGCGAGCATGCCGTCGATCGCGTTGAGCGCCATCCGCGCGAACAGCCACAACGGAATCAGCAGGAACAGCACGCGGGCGAATACGCCAAGCCCGGCGAGCGCGCCGACGACGATCGAGCCGCCGGCCGCGAACAGCGTGACCTGGTTGGCGGTGACGCCGCGTTCGGCGAGCGAATTCGCGAACGGGCGCAGACGGTCCTGGAATTTGGGTTTGAGTGCGTAGAGGCTCATCGTTTCGTATTCGTATTTTTCGCGCGGCACAGTCGGACACGTTTCCCGCCGCCATGCCCCGGGCGGCGAAACGGCCTTCGTCGGCCTTCAATGGACGGCCCTCATCGTCGCCGAGCCGCTCCGATGCGTCAAGCACGCCACGGGGCCGCCCGCGCGGCGCCAATCTGGCGTTTTTGGCGGAAACTCGCGATAATCCGCTGGCCCGATCGCAGCGAGGATCCATTCGAACTGCAAACGGGCGCTCGTGCAATGGCCGATCATCACGCCGCCGACCGGCACATTCGCCGCTACGCAGCGTGGCGTGACGGCGAACCGTCCGATTATCGCGGACCTGCGACAGGCAGCCACGAACTTGAAAAAATTTAAACAAAGGCCGTCCGGCGCGCATCCTGCCGCGCCGGCATTCCGGGATCCCGCCCGCCGCGCATGCGCGGCAGGCCGGGCATGCAGGCAGGAGGCACCGCGCCGATGAACATCGTCGACGTCTGGCAGCGCGACTTCCTGCTGTCCATCGTGCGGCTCGTCGCCGGCGCGTATCCGGTCTGGCATCTGGCGCCGCCGTCCCCGACGCAGAAGATCTATTTCTCGAACCATACGAGCCACATCGACACGCTCGCGATCCTCGCCGCGCTGCCGCGCGACGTGCGCGCGGTCGTGCGGCCGGTCGCCGCGCGCGACTACTGGGACAGCAGCGACATGAAGCGCCACATCGCGCAGAAGCTGCTGAACGTGGTGCTGATCGACCGTCACCGCGAATCCGGCGGCGACCCGCTCGAACCGGTGCGCGACGCGCTACGGCAAGGCCACTCGATCATCATCTTCCCGGAAGGCACGCGCGGCGCCGACGTGCTGCCGCAGCCGTTCAAGAGCGGGTTGTTCCATCTCGCGACCGAGTTCCCGAACGTCGCGCTCGCGCCGGTCTACCTCGAGAACCTGCAGCGCATCATGCCGAAGGGCGCGATCTGGCCCGTGCCGCTGATCTGCAAGGTGCACTTCGGCGCGAACGATGCGCTCGGCGACCAGGAAGACAAGCCGACGTTCCTCGCCCGCATGCGCGACGCGATCGTCGCGCTCGCGCCGCAGCGGCCCGCGGGCTGAACGCGGCGCCCTCCACTCCCTTTTTCCGGATATCCCCATGCGAACTCTCTTCTGGGAACTGGTCGCGGGCGTCACGGGCGTGCTCGTCGTCGCCACCGTGATCGGCGCGATCCTCGGCGCGCGCAGCGGCGGCACGAGCTCGACCATCGTCAACCTGAACCAGCGCATCCGCGCGTGGTGGGCGATGATCGCGATCATGGCCATCGCGATCGGCCTCGGCAACAACGTCACGTATCTCGTGTTCGCGCTGCTGTCGTACCTGACGCTGCGCGAATTCATCACGCTCACGCCGACCACCGCGAGCGACCACACGACGCTCTTCATCGCGTTCTTCGTCGCGATCCCCGTGCAGTACCTGCTGCTCGGGATCAACTGGTACGGGATGTATTCGATCTTCGTGCCCGTGCACCTGTTCTTCGCGATGTCGCTCGTGTCGGCGCTCACGCAGGACACGCGCGAATTCCTGAGCCGCAACGCGAAGATCAACTGGGCGCTGATGGTATGCGTGTACGGGCTGAGCCACGCGCCGGCCGTGCTGATCCTCGACATTCCGCGCTACGCGGGGCAGAACGCGCTGCTGCTGTTCTTCTTCCTGGTCGTCGTGCAGATCAGCGACGTGCTGCAGTACGTCGTCGGCAAGCTGTTCGGGCGCCGCAAGATCGCGCCGCAGCTGTCGCCGTCGAAGACGGTCGAAGGCTTCGTCGGCGGCGGCCTGCTCGCGACGCTGTGCGGCGCGTCGCTGTATCGCGTGACGCCGTTCAGCTTCGGCGCGGCGTTCGGGATCTCGCTCGCGATCGTGATCGCGGGCTTCGTCGGCGGGCTCGTGCTGTCGGCCGTCAAGCGCTCGCTCGGCACGAAGGACTGGGGCTCGATGATCGCCGGCCACGGCGGGATGCTCGATCGCGTCGACTCGATCTGCTTCGCCGCGCCGGTGTTCTTCCATCTGGTGCGTTACCTGTACGTGTGATGCGCGGAGGGTGCGACGCGGCCTTCGCGTCGCGCTGCAACCACTCAATACCCTTCCCGCACCGCCTTCGGCACGACGTAGCGGCCACGCGCCGCGTCGAATTTCACCACGTAGCGCGCCCGGACCGCGCGATCGCCGCGCGTGCCGGTTTCGGTCACGATCAACGGATAGACGGCGCCGGTGCCGGTCAGGTCCGGCGTGATCTCGAAGCGCAGCGCTTCGCAACGCACCGGGGCGTTCGCGCATTCGTTCGACTCTGCATTGTCGAGCGCCTCGTTGATGCGCGCCGCCGCAAGCACCAGCGCATCGCCGTACGGCAGCCAGATCGAACGGATACGTTGCGTATAGCCTTGTCGCGAATCGCCGTCGCCGATGACGAAACCAAACAGGTGCGGCCCGAGCCGCTCGATACGCGGCGTGCCCGGCTCGCCGCGCGTGCCGGACGCGATGTCCGTCTTCTTCGACACCGCTTCGAGTCCCTTGCCGTCCGGCGAAAGCCGCAGCACGTACAGATCGACCGTGCCCGGCGTGGCGTCGCTGTCCATACCCGGCATTCCGTTCTGCACGGCCGCTTCGGTCTCGCCGCACATCGCGAGCAGATACCGCGGGCCGTCGGCAGTCGCAACGCGCAGCGAGCCGCACGGCGAATATATCGAATCCCCCGCGTCCGACTGCCAGCCCTTGCGGTCCGCGCGCCACGTGCCGTAGCTGTCGCTAATGAACTTCTGCAACTGACGGTCCGGATGAATCGGATCGGCCGCGGAGACAGGCGACGACGCGGAGAGCGCGGCGAGCACCGTGAGTGCGGCAAATGCGGCTGGCGAAGCCGCGAACCGGCGACGACGCCCGGCCTCGCCATTCGCGCCGGCCGGCGTTACGATTTCGTTCTTCATTGCAGGACCCGGTCGATGCGCGCGGCCCGCGCCGCGCGCGCGGGCATGCACCCGCGAGCCCGTAGCGTACACGCACGGCGCCCGTTCCGCCGCTCCCCCTTCGTGCATCCCTCTCGCAGCCTTCGGCGACCGCGGCCGGATCACACCGATACCGTTTCGGCCCGGTGCGAACCCGCGAGCTTGAATTCGCCGACCGTCTGCGCGAGCTGCGCCGCCTGCTCGCGCAACAGCGCCGCGGCGGCAGCCGATTCCTCGACGAGCGCCGCATTCTGCTGCGTCGAGTGATCGAGCTGCGACACGGCCTGGTTCACCTGCGCGAGCCCGGTGCTCTGCTCGTTCGCCGCGACCGTCATTTCCGCGATCACGCTCGTGATGCCGCGCACGCCCTCGACGATCTCGTCCATCGTCGCACCGGCCGTCTGCACGAGCCCCGAACCGCCCTCGATCTTCTCGACCGACGACTGGATCAACTGCTTGATTTCCCTGGCCGCCACCGCGCTGCGTTGCGCGAGCGTGCGCACCTCGCCCGCGACCACCGCGAAGCCCCGCCCGTGCTCGTGCGCGCGCGCCGCCTCGACGGCCGCATTCAGCGCGAGGATGTTGGTCTGAAACGCGATGCCGTCGATCACGCCGATGATGTTCGAGATCTCGGCCGACGCCTTCGTGATCTCGTCCATCGTCGCGACCACCTCGCTCACCACCTCGCCGCCGCGCACGGCGACACCCGACGCCGATTCCGCCAGCCGGCTCACCTGCGTGGCCGCATCGGCCGAGTTGCGTGCCGTGCCGGCGATCTCCTCGAGCGCGGCCGCCGTCTCCTGCAGGCTCGATGCCGCAAGTTCGGTGCGGCTCGACAGATCCTGGTTGCCCTGCGCGATCTCCGCGCTCGCCACGTTCACGGATTCGCTGAAGCCGCGAATCTGCAGCAGGATCGCACTGATCTTTTCGGCGAACATATTGAAAGCGTGCGCGATCTGCGCGGCCTCGTCGCGGCCGTCGGCCGGCAGCCGCTTCGTCAGGTCGCCGCTCCCGCTCGCGACGTCGGTCAGCGCGTCGCGCACGAGCAGCACGCGCTTGAACGCCGCGTTCGTCAGCGCGCCGACGAGCGCTGCCGCGACGCAGGCGACGACGAGGATCGCAACGAGCGTCGTCGTCGCGACGGCCCGCATGCCGGCCGTCACGTCCGACCGATCGAGCGCCATCACGAGCGACCAGTCCGTCCCGGCGATCGGGCGCGCGCGGAGCAGCTTGGTCACGCCGTCCACGTCGATCGCCACCGGTTCGGTCGCCGCCTGCAGGCCGGCGAGGCGCTCCGGCGTCAGTTCGGGCGACAGCTCGACGGCCGGCTTCATGATCAGATCGGTCTTCGCGCCCGCGATCAGGCGCCCGCTCTTGTCGACCAGGAACGCGAAGCTCGACGGCGTCGGGTGCATCGATGCCACGATCGCGCTCGCGCGCTCCATATAGAGGCTCGCCGCGAGCACGCCCTTCAGCGTGCCGCCGCGCACGATCGGTGCGGCGAACGCGAAGGCGGGCTTGCCGGTCGACGCGTCGCGGTACAACGCCGTGACGACGAGCCGGCCGGCCTCGACCGCCTGCTTGAACCACGGGCGCGCGGTCGGATCGTAGCCGGCCGCGAGCGGGACGTTCGAGAACGCCGTGCGGTCCGGCAGGCCGAGCGTGAGCACCTGGAAGCCGCCCGATTTGCCGAGCAGCGTCAGCGCCGGCAGCGGATCGCCTTCGCCCGGCGCCAGCGTGTCCGCGAGCGCCTGGGTCTGCTGCGCGCGGCTCGCGACCCATTCGTCGAGCGCGAGCGCGTGGCCGGTCAGGACGGACTGCAGGTTCTGGTCGATGGTTGCGTCGTTGTGCTGCTTGACGACGTAGTAAACAAGGCCGCCTGTCACGGCCAGGGCCGTGACCACGATGGCGACGCAGGTCGCCAGAATTCGGGCGCGAATCGATGACAGCATGATGACGGTGATCTCCGGTTGCCGCGTTGTTTTCGATTGGTCAAATGGGCACTCAATCGTCCTTAACGACCGCGCGAGACGCAACTTGAGGTCGGACTGGTCGGACCGGCGAAAAAAAGCGAAACCGGGCAGGCAAAAGCACACACGACGTCGTGTTCGCGGGCGACAGCCTCGCGGTCGATCCGTTCGGCAACGTGATTTTCGAAGCCGGCAACACGATTTCGACCCGCTCGCCGCGTCGCGCGCAATCTACGATTATCGAAAGGATCAGCGCCTGCACATCGCCGGCGAGCGCATCGAACACGCGGACGGGCGCCGCGAGCTGCTGATTCCGTGACCTTGTGCCCGCACCCCGGCGCGGACGCCGTCCGTCACGCCGGGTCGGGCACCTCGATCGCCAGCAACGCCGAACTGACCGACTTGCCGTGTGCATCGAGCGCGAGCGAGCGCGTCACGCCGCCGCCGAGCGCATCGCGCAGCACGAAGTTGAACGCGCCCAGTGCCGGCAATTCGTAGCGCACGACGTCGCCGTGCACGATGCCCGCGAGCCACGCCTTCACCTTGCCGGCATCCAGATGCGTGCGCAGATGGTCGTAATGACGCGGATCGCGGCAGATGACCGACACATTCAGCGTATTGCCCTTGTCGCCGGTGCGCGCGTGCGCGAGTTCACGCAGTTGCATCATGCCTCCACGAATGAAAACGACGGCGTCACCGCCGCGCGCGGCAGCAGCACCGACTGCACCGCGATCACCTCGCGCGTCGACTTGAACGCGCCGCCGCCGCCGGCCGGCCCGTTCGTATAGAGCGTCTCGACTTCGTTGCCGATCCGCACCGCTTCGTCGGCACTCGCCGCACGGCCGGCCACCCGCACGCGCACCTCGGCCGGCTCGCCGCGCACGGCCGGCGTCGCGTCGCCATACAGCGAATCGACGCCGATCAGGTCGAAGCGCAACTCGGTCGCGGCGACGCCGGTCAGCGCCAGCCGCTCGCGGACGATGTCGAGCGCGAGACGCGCGCGTTCGAGCGCGCCGGAGCCGCCGTACGAGATCTGCCCTTCGCCGATGTAGCCGTCGACGTACGCCACCGACACCTTCAGCGTATCGGGCCGCGCGGTGCCGCGCCCGCCCGTCACCCGCACACGGTCCGTTGCTTCCTCCGCGACCGCGACCCGCGTGAAATCCGCGACGACGTCGGGCTGCAGATACCGCGCCGGGTCGTGAATCTCGTAGAGCAGTTGTTCCTTGCAGGTCGCCGCGCTCACGCGGCCGCCCGCGTGCGCCACCTTCGTGATCACGACCGAGCCGTCCGCCGCGACTTCGCCGATCGGGAAGCCGAGGCGAGCGAGATCCGGCACGTCCTTGTAGCCGGGATCGGCGAAATAGCCGCCCGTCACCTGCCCCGCGCATTCGAGCAGATGGCCGACGACCGTCGCCTGCCCGAGCGTGTCCCAGTCGTCCATCCGCCAGTCGAACGCGTGGATCAGCGGTGCGGCGAACAGCGACGGATCGGCGACGCGCCCGGTCAGCACGACGTCCGCGCCGGCCGCGAGCGCGTCGACGATCGGCGCGGCGCCGAGGTACGCGTTCGCGGACACGATGCGGTCGCGATACGCGGCGACTTCGTCGCCCGATTCCTCGAAACGGAACGCACCGCGCAGCACGACGTCGAGCACGTCGTCGCCTTCGACCGCCGCGACTTTCAGCCCCGCGATGCCGAGCGATTGCGCGATCCGTGCAGTGCGCTGCGCGGCTGCACGCGGGTTCGCCGCGCCCATGTTCGATACGATGCGCACGCCCTTCGGCACCGCGACCGGCAGCACCGCACGCATTCGCGCGTCGAGCAGCGGGTCGTAGCCGAGCGCCGGATCCTTGCGGCGCGCCTGCTGCGCGATCGCGATCGTGCGCTCGGCCAGGCATTCGAAGACGAGATAGTCGAGCTGCCCGTGTTCGGCCAGCTCGACCGCGGGCTCGATCCGGTCGCCCGAGTAGCCGGCGCCCGCGCCGATGCGCACGCGCCGTTCAGGTTGCTTTGCAGTCATGTCCGTACCGTCGTCCGGCGGGTGCGCCGCCGGGAAAAATCAAAAGATGCCCAGCACGACGCACGCGATCGTCATCACGATCGAGGCGCCGAACAGCAGCGGGAACGTGAATTTCTGATGCTCGGCCAGCTCGATGCCGCACAGGCCGACGACCAGGAACGTCGCGGGCGTCAGCGGGCTGACCGGGAACCCGGTCGTCATCTGGCCGAGCAACGCGGCCTGCCCGACCTGCACGGCCGGCACGCCGAGCTGGCCGGCCACCTCCGCGATCACCGGCAGCACGCCGAAGTAGAACGAATCGGGATCGAACAGCATGCTGAGCGGCATCGACGCGAGGCCGAGCACCACCGGAATATGGCCGGCCATCGACGGCGGCACGAAGCCGACCGCCGCCTGCGCCATCGCCTTCAGCATCCCGCTGCCCTGCATGATCCCCGTGAACACGCCGGCCGCGAGCAGGATGCCGGCCATCATCAGCGCCGCGCGCGCATGCGCGTCGACCCGCTTCCTCTGCATGTCGACGTCCGGGTAATTCACCATCAGCGCGATGCACAGCCCGACCATGAACATGATCGCCGGCGGGATCTTCTCGCCCATCACGACCATCGTGCCGAGCACGACGAGCGTCAGCACGAGGTTGAACCAGAACAGGTGCGGCCGGCGCAGCGCCTGCTCGTCGGGCGTCAGTTCGCGCGTCGGCAGCGGGATCGATGCATCGTCGCGCGTGAGGCCGAGCCGCTTCTCCTCGCGCCGCCCGAGCCAGTACGCGACGCCGAACACGAACACGAGCCCGATCGCCTGAACCGGAATCAGCGGATTGAACAGCGCCGACACCGGCAGGTGCAGCGACGCCGACGCGCGGATCATCGGCCCCGTCCACGGCAGGAAGTTGATGCCCGCGGCCATCGACACGGCCGCGGCCAGCACGCGCCTATCCATCTTCAGCCGGTCGTACAGCGGCAGCACGGCCGGTATCGTCACGAGAAAGCAGACAGCGCCCGAGCCGTCGAGATGAATCAGCAGCGCGAGCAGCGTCGTGCCCATCACGATGCGCGTCGGCCGCGTGCCGACCGCACGCAGGATGCGGTCGATGATCGGGTCGAGCGTGCCGGCGTCGGTGATCGTCCCGAAATACAGGATCGCGAACACGAACATCCCGACCACGGGCGCGAGGCCCTTCAGCCCGTCGATCACGAACTTGCTGGTGTGCAGCCCGAAACCGCCGATCAGCGACGCCGCGATCGGCACGATGATCAGCGCGACGAGCGGCGACATCCGCTTCGACAGAATCGCGGCCAGCAGCACGACGATCGTGCCAAGCCCGAGTAACGGCAGCATCCGTGTCTCCTACCTTGTCTTTTGTTGGAGACGAGCGTAAGGTCGGCGCAGCGATAGCACAATTGAAATGATTTGATCGCAGCAATCACGAATCGTTATGGATCTGAATATTCGCGACATCCGCGCCTTCGTCACCGTCGCGCACGCCGGCAACTTCACGCGCGCGGCCGCGCGGCTGCACCTGTCGCAGCCGGCGCTGACCGTGCAGATCCGCCGGCTCGAGGAAATCGTCGGCGCGCGGCTGTTCGACCGCAACAGCCGCAGCGTCGCACTCACGCAGACCGGGCGCGAGCTGCTGCCGCTGCTGCAGCGCTCGCTCGACGACATGGAGCGCGTGCTGCGCGATGCGCGCGCGCTCGGCGAAGGCACGAGCGGCACGGTGCGGCTCGCGTGCCTGCCGACCTTCGCGTCCAGCGTGCTGCCTGAGTTGATCCAGTCGTTCCGGCGCGACGTGCCGCGCGCGGGCTTCGAGATTCGCGACGGCGTCGCGAGCCTCGTCACCGCGCTCGTACGCAACGAGGAAGCCGATCTTGGATTGACGGGAGGCGATGCGTTCGATGCATCGCTGGAAGTGCTGTACACGGGCGCCGACCGGCTCGTCGTCGTGTGCCCGAAAGATCATCCGCTCGCGCGCAAGCGCCGCGTGAGCACCGCCGACGTCGCGGGCGTGCCGCTCGTGCTGACCGCGCAGGGCACGAGCGTGCGCAGCGTCGTCGACGCCGCGCTGGAAGCGGCCGGCTGCACGCCCGACATCGCGTGCGAGCCGACCTACATGATGACGGCCGTCGCGATGGTGCGCGGCGGCCTCGGCGTGACGATCCTGCCCGCGACCGCGCGCGAGGTGCGCGCCGAACCGGAGCTGGTCGCGAAGCCGATCGACGATCCCGCGTTCGTGCGGCCGATCGCGCTCGTCACGAAACGCGGGCGCACGCTGCCGCGCGTCGCGCAGGCGTTCGCCGAAGCGATGCTGGCGGAATTGGAAAAGCGCGCGTAAACCGCGCGCCCGGACCGGGAAAGAACGCCTGCGTAACGCTTATTGCGCGTCCGGATCGACGTGCAGCGACTCGCCGATCGCATAGAAATTGCCGCCCGCGATGTAGTGCAGGCTACGCAGCGCCGGATCGGCCGATTCGAAATACCAGTGGCCGTCGCGGAACACGCGCGTGTCGGACCACGCACCGATCACCTCGCCGATGAACAGGTCGTAGGTCTGCTGGTTGTGCGGCTCGGGAATCAGCCGGCACGCGAGCCAGCCCGAGCAGCCGGCGACGAACGGCAGGTCATGGCCGTCGACGTCGAACAGCGTGACGCCCGCTTCGCGCAGCTTGTCCGGCCGCTCGGCAAGACTGTGGCTGCCGACCGCGTGCGTGAGCTGCAATTGCGCGGCCGTCGGCACCTGGATCACGAACGTGCCGCTGCGCTCGACGAGCTCGCGCGTCTTCGCGGACTTGTCGAGCACGACCGTCAGCTTCGGTGGCAGGAAGTCCAGCGCGCACGCCCACGCGGCGGCCATCACGTTGTCGACGCCGTCGTGGCGGGCCGACACGAGCACGGTCGGGCCGTGGTTGAGGAGACGGTAGGCTTTCTTCAGCTCCACCGGAGCGATGTGACTGTCCATACGGGTTCCTTGGAGAACGGCTCGCACGGACGGATGCCGTGCGGCGCGGCGCAGGCCGGAGCGCCTGCACGCGGCCCGGCATGAGGCCGCATTCTCGCACCCATTTTCAATCGGCGCAGACTCGCCCGATCCGTCACTTCGCGAACAGTTGCCCAATGTCGCGGAACGCCTTGAACTCGAGCGCATTGCCGCACGGATCGAACAGGAACATCGTCGCCTGTTCGCCGACCTGCCCCTTGAACCGCACGTACGGTTCGATCGCGAAGGTCACGCCGAACGATTTCAACCGCTCGGCCAGCGCTTCCCAGCTCGCCCAGTCGAGCACGACGCCGAAATGCGGCACCGGCACGTCGTGACCGTCGACGGCATTCGTATGCGCGCCGTCCTGCGACGCTGTCTTCGGATGCTCGTGAATCACGAGCTGGTGCCCGTAGAAGTCGAAGTCGACCCACTGCGTGCTCGAACGCCCCTCTTCCAGCCCGAACACGCGGCCGTAGAAATCGCGCGCGGCCGGCAGGTCGTAGACCGGAATCGCCAGGTGAAACGGGGAAAGACTCATGGTTGCCTCGTGAAGGAACGCTCGCATGGCGCGAGGATCGCACCATGGTAGACACCGTCAGGAAAAAATTAAATCAATATATAGTTTTGCCATTCACAAACAGAATTGATCAATGATTCGCGAGCTGAAAACCCTTGTCGCCGTCGCCCGCGAAGGCACGTTCGCCGCTGCGGGCAACCGTATCGGGCTGACGCAGGCGGCCGTCAGCGCACAGATGCAGCGCCTCGAAGCCGAACTAGGTTTCGCGCTGTTCGACCGGCAAGGCCGCTCGGCCCGTCTCAACGAGATGGGCCATCACGTGCTCGACCAGGCGCAGGCGCTGATCCGTCAGTACGAGAACCTGAGCTCGACCGCGCCCGGCTCGCCGGCCGCCGTGCGCGTGACGATCGGCGCGATCGCGTCGGTGCAGAGCGCGCTGCTGCCGGCCGCGCTGGCCGATTTCCATCGCCGGCATCCCGCGTGCCGCACACGCGTGATACCGGGGCTGTCGATCGAGCTGGTCAACCGCGTCGACGCGGGCGAGATCGACATGGCCGCGATCATCCGGCCGCCGTTTTCGCTGCAGAGCGACCTGCACTGGACGACGCTCGCGCAGGAGCCGTTCCGGCTGATCGTGCCGCGCGGCGTGAAGGGCAAGGACTGGGCCGCGCTGCTCGCGAACGAGCCGTTCGTGCGCTACGACCGTGCGTCGTTCGGCGGCCGCCAGGTCGATCGTTTTCTGCGGAAGATGCACATCGCGGTGCGCGACACCTGCGAACTCGACGAGCTCGACGCGATCGTCAAGCTGGTCGAGAACGGCGTCGGCATCGCGATCGTGCCGCAGACCGCCGCGTATCGCCGCTGGCCGGCCGGCGTGCACGCGATCGACCTCGGACACCACACGTTTCACCGCGACATCGGGCTCGTGCATCGCGCACGGCGGACGATGTCGGAACCGGCGCAGATGCTGGCCCGGTTGATCGAAGAGGCATCGCGGCGGCGCTCGCCGCCACCGGCGACCTGAGTCGCGCGCCCGGCGACGCCGTAGCCGTTGCGGATCAGCGCCGCCCGGCCGCCCAGTCGACGGCCGCGTCGAACAGCGCGAGCCCGGCCGGCGACAGGTTCGTGAACGTGTCGTTGTCGAGGAAGAACATCACGCGGCGCGCCGGCGCGAGTGCTTCGTAGTCCATCGTCGCACCCTTCTCGTACGCGAAGATCGCGGCCTTGTCGGGCTGGCCGTACACGGTCGCGATCGTGATCGCGCCGAGCCCCGGCTTGCCCCAGCTCATCGGCGCCTGCTTGCCGTATACGTTCGTCGCGCCGGCCGGCAGCCCGGCCGAAACCGGATGCGGCGCGTTGACGAGCCACAGGTAGCGCTCCTTGCCCGTTTCACCGAAGTCGACGTCGTGACGCTTGCCCGTCATCGCGAAATCGTCGAGCAGGTCGTTCTCCCAGGTCACGAGCGGCTTGTCGAGCGTGCGCCAGCCCGGCCGCACGTTCTTCGACGACACCGTCGACGAGATCACGACCAGGTCGGCATCGCGCGCCGCATCGGGCGTCGCCGACTCGTCGATCAGGCGCACCGCGTAGCCGCGTTCGCCGAGATGCTGGCCGATGCGCTCGTCGACCTTCAGGTTCGGGCCGCGCAGTTGCACGAGCATCGCGACGCGCGTGACGGCCGGCGGTGCATCGGCTGCCAACGCGGGTGTCGATACACCTGCACCCAGGCCCGCGCACAGCGCGAACACCGAGCCCGCGATCGCGCGCAACGCGCGGCGCCGCGCTCCGGCGGCAACGGCGCGCACGGCGCCGGTCTTCATCTTCCGGTTCATCTGGATCTTCTCCGAAGCCGCGCGCCGTCGTTTCGGCCGCGCGGCGATTGTTTGGTCAGAACTGCAGCGTGGTCAGCAACGACACCTGTCGCGCATCGCCGATCGCGACGAAGTAGCGGTTCGCGCTCGACGGGTAGTACGTGCGATTGAAAAGATTCTTCACGTTGAGCTGGAACGACAGCTTCTGCTTGCCGATCCGCGTGTCGTACGTGGCGAACGCGTCGGCAAGCACGTATGAAGGCAGCGTGAAGCTGTTCGCCGAATCGCCGGGCCGCGCGCCGACGTAGCGCACGTCCGCGCCGATGCGCAGGTCGTCGCCGCCAACCACCGTGCCGAAGTCGTAGACGGCCGCGAGCGACGCGGTGTGACGCGCGACGTTCCACAGCTGGTTGCCCGTGTACAGCGGATCCTCGGTCGTCTTCGCATCGATGTACGCGTAGCTCGCGATCACGTTCACGCGTTCGCCGAGCTTGCCCGACACGTCGAGCTCGATCCCGCGCGAACGCGCCCTGCCCGACGTGCGCCAGTCGGTCAGCTTGGTTGCGTCGTTGTACTGCGACACGAGCACGTTCTTCTTGTCGATGTTGAACAACGCGAGCGTGCCCGTCATCCCGCCCGGCAGGTCGAGCTTGCCGCCCACTTCCCACGCGGTCGCTTCCTCGGGCGGCGTCGCGCCGTCGATGATGTAGCCTGTCATCGGCGCGATCGACGACGACGGCTTCAGCGACTGCGAATAGCTGCCGTACAGCGAGAACGTGTCGGTCCACTTGTAGACGACGCCCGCGCGCGGCAGCCATTTCGAGCCGCTGAGATCGGTGTTCGCGACGAACGGCCGCCCACGCCCCGCGACCTGGTTGTACGTGATGTAGCGCAACCCGCCCGACACGATCCACTTGTCGGTCAGGTGGATCGTGTCCTGTACGAACGCCGACGCATCGTGCAGCGTGTCGGTCTGGTCGCTGTCGCTCGCCGACACCGTGCTCGACGGCGGCAGCAGCCCGTAGGCGGGATCGAGATAGCTGAACGGCGTCTTCACGGCCTGCCGCAGCATGTCCTTGCGGTAGATGCGGCGGTATTCGGTATCGAAGCCGACCTGCACGTCGTGCTGCATCCCGCCCAGCATCAGCTTGCCGTTCACGTAGCCGATCCCGTAGCTGTCGGTGCTGAGCGAGCCGTGCGTCGCGTCGTTGCTGCGCGTCATCGTGCCCTTCACCGGATCGACGCCCGTCGTGCGCAACTGGTTCGCGTCGTAGGTCTCGCGGTTGTAGCTGTAGCCGAAATGCGCGCTCCAGTCCGCGTTGAACTGGTGATCGACGCTCAACTGCGCGAGGTGAGATTCGCCGTCCATGTTGTTGAATGGCTCGTCGATGCGCCGCCGCGCGGGAATGTCGAGCGGCGCGTTGGTGCGCGGGTCGAGCGCGGTGCCGCGATCGAACGGTGAATGAAACTTGCGATATTCGTAGGACACGACGACCTGCGTATCGCGGCCGTACCACGCGAGCGACGGCGCGACGAAGGTCTGCCGGTATTCGCCGAAGTTGCGCCAGTACTGCTCGTTCGACTGGTCGACGATCAGCCGGTACGCGAGCCGCGAATCGCCGACCGGCCCCGTCGAGTCGAACGTCGCGCTGCCGCCGTTCTTGCCGTGCCCGAACGTCGACGCGCCGAGCGAGATCGCGTTGTAGCGCTTGAGCTGCGGCTGCTTGGTGACGACGTTGACCACGCCGCCCGGGTCCATCAGACCGTACAGCAGCGACGTCGGCCCCTTCAGCACCTCGACGCTGTCGACCGCCGCGTTGAACGCGCGCCCCTGCACGAGCGGCATTCCGTTCTGCATGATCGAGCCGTCACGATTGCCGCCGAAGCCGCGCTTCATGATCGTGTCCTGCGTACCCGCGAGCGTGTTGCCCTGCGTGATGCCGCTCACGTTGCCGAGCGCGTCGTCCAGGTTGCGCGGGCGCTGGTCGCGCAACACCTGCGCAGGCACGATGTTGACGGCCTGCGCGGTATCGAGCAGGGGGATGTCGGAGCGCAGCACGCCCGCTTCCTTCGGCGCTCGATAGCTTTCGGCGCGCAGCGCGCTGGTGCGCACATTGATCGCGGGCAACTCGGCGCCTGCGGCCACGCCGGCCGCCGCAGGCTGCGCGACCGAGCCGCTCGCGCGCATCAGCGTGTAGCCGCCGCCCGGCTGGCGCAGCGCGACGAGCCCCGTGCCCGCCAGCAGGCGGTCGAGCGCGCCGTCAACGTCGAACCGGCCCTGTACGCCGCCGCTCGTCAGGCCGGCCGTCAGCTCGGCCGGAAACGCGAGCAGGATGCCTGCGTCGCGCCCGAACCGGTTCAGCGTCGCTTCGAGCGGGCCGGCCGGAATGTCGAACGCGCGACGCGATGCGCGCTGCGCGGCAGGCACCGCATCGGTGTCGGTGTCGGCCAGCGCGGGCAGCGGCAGCAGCGCCGACAGCAGGACGGCACCGGCCAGCCGGCGCGCGAAGCGGCCCGGTGCGGCGGGCGCGGCCGGGCGCAATGCACGCGGCAGATGACGGGCGGGCGCCGGGTGGCGCCGATACGTGAGACGGATGGAAACCATGATCGGAGAGTCGGTGGACGATGGGCCAGTGCTGCTTTCATTACCCATGTCACGCGAACATCGAGAAACAGCTCAGGTCGGCAAAAAAAATTTCGCAGCGCTCACGATCGGGCCGGTACGACCGTCGCCCAGTAGCGCGTCAGGTAGTCGACGTCGATCGGCAGCGTCGCCGTCAGCGTGTCGAGCACGCGCGCGGGATCGTCGAGCGGATAGGTGCCCGACACGCGCAGGTCGGCCACGGCCGCATCGCAGCGCAGGCTGCCGCGGCGATAGCGGTCGAGCTCGGCGACGAGGTCGGCCAGCCGCATGCGCGACGCTACGAGCATGCCGTCCGTCCACGCGGACGCATACGCATCGAGCGGTGCCGGCGCGCCGATTGCGTCGCGCGTGAAATCCGCACCCTCGCCTGCCGCGATCACACGCGTGCCGGCCGTCGCGTCGACCGGCTGCACGCGCACGGCCCCGGCGAACACCTCGATGCGCGTCGCACCGTCGCGCTGCCGTACCGCGAAACGCGTGCCGAGCGGCCGCAGCTCGCCCTGCGCGGTCGCGACGACGAGCGGCCGCGCGTGCACGCGATCGTCGTGGCCGCTCGTCACCATGATCGTGCCGCGCAGCAGGCGCAGCCGGCGCGCGGTGTCGTCGAAGCGTACATCGAGCGCCGTATCGGTATCGAGCACGACGACCGTGCGATCCGCGAGTGTCACCGTGCGCCGTTCGCCGACCGCCGTTCGCAGATCGGCCGGCCAGACCGCCGCGCGCCGCGCGGGCTCGGCCATCCATGCGGCGCTGCCCGCGAACAGCAGCACGGCCAACACCTTCGCGGCCGCGCGGCGGCGGCCCGCACGCGGCGGCAGCAACGCCGCGTGCGCGGCCTGAGTATCGAGCCCGGCCGCCAGCCCGCCGAACCTGCGCTGCATCGTTTCGATATGACGCCATGCCGCGTCGTGCGCCGGATCCTCGGCACGCCAGCGCGCGAGCGCGGCGTCGAATGCGTCGTCCGTGCGGCCGGCCTGCCGGTCGGCCCACCATTCGACCGCGCGACGCGCGACGTGCGGTGGCACCGCCGGCGCTCCCGGGGCGGCCATCGGTCAGGCCGCCATCGCGAAGAAGCACTGCGTGCCGGCCTTCACGAGATAGCGCTTTACCGTCGCGAGCGACACGCCGAGTTCGCGCGCGATCTCGGCCTGCGTGAGACCGTCGAGCTGCGCGAGCAGGAACGCGCGCTTCGCCGCGAGCGGCAGGCCGTCGAGCAGCCGGTCGATTTCGAGCAGCGTCTCGAGCACGACGGCCCGCTCCTCCGGCGACGGCGCATGCGCTTCCGCACGCTGCGCGAGCACGTCGAGATACGCGCGCTCGATCTGCTCGCGCCGCCAGTGGTTGCTCAGCACGCGCTGCGCGACCGTCGTCAGGAACGCGCGCGGCTCGTCGACGCCGATCGGCTCGTCGCGTATGAGCAGGCGCATGAACGTGTCGTGCGCCAGGTCGGCCGCGCGGTGCGCGCAACCGAGCTTCCGGCTCAGCCAGCCGCGCAGCCACGCGTGATGGCCGGCATAGAGGGCGTCGATTTCTCGATGGAGAGACAGCTTGTCAGCGGACATGGCCGGGTTCCGGGGTGTGCAGGCGGTGCAATTTTGTAAATGAGAATGATTATTATATACAAAAGCAGGCTTGCGACCGTGGTTTCGGTGCGCGACAGCTACGCGGCAGCGATGCCGCGATGCCGTCGCCGGCCGCAGGCGATACGCCGCTAACACGTTCCTTACAGCCCGGCCAATTCAATTCATTAAATAATCATTTGACGGATCAATAACAATAGTCCGGCCGCCGCCATTTCCCCGAAAATCGCCGGAAATTATCACGGAATATGTAAATCGCAATAATTAAATCGCGAAATGACAACCGATTGATACGCGATTATCAATAATTCAAATCCATCAATGGTGCGTTTCCGAGTACATTCCTGTCCGCATCAGGCCACAAAAGAGAATTTCGTTTTTGCCGTTTTATTCCGGATCTGTAGTCTCCTGCCATTCCGGATCACGAACACAAGCCAATGCGCAAGGAGATGAAATGAAACGCACGACCCTCTCGTTGATTTCCGTCGCGTCGTTCGCGGCAATGCCCGTCGCGCATGCGCAGTCGAGCGTCACGCTGTATGGCGTGATCGACACGTCGATCACCTACGTGAACCATGCGCAGGGCAAGGACAACGCGTGGATGCTCGGCAACAGCAGCGCGGGCAACCTGGCCGGCAGCCGCTGGGGCGTGAAAGGCACCGAGGATCTCGGCGGCGGGCTGAAGGCGCTGTTCCAGCTCGAGAACGGCTTCGACCCGAGCAACGGCCGGCAGGGCCAGGGCAGCCGCCTGTTCGGCCGCCAGGCGTTCGTCGGCCTGACGAGCGACCGCTACGGCACGCTCACGTTCGGCCGCCAGTACGATCCGCTCGTCGACCTCGTGCAGGGCATCACCGCCGACAATTATCTCGGCAGCGTATTCGCGACGCCGGGCGACGTCGACAACTACGACAACAGCTTCCGCGTCGACAACGCGGTGAAGTACACGTCGGCCGTCTATTCGGGCCTGCAGTTCGCGGCGATGTACTCGTTCGGCGGCATTGCCGGCAGCACGGGCTCCGCGCAGTCGTATTCGGCCGCCGTGTCGTACAACAACGGCCCGTTCAGCGTCGCGGGCGGCTACTTCCACGCGACCAACAGCCCCGCGTCGAACGGCCTGCGCAGCGGCTGGACCAGCTCGTCGGACGGCACGTTCGACGGCCCGATCAACAACGGTTATGCAAGCGCGCACTCGATCGGCATCGCGCGCATCGCCGGCCAGTACGTCGCCGGCCCGTTCACGTTCGGCCTCGGCTACAGCAACGCGCAGTACCGCCGCGACGCGAGCTCGGTGTTCGGCTCGAACGAGCACTACAACACGGGGCAAGGCTTCGTGAACTACCAGGCGACGAACGCGCTGCTCGTCGGCGTCGGCTACAGTTACACGCGCTCGGGCGGCGACACGTCGGCCACCTATCACCAGGTGTCGGCCGGCGCGGACTACAACCTGTCGAAGCGCACCGACGTCTACCTGACCGCCGCCTACCAGCACGCGAGCGGCCAGACCGGCGACGGCAACGGCGGCTCGATGGCCGCACAGGCATCGATCGGTTCGTACGGCTATGCGGGCACGAGCTCGCAGACGATGGTCAACCTCGGCCTGCGCCACCGCTTCTGATGCGAAGCGGCCGGTTGCGCGCCGCGCGGCCGGCCGGAACCGCATGCACCCGCACGGCGGCTTCGGCCGCCGTCGTCTTTCGGTCGTCTTTTCATCGCCCTTTCCGGCCCGGACACCGATTGCCGGGCGATTTCCATTCCGCTTGATTCAGCGCCGTTCTCCCGGCATGACTGACGCGATACGTCAGTATTCAGCGCACCACCACTGCACCGGCATTCGCAGAAATGGCGGCCATTTTTACCGATCCACCGTCATCGCGACCGATGATCCGACGCGATAAAAATGCGGGGCGAGCGCCTGGGCAATTGCAAAGGAAAGTTTGACGCGAGCCATTTGTCTGCTCGCTATGGCACACTTCGCGTCTCTCGTCATTTCCTTGCACCGGGCGGCCGGATTCCGCCCCATCCTGCCATGCCGCGTCAGACAACCCGTTCGATCAGCCGCGAAACGCTGAAGGTCGCCTCGACGATCGCGATGTCGTGCGTACTGCACGGCGTCGCGCGCGCCGATTGCCTCGACGACGCGGCCGCGTTCCAGCACGTGAGCGTCGCCCTGATGCGCGGCATCGCGCAGGTCGAATCGGGGATGAATCCGAACGCCGTCAATACGAATACGAACGGCACGGTCGACATCGGCCTGATGCAGATCAACAGCACGTGGCTGCCGACGCTCGCGCGCGAAGGCATCACGCGGGAGAGCCTGTTCGATGCATGCACGAACGCGTATGTCGGCGCGTGGATCCTGTCGCAGAACATCCGCCAGCTCGGCCCCAACTGGAACGCGATCGGCGCGTACAACTCCGCGTCGCCCGACAAGCGCCTCGCGTATGCGCGCAAAGTCTATGATGCAATCCGGACCATGCCGGATTCGCCGGATACTCCCATGCCCATCCTTCCGCCTTCCTTTACGCCGCCGCAACAGCAACAGGCGTACAACCCGTTCGCGAGCCTGAGCGTCGCGGCGCCGCAGGTCACGCGAGCGCGCACGGTATCGCCGGCCCCGCCTCCTCCTCCGCCGCAAGGCGGGCCTGCCGGTCCGGCCGGTACGTACAACTTCGGATGGACGGTCACGGGCGCGGACCAGGCGAAGCCGACCCAGGTCTTCGACGACGGTGCACGGATCTACGTGCAGTTCAGCGACATGAAGCACGTGCCGGCGATCTTCACCGAAACGTCGTCGGGCCGCGTGCTGATGTCGTGGGAACTGCAGTTTCCGTATGCCGTCTTGACGCGCCCCGCGCAAACGTTGATCTTCCAGTTGGGGCCGTTCGAGGCGCGCGCGCAGCGCGGCGCGGCCGGGATGACGGCACAGGCGGCCGGGACGCAGCGGCCCGGGCCTTCGACTTCGGCGCAGTCCGCATCGAAAGCCGCTGCGAATACGCCGGCGACGCGTACGGCGTCGGCCGATGCACTGTGGTATCTGAACACGTCGTCGACGTCGGGCGCGACGGCGACGGCGTCGAACACACCGAGTACGGCCAATATGCCGAATACGGCCGCCACGTGGCCGACTGCGGTGACGTCGAATACGCCGCCGCCGACCCCAACGACCAAGGCGCCGGCTGCGGCCGCTCAGCCGGCGCGCGTCAGCACGGATGCGCTGTGGTACATCTCGAAATAGCGCACCCGCGCTGCCGGCTGCACACTGGTCGCGGCGATCGCCGCTTGATGGCCGGCCGCCATTCGATGGCGCTCATGCGGTCCGCCGGTTGCCGTTCCGCCGTGCCGTGGTTCATCCGGATCACACGCGGATAGTGTGAGCGATGCCGGCAGCGAACGCGCCTCCCGCCGACCGCGTCGATCACCCGCGCCGCACCCACACCACCTTTCCGTCGCGAATGCCGAGATCGCGACGCTCTTCCCGATAATCCATCGTGCCCGGCAACGACTTGCCGTCACGCTCGAGCACGCGCCACAGGCAGCCGTCGAGCAATGCGGCCGCTTCGGCCTCGCTCTTGCCGATCAGCGCGTCGTCCGGCCCCGCGTCTGCCTTGCATGCGCGCGACACGCCCGGCTGCCCGGCGTTCGCCGAAGCGCCGCCGCCATTCGCGTTCTTCGTGTTCATGTCCGCACATCCGGCAAACGTTGCGCCCGCAACGAGCGCAACCATCATCGTGATCGCTTTCTTCATCGATTTCTCCGTTATGCCCGGCCGGCGAACGCGCGACGTTCCGGCCGATCGGGCCTGTTCCATCCGTGACCGGTTGCGCGCGCAACCTGCATTGCCGAAGCGGCACCGTCACGGGTCCGGCGCGATGCCGAAGCCTCGAGCATGTTACCGCACGCGATCGACCATGACGACGCGACGCCGAATCCTGCTTCGCCCGCGCGTGCGCGATCGAACCGCGCAGCGGATCGGCGTCGGCCGCGCTCAGAACTTGTACGTCACGCCGGTCATTCCGGAATAGTTGCTGCGCGTCTGCACGATCGGGCTGTCGCCGTAGCGCCCCAGCAGCCGCGTGAAGCTGCCGGTCGCGTGCACCGACCAGTGCCGGGACACGTCCCAGTTCCAAGCGACCGACATCGTCGCGCTGTCGACGCCGCCGCTCGTCGAGTAGGGGCGGAATCCGCTCGTCATCGACTGCGCATCGGTCACGCCGTAGAACGTCTGCATATACCGTCCCGTGCCGGCGTGCACGCTGCCCGTCACGACGATCTCGTGCCGCCCGGCCTTGAACACCGGCACGGCGAGATCGAGGTGCCCGGACAGGCCGCGCGACGTATGCGTGACCGGCGCGTCTACCGTGACGCTCAGTTCGCCGCCGTCCAGCAACTTCACGCCCGCACGCATGCCGACCAGCACCGAGCCCGGAACGCGGCCCATTCCCTTCAGGTGGTCCGAGCCCGGCAGATCGAAGCGGTTTTCGTCCGCACGGCCCGGGTCGTAGCCCACCGCCGCCGACACGAACGCGCCGTTCGGCAGGTTCAGCCGGTAGCCGCCCCCCCCACTGGTGCCGATGAAAAAGCCGTTGCCGAACATCGCCGAAAACGACGGCGCAACGACGCCGCGATACTGGTTGCTCCCCTGGTAGCGCGGCGCGACGCCGCCGCCGAGCGATATCGCGTACTGGTTTTCGGCGTGGGCGACGGCGGCCAGGGTCAGGCCGGCAAGCGGCATGCAATAGCGGGAGAAGTGGAGGAATGGACGCACAATATCGAGATAAGAATGACGAAGCCCGAAGTCTAGGTGCGGCCGCGCGGCGGAACTGTCCGGAATCTGCGGTGAATCTGTGCCCAATTGTGTTCGAGTGTTCCCGATTGTCTAGCGGTGGCTCAGGCCGCGGCAACGCGGATAGAATTCGAGTGCCGCGTCGCGCGCCCGCCTGCCGGAGCGCCAGGCGACGCGAGCATTTCGGGAAGACCATGAACGACAATCCGCTCAAATACCGTGTGCTGCTGATCGAGGACGACGACCGCCTCGCGCAGCTCGTGCGCGAATATCTCGACGGCTATGAATTCGCGGTGACGGTCGTGCGACGCGGCGATCTCGCGGTCGCCGCGGTGCGCGAACACCGGCCCGCGCTCGTGATACTCGATCTGATGCTGCCGAATCTCGACGGGATGGAAGTCTGCCGGCGCATTCGCGCGTTCACCAACGTCCCGGTGCTGATCCTCACCGCGCGCGCCGACGTCTACGACCAGGTCGCCGGCCTCGAACTCGGCGCCGACGACTACGTGACGAAGCCGA
The DNA here is from genome assembly GCF_047978125.1 of Burkholderia sp. LFS061. NCBI lineage: Bacteria > Pseudomonadati > Pseudomonadota > Betaproteobacteria > Burkholderiales > Burkholderiaceae > Burkholderia > Burkholderia sp. LFS061. The sequence goes on along the minus strand of NZ_JBFPFS010000054.1, from coordinate 12,239 downwards.
TCGAGCCGCGCGTGCTGGTCGCCCGTGCGCGTGCGCTGCTGCGGCGCGCGCAGCCCGCCGCACCGGAATCGCCGGCCGATGCGCCGGCGCACGCGCTCGTGTTCGGCGAGCTGACGATTTCGCCGCCGAACCGCACGGTCACGTGGCGCGGCGAACTCGTCGACCTGAAGACCGCCGAATTCAATCTGCTGCTGATCCTCGCGCGTGCGGCCGGCACCGTGCTGAGCCGCGACGACATCCTGAAGCAGCTGCGCGGGATCGAGTTCGACGGGCTCGACCGCTCGGTCGACTCGGGCATCTCGAAGCTGCGCCGCCGCTTCGAGGATGCTTCGTCGGAGCCGCACCGGATCAAGACGATCTGGGGCCGAGGCTACCTGTTCAGCCCTTCCGCGTGGGACGAGTAAATGCTGCGCCCGTTGATCAAGCTGTATCTCATCGTGATTGTGTGCTGCGCCGCATCGATCATGTTGATTCAATACTCGTTCAACCGAATCTTCTATGAGCGTGTGGCGCAAGCACAGCGCGATTCGCTGACCACCTACGCGTTCGTGCTGAACGACTACCTCGAACGCCATCCCGGCGCGCAGCGCACGCTCGCGCTGCGTGAACTCGCGCAGCACGGCAACGAGCGATTCGGTTTCATGACGATGGCCGACGCCCGCAGCCAGTTGAGCGGTGCGCCGCTGCGCGACCTCGACGCCGGCAGGATCGCGATCAGCTACAACGGCAAGAACTACTACATGCCGCTCGCCGACGGGTCCGTGCTCCATGCACGCCCGATCGAACCCGCCGACCTCGACATCAAGATCTATGCGTACCTGGTAATCGCGCTCGCGGCGCTGTTCGCCGTCGCACTGTGGACCTCGTATCACTGGCGCGACCTGCGCCGGCTGCAGGAGGCTGCTCGCGCGTTCGGCGCGGGCAACCTGTCGACGCGCGTGAAGCTGTCGGGCCGGTCGAACATCTACGAACTGTCGCAGCAGTTCAACGACATGGCCGAGCGGATCGAGGCGTCGATCAAGCAGCAGCGCGAAATGATGCACGGCATCTCGCACGAACTGAAGACGCCGCTCGCGCGGCTCGAATTCGGGCTCGCGCTGCTCGCGGAACCCGACGAAACGGGACGGATGCGCGAACGCCGCGACGCGCTGCGGCGCGACGTGCGCGAACTCGACGAGCTCGTCACCGAGCTGCTGACGATCGGCCGGCTCGAACAGGGCGCGAGCCAGCTCGCGCCGATGGAGATCGGCGTCGATGCGCTGATCGACAGCGTCGCCGGCAACGTCGCGAACGACATCGCCGATCGCGGGATCACGCTCGACGTGTCGACGTGCGGTGCGCCCGCCACCTGCGTATGCGATCCGAAGCTCGTCGCGCGTGCGTTACTGAACCTGATCCGCAACGGCGCGCGCTATGCGACGCGCACGGTACGGCTGTCCGCGACGAGCGACGCGTCCGGCATGCTGGTGCTGAGCGTCGACGACGACGGCCCCGGCATTCCGGCCGTCGAGCGCGCGCGCGTGTTCGAACCGTTCCAGCGGCTCGATTCGAGCCGCGACCGGCAGACGGGTGGATTCGGTCTCGGGCTTGCGATCGTGCGGCGCGTCGCGCTCGTGCATGGCGGCAACGTCCGGCTCGACGATTCGCCGCTCGGCGGCGCGCGCTTCGCGATCACGCTGCCGGCGCTGACGCTGCCCGACTTGCCGGGCGACGCGCCGGCGCGGGCCGCGAACGGCCGCAGCGATCACGCGAATACGGCGACGCTGCCACGGCGCGCATAAGCGCCGCGGCATCCGCCGAGGGGATTGTCACGACTGCGCGCCGGATGATCGCGAACCGGCGCGCACCGGTTCATCAGCCCGCCTTTTGCTTCGCGAGCTGATCCGCAATGGGCAGGCTGCGGATGCGCGTGCCGGTCGCCGCGAAAATCGCGTTGGTCAGCGCCGGCGCGACGGGCGGCAGGCCCGGCTCGCCGACGCCGCCGAGCGGCGTCGCGAAGTCGTCCGGCGCGACGAGATGCACGCGGATTTCGCGCGGCGCCTCGTTCATTCTCAGCACCTGGAAGCCGTTGAAATTGCTCTGCTCGGGATGCCCGTCCTTGAACGTGATCTCGCCGTGCAGCGCGATGCCGAGGCCCATCACCACCGCACCCTCGAGCTGCGAGCGCACGCGCTCCGGATTGACCTGCGGCCCGCAGTCGATCGCGATGTCGACGCGCGGCACCGAGAGCTTGCCGTCCGCGCCGACCTGCACCTCGCACACCGCGGCCGTGTACGACACGAAGCTGCGATGCGCGGCGATCCCGAGCCCGTGCCCCTTCGGCAGCTTGCGTCCCCAGCCGGCTTCGCGCGCGACCGTCTCGACCACGCGCCGCAGCCGCCCGGTGTCGACCGGATACAGCGCCGGATCCTCGCCGTAGTTCACGTTCTTCACCGTGATGTGCGGCTCGAAACGCCGTGCGGGCCCGATCAGCTCGAGCAGGAAATCCTTCGGGTCGCGGCCGGCCGCGTGTGCGAGCTCCGACACGAAGCTCTGGACTCCGAACGCATGCGGAATGTTGTAGACCGAGCGGAACCAGCCGATCCGCGTGTGCGCTTGCGCGGCCGGATTCTCGATCCGCACGTTCGGAATCGCGAACGGCAGATCCGCGATCCCTTGCGCGAGTTCGCCCGGCTGCTCGTGCACGACGCCGGCCCTGAACGTCGACTGGATCGACGGCGCGACCGTGCGATGCTGCCACGCGACCACCTTCCCCGACGCATCGATCCCGCCGTCGAACGCTTCGAGCGACACCGCGTGGAAATAGTCGTGCGCGATGTCGTCCTCGCGCGTGAACGTCAGCTTGACCGGCGCGCCGACCGCCTTCGACAGCAGCGCCGCTTCCACCACGTAGTCCGGTTTCGACTTGCGGCCGAAACCGCCGCCGAGCAGCGTCACGTTGACCGTCACGTGCTCCGTCGGCAGCCCGAGCGCCTTCGCGATCTCGTCGCGCGTGGTCTGCGGCGCCTGCGTGCAGGTCCATACTTCGCAGCGGCCGTCCGCCACCCGTGCGACGGCCGCGGGCGGCTCCATCGTCGCGTGTGCGAGATGCGGGATGTAGTACGTCGCGCGCACGCGTTTCGCGGCACCGGCGAGCGCCGTGGCCGCGTCGCCGTCGTTGCGGATCACGTCGCCCGGCTGCGCGGCGGCCGCTTCGAGCGTCTTGCGATACGCGGCCGAGTCGTAGTTCGCGTTGGGCCCGTGCTTCCAGTCGATCTTCAACTGCGCGCGCGCCTGGATGGCCGTCCACGTGTCGCGCGCGACGACGGCTACGCCGCCGAGCGGCTGGAAGCCGGACGGCAGCGCCGTCGACGCGAGCTGCACGACCTTGACGACGCCCGGCAGCTTCTCGGCGGCCGATGCGTCGAACGACGCCACCGTGTCGCCATAGGCCGGCGGCCGCGCGACGACCGCATACAGCATGCCGTCGAGCCGCGTGTCGATCCCGTAGTGCGCACGGCCGCCGACGATATCGCGGCCGTCGATCAATGCGGTTTTGCCCTTGCCGATATAGCGGAATTCGGCCGGCGCCTTCAGCATCACGGTGGCGGGATCCGGCACCGGCAGCGCGGCCGCTTTCGCCGCGAGCTCGCCGAAGCCGAGCTTGCGCCCGCTCTTCGTATCGACGACCTCGTGCACCGTCGCCTTGACCTGGCGCGCGTCGATGCCCCACGCCGTCGCGGCAGCCTGCTCGAGCATCGTGCGCGCGGCCGCGCCCGCGCGGCGCAGCGCGGCGAAGCTCTGCCGCAGGCTGCGCGAGCCATCGGTGTTCTGGTTGCCGTAGCGCGGCTCATCGCCGACTGCCTGCGCGACCTTCACGCGCGCCCAGTCCGCGCCGAGTTCATCGGCCACCACGAGCGCGACGCTCGTGCGCACGCCCTGCCCCATCTCGGAGCGGATGCAGGTCACGGTGACGGTGCCGTCCGGTGCGATCGCAACGAACAGGTGCGGATCGTCGCGCAACCCGTGCGGCATCCCGGCGCCACCGTACTGCGGATTCGCGCTGACGGGCGGCTGCACCAGCGTAGCCGCGCGCGCGAGCGACGGCACGCCGAACGCGAGCAGCAGCCCGCCGGATGCGAAGCCGAGCAGCAGCGCGCGGCGGCTTTCGTTGTGGACGGAGAGTTCGGGCGCGCTCATGCGGCACCTCCGCGGCGCACGGCCAGCCGGATTGCCGCGCGGATGCGCGTATAGGTGCCGCAGCGGCAGATGTTGCCGGACATCGCATCGTCGATGTCGGCGTCGCTCGGATGCGGATTCGTCTTCAACAGCGACGCGGCCTGCATGATCTGCCCGGACTGGCAGTAGCCGCATTGCGCGACGTTCAGTTCCTGCCATGCCTGCTGCAGCGGATGCGTCAGGTCCGTCGACAGTCCCTCGATCGTCGTCACGCGCTTGCCGGAAGCGGCCGCGACGGGCGTGATGCACGAACGGATCGCGACACCGTCGAGATGCACGGTGCACGCGCCGCACAGCGCCATGCCGCAGCCGAACTTGGTGCCGGTGTGGCCGAGGACATCGCGCAGATACCACAGCAACGGCATGTCGGGATTGCCGTCGAAATGCTGTTCGCTACCGTTGACGGTCAGCATGATCATCGTTCACCTCCTGGTTGCGACGCCCGCGTCCGGCAGGCATCGAGTGGGGATTCGAACGGCGCGGCGCACATTCCGAACAACCAGGCAGGCGTGGCGCCGTTTCGTGGACCGTGTCGCCTGCAGACACGATCGGGCCGATGCCGCAAACGACGCTGTCTTCCGGTTGCCTTCGCAACCTTTCGATGACATACCGGTCAACCGCTCGTCCGCGTGGATCGCCGATCGCATTATCGAACCATTTCGAATTTGCCGTCGGATCGAGGCGATTCGAGAGTTTTAGGCAATGGGGGAAGGAGGTTCAGCCTGGAAAGGGATGTTGCGACGGGTCATGCCTGTCGGCGATGTCGCCGGCGGCTTGCGTGTCGGCGTCCCGATGCGCGGCGGAAGGCGTTTCTTTCTCGTTCCCGCACGCTGCCCGGTGCGATCAACGGGCCGGGAAAACGGAAAATGGTCGATCGCGAAATCGCGTCAATGCAAAGGTCCGGCCGGCCTCCCGGCCGGACCGGACCTTCGCACGACCGCTTCGAACGGTTCGGACGCTACCGCGCGATCACGTTCATCGCGACCTCAACGCCTGCAACCCCAGCGTGAGCGCGTTATACGGAATTTCCGCGGCCCCCATCGAAAAACTCGTCGTCTTCGCGGTCGCCCCCGGCGTACGCATCAGCGCGTGAACGATCCGCTCGCTCGCATGCCCGTCGCCATACGGATTGCTCGCGCGCGACATTTCCTCGTATGCCCTTTCGTTGTCGAACAGCCGCGACGCCTCCCAGACGATCCGCTCCTGATTGGTGCCGACGAGCCGTGCGGTGCCGGCCTGGATCGCTTCAGGCCGCTCGGTCGTGTCGCGCGTGACAAGAACCGGCTTGCCCAGCGCCGGCCCTTCCTCCTGAATGCCGCCCGAATCGGTGATGATGAAATGTGCACGCGACATCAGGAATACGAACGACAGATATTCCTGCGGCTCGATCAGGTAAATGTTCGGCACGCCGCCGAGCAGCGCGCGCGCCGGCTCCCGCACGTTCGGATTCATATGCAGCGGATAGACGAACTGCGCATCGCGATAGCGGTTCGCGAGCGTGCACAACGCCTCGCAGAAATGCCGGAACGGCTCGCCGAAGCTCTCGCGGCGATGGCCGGTGATCAGCACGACGCGACGCGACGGTTCGAGGAACGGAAAACTCGCGGCAACCTTTTCCGTCAGCTCGGCATTGTGGTCCAGCATGCGCTTGACCTCGTGCAACGCATCGATCACGGTATTGCCTGTCAACACGACCGCGCCCCCCGGCACGCCCTCGCTGAGCAGGTTGTCGCGCGCCTTCCCGGTCGGCGCGAAATGCCACGACGATACCGCATCGGTCACGCGGCGATTCAGTTCCTCCGGCCACGGCGACCAGATGTCGCCGCTGCGCAAACCGGCCTCCACGTGCCCGACCGGCAGGTAGCGATAGAACGCCGCGAGACTGACCGCGAGTGTGGTCGTCGTATCGCCGTGCACCAGCACGACGTCCGGACGCAATTCGTCGAAGACCGAGCCGATCGCCTGAAGAATACTGGTCGTCACGTCGGTCAGCGTCTGACTTTGACGCATCAGGTCGAGATCGTAGTCTGGCTTGATGTCGAACAACGTCAGCACCTGATCGAGCATTTCCCGATGCTGCGCGGTCACGCACACCTTGACGTCGACATCCGTCTGCGCCTTCAGCGCGCGCACCAGCGGCGCCATTTTGATGGCCTCCGGCCGAGTCCCGAACACAAGCAAGATCTTTTTCATCGTTATCCTCGTTTAGCCACCCCGCGCTGAATGAGCCTGCTCGTGGCGCGAAGCATGTATTCAGGCGGCGCCTCCCGTCCTCGCACGCGGTGCAGCGGTGTCGCGGGCGAGCGCGCCATCCTGTCCGCGCGGTCTCCGCCACGCGAATCGTCGTACTACCGGCGTCCCGTTGCACTTGATCGGTCACGTCATGAGTCGTTCCTCGCCGGGCCGTGCGTCACGTCTGTTCGTCACGCCACAACCACTACAGCAATAATCAAACCAACCGCCCTGCGGCCGGGTCCGGTTCGTTCGGCGCGCGCGGCGCACATGCCGCGCGTGCGGAATGTTTCACAACTGCTACGAGCGTCGCATCGCCCGGCGAGCGCGGCATGGATAAACATCCGGTCGGTCGCACGATCCATCCGGCGACGTCGTCCGATAAATAACGAATTCATGTCGAGCACCCATTGCGCCCCGGACCTCGCGCATCTTTCGAAACGCTTTGCGTCGCCTCGATTCGCAACCTTTGTCCGTGCAGTCCGCGGCGTGCAATCGACCGCTCGGCCACGGTCGCGCACGGAGGATTTCCCGACATGCGGCGTCGTTCGCGCCGCATGAGTCCGCGAGAACGAAATGTTGCGAATGTGTAACGCAAATCCGGAACCGGCGGTTACATCCGAGTCCGGTCCATCCGGCGCTCGCGGTAGCGGGCACCGCCCCGGCCTCCCGGCCTATGCATATGCGGCGAATAGCGCGTGATGCGCCGACCGCGCAAAGCCGCACCCGGCAAGGCGGCACCGGTTCGGCAGACAAATCGCACCCCGCATGGCGCGTGCGGGCCGCAACGTCGACCGCGTGCGGTCGCACCGATTGCGCATGAGCTGATTCGTCGGTGAATCAAAACCCGCCGCCGCCCCCCGGTCCGCATTCTCAGCCCGCCCTCCCGCCCCTTGCTGCACGGTGCATGGCGGCCGATGGCTCACGCCTTGCTTAATACCGGACAGGTGTGTCCCGAAGTACTCGCACGACAGCGGACAGACGGAGGCGCCGAAGCAACGAAGCCGGGAGGCAACGCGACACGTCCGCCCGGGGCGGAAGACAGCCGCCCCCGCGCGACGAACGCGCCGTCGTTTCCCGGCGATATCCGCGCGATCCGCGGGCCGCCTTCAGCGCTCATGCGACGAACCGGCTCGTGAGCGCGAATAGCGGCACCAGCCTCAAGTTCACCGGCACCACGGTGCACTGAGCCACAACGTCGACACGCTCGCCGGGCGCGACGCGGCCAACGCCGCACCCGGCGACGATTGCGAAGGACCATCGCGCAGGAGCCCCCGATCATGAACCGGCCCGCGCTTTTCCCGGCTGCACGCGCATGCGCGGTGGCCGCCGCCCGGCTGCGCCGCCTGTGGCGCGTCGCCTGCTGTGTCGCCGCGTGCGGCTTCGCGCTGCACGCGAGCGCCGCCGAGCTCCTGCTCAACGGGCTGTACCAACGCCCCGACGGAGCGATCACCGTACGCCTGAACGGTGCCGGCATCGATCCTTATTTCGCGGCGAAGGCGCTGCTCGCCGCGTCCGATGCACGGCTCGACGCGCATCAGGCCGCACTCGCATGGATCGCCTGGCTGTTGCCACGTCAGCGTCCGGACGGCGGCTTCGATCGCTACTGTGTGCAGAACGCCCAGTACCGCGCATGCGCTGAAGCGGACGCCGACGACGCGATGATGGCGACCTGGATCGAACTGCTCGCCCGCTTCGCGCCGCCCGACGGCATGCCCGCCGCATGGGAACTCAGCCTGAGCCGCGCAGGCGCGCATCTGGACACCCTGCTCGACAAGCCTGCCGGCATCTATCAGATCTCGTCGTCGCTGCACGTCGCGCTGCTGATGGACAACGTCGAGGTGCACGGCGCGTTCCGGGCGCTCGCGGCGTACTACGTACGGCGCGCCGACTACATGCACGCGGGCCCGTGGAGCCAGCGTGCCGACCAGCTCGCGTCGGCGATCCTGAAGGTGTTCTGGCGCGGCGCGCAATCCGGCTTTCGCGCCAGCACGCAGCAAGTCGGCGGTACGAGTTTTTATCCGGCGAAAGTCGCGCAGATTTTCCCGCTCCTGTCCGATATCAAGGTTCCCGAACAATCCAACGAGATGATCTATGCGCAATGGATGCAGAAGTACGGCAGGACATGGCATCAACTCGCCGGCACCGATTATCCGTGGGGCTTGATCGCGCTGGTCGCGCTCAAGATGAACGACTGGAGCACGGTCGCCTGCTGGCATGCGCGATCCGGTCCGTACCGTCACGGTGCACACTGGAACGTACTGGAGGAATCGCTTTATCTGGCATTCGAAAGCCGGATGGCCGAGCCCGTCACACCCGCTCGATGCGGATTCACGACGGCGGCGGCAACGGCAACCGCGTCGCGCTGATGCAAGGGTGCGCGGTTCATGATGATCAAAAGGGAAGGAGAAGTCTAATGTGTGGCATCGTCGGCGCGGTCGCGCAACGGGACATCGTCCCGATTCTGATTGAAGGTTTGCGTCGTCTCGAATATCGCGGCTACGATTCATGCGGCGTCGCAACGGTCGTCGACGGCCAGGCGCGCCGCGAACGCAGCATGTCGCGCGTCGCCGATCTCGACGCGCACGTGCGCAGCACCGGCCTGACCGGCAGCACCGGCATCGCGCACACCCGCTGGGCGACGCATGGCGCACCGGCAACCTGCAACGCGCATCCGATTTTCTCGCGCGACGAAATCGCGCTCGTACACAACGGCATCATCGAGAACCACGAAACGTTGCGCAAGCAACTTTCCAAGCACTACGAGTTCGACGGCCAGACCGACACCGAGGTCGTCGCTCATCTGATCCATAGCAAGTATCGCGGCGACCTGCTCGCCGCCGTGCGCGATGCGACGTCGCAGCTTCATGGCGCCTATGCGATCGCGGTGTTCAGCAAACACGAGCCGCAGCGGCTGATCGGCGCGCGGGCCGGGTCCCCGCTCGTCGTCGGCGTGAAGGACGGCGAGTGCTTTCTCGCGTCCGACGCGCTCGCGCTCGCCGGCATCACCGACCGCTTCATCTTTCTCGAGGAAGGCGACGTCGTCGAGTTGACGACGGGCGGCGTGCGGGTACTCGATCGCAGCGGCGCGCTGGTCGAGCGCGCGATACAAACCGTTTCCTCCGCGCAAGGCGTGGTCGAACTCGGGCCGTACCGGCATTTCATGCAGAAGGAGATTTTCGAACAGCCGCAGGCGGTGGCCGCGACCATCCCGGATGCGGGGCTGTTCGATCCGGCCGTATTCGGCCCTGACGCCGCACGGGCGTTCGGGCAGATCGACAACGTGCTGATTCTCGCGTGCGGAACGAGCCACTATTCCGGCCTGACCGCGCGCCGCTGGCTCGAAACGATCGCGCGCGTGCCCGCGCAGGTCGAAATCGCGAGCGAATACCGTTACAGCGACGCGCTCGCCACACCGAACACGCTGGTGGTGAGCGTGTCGCAATCCGGCGAGACCGCCGACACGCTCGCCGCGCTCAAGTACGCGCAGGCGCTCGGCCATATCGACACGCTGGCGATCTGCAACGTGCCGACCAGCGCGATGATGCGTCAGACGGGCCTGCGGTTCCTGACGCGGGCCGGCCCGGAAATCGGCGTCGCGTCGACCAAGGCGTTCACGACGCAGCTCGTCGCGCTGTTCATCCTCGCCGTGACGCTCGGGCGGCTGCGCGGCTATGTCGACGATGCGCAGCTCGCACGCTACACCATGCAGTTGCGGCGGCTGCCCGATGCGCTCGACGACGTGCTCAGGCTGGAGCCGCAGATCGAGCGCTGGGCGGCGGAATTCGCGCAGCACGAAAATGCGCTGTTTCTCGGGCGCGGGCTGCATTACCCGATCGCGCTCGAAGGCGCGCTGAAGCTGAAGGAGATTTCGTATATCCACGCGGAAGCGTACCCCGCGGGCGAGCTGAAGCACGGGCCGCTGGCGCTCGTCACCCATACGATGCCCGTCGCGACGATCGCGCCGAACGATGCGCTGCTCGAAAAGCTGAAGTCGAACATGCAGGAAGTGAGGGCGCGCGGCGGGCAGCTTTACGTGTTCGCCGATGCCGATACGCGAATCGACAACAGCGAAGGCGTGTCGGTGTTGAGGATGCCGGATTACTACGGACTGTTGTCGCCGATCCTGCATGTGGTGCCGTTGCAGCTGCTTGCGTATCACGCGGCGTGTTTGCGCGGCGCGGATATCGACAAGCCGAGGAACCTGGCGAAATCGGTGACGGTGGAGTGACGGGGTTGCGGTACCCCGACCGCAACGTGCTCGCGATCACGCCGCCGCCGTCGATGCCGTATCGCGACGTGCTGGCGCGCATCGGCGTGGCCGACACGCGCGCGCTGATCGACCGCCTCGCGTTCAACGTGGCCGACTGGTCGAACCCGGCCGTCGCACACTACTGGCGCGCGACGCGCCGCATCGCGTGGGAGCCGCCCACGATCGACCCGCTCACCGGCAAGAAGGTGTTCCGCCTCGTCGAACCGGCGTTCGACGGCCCGCGGCACTTCATGACCTTCGTCAGCGATCTCGACACGAACGTGATCGACGACCGGCTGAAGCAGGCGCCTGAAGACGCGGTCGTGATGCTGGTCGACCAGGCCGGCCTCGTTCTGCTGGACGAGGACCGCACGCACGCGTCGATCGACGGCGCCTCGCTGATGCGACACGCGCTCGCCGAGAACGCGTGGCGGCACGGCCTCCACCGCTTCCACGAAAGCTAACTGCACGGCGTGTTCACGATCAGCGACCGGATCGCCGACACGGGTTTCGCGATCGTCTATGCATATTCGTGGCGCACGATCGCGATCTGGCCGACGATCGTGCGCGAGTTCGGCGTGGCCGCGCTGATCCTCGTCGTGCTGTGGACGCTCGTGATCGCGTTCGACCTGAAGGTGTTCGCGCCGGTGTTCCGCCGCTCGCGCCGCGTATTCGAAACCGACGAGATGAGCCGCGCGATCATCGCGACGTCGCCGTTCGGCATCGTGCTCGTGTCGCTCGACACCGACGCGGTGCTGCTGCGCAACCGGATGCACGAGCTGTACGAAAGCGCGGCCGGCGAGCCGCCGCTGCACGAGCGCCTGCTCGTCAACTTCGTGCGCGTGCGCTATCGCGGCAAGGACACGCTGCTGTGCGGCTTCTCCGACATCACGACGCGCGCCGACACCGAGCTCGCGCTCGACAGCGCGAACCGCGCGATCCCGCCGGCGCCGGCGAGCACGCGCGGGCCGCTGCCGCGCGACCTGCGCGTGGCGCTGGTCGATGCGACGAATCGGGCCAATGCCGCGATCGCGCGTGCGCTCGAATACGGCGACCTGAAAGCTGCTCGTGCGGAAATTCACAGCATGCGCGGCGCATTCGCGATGATCGGCGAGCGCGACGTGTCGGGCCTCTGCGCGTCGTTGGAAACGCTGGGTCTAGCCGGCGATGCGGTGGCGTTCGCGCGAGAGTTCGAGCAGTACCGAAGCCGCGCCGAAGCGGGCGCGGAGCAGCGCGCCGATCCGCTCACGATGGCGGCGGCAGCGAAGCATTGAGCATGAAGAGGGAGCGAAGCGGGCATGCTGCTCGCTTCGGTTCATCCGGATGACGAACGAAGGAAGTGCGCGGCAACCGTGGGCCGGTGTTCGACGCTCGCATAAGGCAGCGTGAGGAGTAGTGCTACAACCAACGTAGCGCGCATTACGGCGGACCTATCCGTGATTTCGTGGGCGAGGCATATCATGAGGTGTAAAGGCCATGGATATGCCGATGAAAAAGAAAAGACAAACTTTAGCGCGTCAGGCAGCGGCCCGAGGGC
>NZ_JBFPFS010000053.1:0-40190 GCF_047978125.1 Burkholderia sp. LFS061 | reverse complement strand
CGCCAGCACCGTGCGGCGCCGCGGATCGAACGATCGCGCGCTCACCGCGCGTCCCCGCGTGCGGCCGGCGGCAGCGTCGCGACGAGCGCGCGCCAGTCGTCGCGTTCGACCTTGCCCGGCTTGCGTTCGCCGAACAGCAGCGCAACGTGGTCGCCCTGCCGGTCGAACAGTTCGAGCGACGTGACGATGCCGTCGCTCGTCGGTTTCTTCACGACCCAAGCTGCGGCGATCAGGTCCTCGCGCACGTGCAGGTTGAAGCCCGGGTCGAGCACGTTGATCCACGCGCCGACTTCGCGCACGTTCGCGACGGGGCCCGTATGGATCTGGATCATCCCCGCATTGCCGACGAATACCATGATCGGCTGGCCGCTTTGCGCGGCCCGTTCGAGCACGTGGCGCAGCGCACGCGCGGTTTCGACCGGATACGCGTATTGCGGATCGGCGAGGCGCAGCGCCTGCATGCGGCTCACGCCGAAGCGCTGCGTGATGCCGAAGAACTGGTGCGTGTCGGTCATCGCATCCCACGCGGCGCGGAAGCCCGCGACGTCGATCTCGGTGTCGGCGCGCTCGGGCGTCTTCGGCGCGGCGGGCGCGACGTCGAGGCCCGGCTCCTGCGACGGTGCGCGCCAGCGTTCGACGAATGAGTCGTACGCGGCGTGGTCGCTGTGCGCGCGCAGGTAGACCTTGTGGATCGCATGGCCCTGCGCGTCGAAGAACTGCAGGCTCTTCAGCGGGCCGTGCGCGGTCTCGTCGCGCACCGCGAACGCCGACACCCAGTGGCGATAGAAGATCCGCAGGTCGATGTCGCCGAGCGCGAGTCCGACGGGGCCGTCATGGCTCATTTGCGCATATTCGCCGTCCTTTTCGTGGACGGCCGTGTCGTTGCGCGTGAGCGCCATCACGCGGCCGAGGCGCGGCATTTCCTCGAACATCGCCGGAAAGCGCGCGTCGAGCCGCACGACGTGCTCGCCGACGAACGCGGCGAGCGCCTCGCCTTCGCTGACGCCGAGCGCCTGCGCGACGTCGCGGTTGCGCAGCTGGCGCTCGGTCTTGAGCTTGATGAACGCGTCGCGCAGTGCGGCGGCCGCGCGGGACGGGCCGGCCGGTTGACCGGGAAGGGCGGATTGCATCATGTCGGACTCCTTCAAGTAACGGTTGGGGGGGCAGCGCGGGCGTCGCGCATCAGAAATCCACTTTCATGCTGACGGCGACCGTGCGTCCGGGCGACGTATAGGCGTCGAGCACCTGCGAATCGGCCGCGATGCCGCGCACGTCCGACCAGTTCCAGTATTTGCGGTCGAACAGGTTGCGGATGCCGATCGTTGCGCTCACGTGCTTGTTGAAGCGGTAGCCGCCGCGCAGGTCGACGACGAACGACGACGGCGGCGTGAAGCACGCCTTGTTCGAACAGTCGGATTTGTCGATGTCCTTGTCGCGTTTCGCGGCCTGGAACAGCAGGTCGGTCTGCACGAACCAGCGCTCGCCCGGCTCGTAGCGCACGCCGAACACGGCCGAGAACGGATTGACCGTGTTGAGCGGCTGGCTGGCCGCGCCGTCGTTCTGCGTCGAACCCTTCGTGAACGCTATCGCCGTCTTCAGCGTGATGCCGTTCGGCATCGCCCATTCGGCGCGGCCTTCGAGGCCGTGGATACGCGCGTCGGCGAAGTTCACGTACTGGAACACGAACGGGTCGGCCGGCCGGCCGTTGCCCGCGATCGTCGTGCGCGAGATGAAGTTGCGGTAGCGGCCCGTGAACGCGGCCGCGCTGTAGCGCACGACACCGTAGCCGGTGCCGGCCTTGCCGCGCAGGCCCGCTTCGAACGTGTCGCTCGTCTCGGGCTTCAGGTTCGGGTTGCCGATCGACGTGTAGCCGTACACCGGGTTCGAGAAGCTGCTGTTGACCTGGTCGGGCGTCGGCGCGCGGAAGCCGTGCGCGTACTGCACGTACGGAATGACAGCAGGCGTGATCTCGTAGAGCACGGCGACGCGCGGCGACAGTTCATTCGCGCTCGTCGACACGGCCTTGCCGGTGAACAGCGGATCGTTTCCGGTCGGGCTCAGCCGGTACGTGTCGAAGCGCAGGCCCGGCGTGACGAGCAGGCGGCCGTAGCCGATCTGGTCCTGCACGAACGCGCCGAACAGCGTGTAGTCGGTGTCGGGGAACGCCTTGTTCGGGAACGCTTCGCCGACGCCCGGCACCGTGCCGTCGCGCAGGTTCGTCACGCGCGACAGGCTGCCGTCGACGCCGTAGAGCAGCTTGTGCGCGAGCGGGCCCGTCGCGAAGCCGCTTTCGGCAAACGCGGAGCCGCCGAACGTACGTTCCTTGTACTGGTTGTCGCGCGAGCGCGACTTCAGCGGCGCGCCGCGCGTCTCGAACGCGTATTGATCCTGCTTCGCGTCCTGGTAGTAGAACTGCACGTGCGCGGTCTGGAACCAGCGGAACGCGTCGTCGCGGAAGTCGTAGTCGACGCTGAAGCGGTTGCGCTCGAGCCGGTCGTTCGTCGTGAGGCCGAGCGTATTCGGCGGATTGATCGCGGACAGCACGTCGGTGCTCACGCGCCGCTGCACGGTTTCCGCGGTGAACTTGATCGTGTCGCGCGCGGTGGGCGTCAGCACGAGCTTGCCGAGCAGCGATTCGGAATAGACGTCCTGCGGGTTCGACGTCGTGCGCAGCGTGCTCGCCGAGTTGTTGCCGCCGCGCGTATCGACCTCGTGGCCGCGGCGGCCGTCGGCGATGATCATCCCCTGCACGCGGTCGTTGCCGCCCGCGGCCGACACGGTCGCGCCGATGCTGCGGTCGGCCGAGTCGTAGCTCGGCCGGAACGAGAAGTAATAGGGCTTGTGGTAGATCGACAGCAGGTCGCGCGGATCCTTCGTGATGAAGTTCACGGCGCCGGTCAGGCCGTCGCTGCCGTAGAGCGCGGAGGCCGGCCCGCGCAGGATCTCGATGCGCTTGAGCGTGTCGAGATCGGCGTAGTCGCCGCGCCCCGCTTCGAGCGGCCCGAACGAGAACGCGTTCGGCAGGCGGATGCCGTCTTCCATCAGCAGCACGCGATTGCCTTCGAGGCCGCGGATGTTGATGCTCGAATCGCCGTCGCGGCCGCCGCCGAGCGCGGCGCTGCCGGGCCGGTACGCGGTGCGGCGCACCGTGATGCCCGGCTCGTAGCGCAGTGCGTCCTTGATGTTGGTGGCCTGCTGTTCCTCGAGATCCTCGTCGGTGATCACCGACACGGACGCCGCCGTGCGGCTCGCGGCGGTGGCCGTGCGGGTGGCCGTGACGGTGACGGGGTCGAGCAGCGCCGCATCGCCGCGCTTGGACGCGGCGGCGAGGACGGCAGGAGGCGGGGTGGCGCCTTGCGGCGACGAATCGGCGTGAGCCGGGGCGGCGGACAGGCCGAACGCGCCGAACAGCGCGGCACAGATCGGCCGCCGCGCCAGCGGATAGCAATGCACAGGTGGTCTCCCATTGACGAAAACAAGCCCGAAGGCTGGCTGGGTGACGCGTTCACCTGGCTGGCCCGTCCGCGCGCGGCATGCGGCGAACGGCGAATTGAAAGAAACTGATAACTTTACCAGTGTAAATGAGAATCATTATCAATACAAGGAAGGAAAGCGGCCCGTGCGGGTGAGCGCTTGCCTGCGCGGCTCGAGTGAGCCGCGGCGGGAAATTCGGGAGAAACGCGCAGGCGCGCCAGCGCTAGGCCAGCGCTTCGATGCGGATCAGCAGGTTGCGCGCATGCGCGATGAACGCATCGTGCGTCGCGCGATCGCTGTGGCTTTCGAGGCCCGCCTGTTCGGCGAACGCGATCTGTTCGGTGTAGAGATCGACGAGCGCACGGCGTTCGTCAAGGGGAAGCGCGCGGATCATCGACACGAGCAGCAGTTCCTGCGCGCGAAGCATGCCGGACAGCAATTGAACGTTCATGCCGACCTCCTCGGACGATGCGGCGGCGGGCCGCTCTTTCCATACTAGGCGGTCGGCGTACGCAGCGTAGGCGCGGGGTTCGCGATGACGACGCGGGAAGCCGATTCGATGAAGACGCGTCGGCCCGACGCAACGATGTGCCGCGCGAGCCGATACGCGCTGCGCGCATCCGCGGACCGCGAACCGAAGCGTGCAGCGATGCGAATGGAATCAGCCTGCAGCCGTCGCGGCTTGAGCATCGCGCACGACCTGCGCGACGCGTTCGACGAATTCGGCGTCGACGCTCGACAGCGCTTCGCGCTTGCCGTCGGGCATCTCGACCATCAGGCGATACGTGACGTCCTGCGTGGTCCAGGCGAGATAGCCGACGACGGCGAGCATCACGCCGACGACGAGTGCGGCGCTCGATGCGCCGATGCCGCCTGCGATGGCGGCGGCCGCACCGATCAGAGAGATCAGCGCCGGAACGACACGGTTTTTCGGAATCTTGACGACGTCGACGTGGCGGATGTCACGCAGCGCGAATACCTGCCCGGCGGCCGACAGGCCGTTGCGCGTGATCATGACGCCGCGTTCGTTGAATGCGTTTTCCATCGTGTGTTGCGTGGACGAAAACGCGCAGCGTAGCAGGTTTCGTTGCCGCGTCAAACGAGACCGACTGCCGCACGATGCGTGCGGGGCGGCCGAAACACGGGAAGCGGGGGAAACAGGGAGGCGTTCAGAACTGCAGCCGGCCGTCGCCGTAAAGCCGGCCCGGCACGTGCGACGCAACGACCTCGGCGATCTCTTCGTCGGTCGATTCGGCCGGCACGATCTGGCGCCGCGCGGGCGCGTCGAGATGCATCGTCCATTCGACGAGCCGGTACGGGCGGCCCCACGGGCGCTGCATTGCTACCGATACGCGGCAGCTCTGGACCGGCAGCGAGTGTTGGCACGTCAGAATCGCGTGCAGATGGCTGAAAACGGTATCTTCGATCATCATGGCCTCCGATCCTGTCTTGTGGGCAATCGATGGCGGCGCCGTCGGCATTTAAAAAAAAAGCCGCCGATGCTCAGGCGGCCAACAGGGGGGGTGAGAGCATCCTCTCAGCCCAGAATTAAGCGAAACTTAAAAGCAGATAAAAAAGCGCCCCGCGTGGAGCGGGGCGCTTCTTGCCGTCGTGATCCGCGAGTTAAGCGGATGCTTTAGAACTTGTGACGGATGCCGACGCGAGCGGCGAGCTGGTTCGACGAACCGTTGCCCGACGTGTTGAAGTAGCTCGTGCTCGAACCGATCTGCGCCTGCACGTTGTTGCCCGACGCCTTCTGGTAGACGACGAGGCCGTACACGTCCGTGCGCTTGCTGAGCGCGTAGTCGAGACCCAGGTTGCCCTGGTTCCAGTGCGCCGAGCCGCCGCTTTGCGTCGCGTTCGTGTACGTGTAGCCGGCTGCTGCCGACAGGGCCGGCGTGATCGCATACTTCAGGCCTGCTTCGTATGCGTTGTAGAACGTGCCCGATGCGCCGCTCGCGAGCGGGGTGAATTGCGTGCGCGTCCACAGCAGCCATGCGGTCGCCGGGCCGAAGATGTAGCGGCCGCCGACGCCATACGTGCGCAGGTCGCGGATGTTGCCCGTGCTGATGTTCGCGATCGACGTCGAGAACGCCGGCGTCGACTGGCTCGGGAAGCGGATGTCCGTGTATGCGGCGCCGATGGCGAACGGGCCGTTCGCGTAGTTCAGGCCGAAGCTGTATGCGCGCGACGAGCCTGCCGTCGTCGTCGTGCCCGACGTCGTGGCCGGTGCGCCGGCGAAGTCGGTCGAGTTCGAGAAGCCGTACAACGCGCCGAACGTGAAGCCGGCGTAGTTCGCGCTCTGGAACTTCACCGAGTTGTTGATGCGGCTCGACGTGAGCTGGTCGACGTCGTTCACGTGGTACGCGTAGTTGCCCGCGACCGTGTTGCCGCCCGTCGAGTAGTTCGAGCCGAGGATGTCGGTCGAGAACGAGTACTGACGGCCGAACGTGACCGTGCCGTATTGCGACTGGCTCAGGCCGACGTAAGCCTGGCGACCGAAGATCGCGCCGCCCTGGCCGATCGTGCCGTTGCCGCTGTTGAAGCCGTTTTCGAGCACGAAGATCGCCTTCAGGCCGCCACCGAGGTCTTCGGTGCCGCGCAGGCCCCAACGGCTGCCCTGGGCAACGCCGTCGTCGTACTTGAACAGCTTGCCCGAGCCGCCGGTGGCGGTCTTGCTGTGGTTCACGTAGCTGATACCGGCATCGATGACGCCGTACAGGGTCACGCTGCTTTGCGCGTGTGCCGTGCCGGCCGTTGCTGCGAGGGCGGCGATGGTCAACAGTTTCTTGTTCAAAGGATTCTCCGAGCGAATAAATGGCGTGTCCAGTTGCGGTTCCGGCGCTCTCTATGGGCGCTTTCACGGACCGGCGGCAACTTTATCGGCGGGCCACGTAATGAATATGACAGCGACTGTCATATGAAGAATGTGTGGTGCCGATGCGACATTGGATTCTGCCCGGTTGTATAGCGGGGAGTTATACCGATTTCGGCTGAGATTCGATCCGGATCGGGAATATGCACATGAAATAAGCTTGGTTGGCGGTGTTCGGGCCCCGTGCCACGATCCGTGCTCCAACAACGACACGGGACAAGAGGACACCATGCGACGTTCGATCCTGACCGGCCTCGGCGCACTCGCCGCGGCGCTGGCATTCGCGGCGCCCGGCGCGCACGCCGACCCGCAAACGCTGAAGATCGGCACGATGAGCGGCCCCGACGCGCAGATCTGGACCGAAGTAACGAAAGTGGCCGCGCGCGAAGGGCTTGCGATCAAGGTCATCGAATTCAACGACTACGTGCAGCCGAACGCGGCGCTCGATTCGGGCGACCTCGACGCGAACGGCTTCCAGCACCAGCCGTTCCTCGACAGCCAGATCAAGCAGCGCGGCTACAGGATCGTCAACGTCGGGCTTACCTACACCGCGCCGATGGGCTTCTATTCGAAGAAGATCAAGTCGCTGAAGGACTTGCCGGTCGGTGCGAAGGTCGGGATCCAGAACGATCCGTCGAACGGCAACCGCGCGCTCCTGCTGCTGCAGAAATACGGGGTGATCAAGCTGAAGCCGGGCGCCGGCACGAACGGCGTGAACGCGACGCCGCTCGACGTCGCCGAGAATCCGAAGAAGATCAGGATCGTCGAGCTCGATGCCGCTCAGCTGCCGCGCGCGCTGCCCGATGTCGATGCCGCGTCGATCAACACCGACTACGCGGTGAAGGCGGGGCTCACGCCGGTGAAGGATGCGATCGCGATCGAGGATCTGCGCGGCCCGTACGCGAACCTGATCGCGGTGCGCGCGCAGGACAAGGACAAGCCGTGGGTGAAGAAGCTCGTCGCGGCCTATGAATCGGACGACGTGCGCAAGTTCATCGACCAGAAGTTCGGCGGCGCGATCGTGCCGGCGTTCTGATCGCTCAGGCGTGCCGCCGCCCGGCCGGATCGCCGGGCATATCGGAAAGCAAATCGCCCGCGCTAGCGGGCGATTGCATTGGTGCGCGTTGGAACGCGTCGATGCGCGCCGTTACCCGGCGCGCGGGCCGATCTCAGGCCGACAGCAGCGAACCCGTGCGGATCGCGGTTGCGCCGGCGATTCGCGCGACTTCCATGCCGGCCGTCGCGAAGCGCACGATCTGGCGCGCATACAGCACGCCCGACACGCTGCTCTTCAGCGTGACGACGCGATCGGTCAGCGGATCGACGATGTCGGCCACTTCCTGGCCGGCCTCGATCATCGCGCCGACCGGCGTGCGGAACACGATCACGCCCGACACCGGCGCGACGAGCGGATCGGTGCCTGCGAGCGGCGTGGCCGGATGCGCGAGCGGCGGCAGCGGCGCCGGCGTACCGTCGACGATGCCGCGCTCGGTCAGGTATTCGACGATCGCCTGAGAATCCTTTTCGGCGAACTCGTACGACACGTCGCGTTCGCTGCGCAGCTCCACCGTGACGGAAATCGCGCCGTTCGGGATCGGGAAGCGGTCGCCGAAGCGGTTGCGCAGATCCGACCAGCAGAAGCTGTGAATCTCGTCGAACGGATTGCCGACCGAATTCAGCGCGAGCAGCGACGCCTGCGCGTCGAGATAGCGCGACAGCGGCTCGACGTCCGGCCACAGATCGGGGTTCGTATAGAGGTGCATCACCGCATCGCTGTCGCAGTGCAGGTCGAGCACGATATCGGCGTCGAACGAGAGCTTCTGCAGCGCGAGGCGCTGCGAGTCGAGCTCGGTGCGCGGCTTCTGCTCGTCGAGCGCTTCGCGCATCGCGGCGCGCACGGCGACGAGGTTGCGCTGCGCGTCGTTCGTGAGCCGGCTTTCGACGCGCGGCAGCACGAGCGCCGCGAGATCGTAGAAATTGCGGTTGAAGTTCTGCATCGAGCCGAGCTCGAAGCGGCCGAGGTGATCGCCGAACACGTGTTGCGACAGGCCGATCGGGTTCGGCACGGGCACGATGACGACTTCGCCGCGCAGCTTGCCGGCCGTCTCGAGCGCGGCGATCTTGCGGCGCAGCAGCGCGGCGACCAGCATGCCGGGCAGTTCGTCCGCGTGCAGCGACGACTGGATATAGACCTTCTTGCCGCCGCGCGGGCCGTAGTGGAAGCTCGTGATCTGGCGTTCGGTGCCGACGGCGGGGGAAATCAGCGGATGGGTCTGCGTTTGCATGATGAGGGGAGTGCGGCGCAGCCGCGAATGATCCGGTGTGCGTGGAAGATCGATTGTACGTTGCCTGCGTCGCCGCCATCAAACCGGTGCCGGAGCACGCTGTTTTTCCTTGAGAATCATGAGGTTGGCGCGGAAAAAAAACGGGCTCCTCGCGGAGCCCGTTTGCTTCGAAGCGAATTGCTCGCTTGCTTGCCGTATTACTTGCCGTAGACGTCGAAATCGAAGTACTTCTTCGCGATCTTGTCGTACGTGCCGTCCTTGCGCATGCCGGCGATCGCGCCGTCGATCTTCGCCTTCAGGTCGGTGTCTTCCTTGCGCAGGCCGATGCCGGCGCCGTTGCCGAGCGTCTTCGGATCGTCGATATCCTTGCCGGCGAAATCGAAGCCCGCGCCGCGCGGCGTCTTCAGGAAGCCGATCTCGGCTTGCACCGCGTCCTGCAGCGCGCCGTCCAGACGACCCGCGATCAGGTCGGCATAGACCTGGTCCTGGTTCTGGTAGGGGACGACCTTCACGCCCTTCGCCGCCCAGTAGGTCTTTGCGTAGGTTTCCTGGATCGTGCCCTGTTCGACGCCGATCGACTTGCCCTTCAGCGATTCGGCCGTCGGCAGCAGGCCGGCGCCCTTCTTCGCGACGAGGCGCGTCGGCGTGTTGAACAGCTTCGACGAGAAGCCGATCTGTTCCTGACGCGCCGGCGTCATCGACATCGACGACAGCACGCCGTCGAACTTGCGCGCCTTCAGTGCCGGGATCATCCCGTCGAAGTCGTTTTCGATCCACACGCACTTCGCGTTCATGCGGCGGCAGATTTCGTTGCCGAGGTCGACGTCGAAGCCGACCACCTTGCCGTCGGGGCCTTTCGATTCGAAAGGCGGGTAGCTTGCGTCGACGCCGAACCGCACGGTCGTCCAGTCCTTCGCATACGCGCTGCCGGCCGATACGGCAAGCAGGGCAACGGTCACAGCCGCAAGAATCTTTTTCACTCGGTGACTCCTCGTTTTGTTCGATGGGTGCGCGGTTGTGCCGCGCCATAAGCCTTCGGTCCGGCACGGCTTCGCGCCGGACTGTCCGTTTCGCCCGCCCGATGCGGGCGCGCGACGTGCGGAGATTATCAAGACAAAATACCGGCAGGGCGCCTAGGACAAGCCCCGATACCGGGCCCGGCGGCAGCGCGCGGGGGCGCGCGACCGTTTCAGACACAGGAACGATTCAGCCGAGCGTTTCGTTGACCGCCCGCTGCAGGCACGTGACGAATTGCGAAACGGCGGGCGTGGGCAGCATGTCGCGCCGCGCGATGATCGACAGGTCGAAGCGCGGCATGCTTTCGTCGAGTTCGGCCGTGCGGATGCCGAGCGGCGCGACCATCGCGGCGAGCGGGCGCGTGAAGCAGCCGATCACGTCCGAGCGCGCGACGAGCCCGAGCGTCACCGCGAACGACATCGGCGATCTCAGCAGGCGTTTCGGCAGCGGCAGCCCGCGCGCCTCGAACATCCCGACCATCACGCTGTGCGGAAACTGCTCGGCGCCGACGGTGACGATCCACTCGGCGTCGAGCAATTCCTCTAAACGGCGCGCATGCGCGAGCGGGTGGCCTTCGCGCATCACGACGGTGAATTCGGTCGACAGCAGCGCCGATTGCGTGAAATCGCGGTCGAGCGCGGGCACATGGTGCATCGCGGCGATGTCGAGCGTGCCGTTGCGAAATTGCGCGAGCGCGTCGGGCACCGTCACTTCCTCGAGATGCAGACTGACGTTCGGCATCGACCGGCGGAACGCCGTCACCGCGTGCGGCAGCGCCGTCAGCGCGATCGACGGCATCGTGCCGACCGCGACGCGCCCCGACATCTCGCCTTTCACCTGCTCGACGGCCTCGACCGTGCGGCGGATGTCGCCGAGCAACTGCTCGGCACGCGGCAGCAGCGCATGGCCGCAGGCGGTCAGCTCGACGCCGCGCACGCTGCGCGCGAGCAGTTCCGCGTTGAGCGCCGTTTCGAGTTCGCGGATCGTGTGCGTGATCGCGGGCTGCGTGACGCCGAGCTCGCGTGCGGCGGCGCGCAGGCTCTTGAGATGCGCGGCGGAGACGAATGCCTGGAGCTGCGCGATGTTCAGGGGATTGCGGATGCGGGTCATCGGTCGGGTCCGGTTGGCGCGAAAGGGGCTTTGGCGGGCGAAGTGGCGGGGGCGGCGGCTTCCGGTCGCGATCCTGACGATTGTGCGCGTGGGTTCACGTCGTCGGGTCGACGCATCGGGTGCCGATGCGCAGCGCGAGCGTCATGCGCCGGACCGCGCGCGGAACGCGTGACGATACCGCTGCGGCGACGTGCCGACGATGCGCGCGAACCGCTCGCGAAACGCGGTCACCGAACCGAACCCGGCTTCCGTTGCCACATGTTCGATCGACAGGGCCGTGACTTCCAGCAACTGCTGCGCATGCCTGACGCGCGCGGTCTGCAGCCATTGCCGCGGTGACGTGCCCGTCTGCTCCTGAAAGCGCCGCGTCAGCGTGCGCACGCTCGTCGACGCCTTGCGGGCCATCGCGTCGAGCGTGAGCGGCTTGTGCAGGTTGGCCTGCAGCCAGTCCATCAGGCTTTGCAGCCCGTCGGTGCCGGCCGGCCATTCCGGCGCGATGAACTGCGCCTGCCCGCCTTCGCGGACGCGCGGCGCCACCGCGTAGCGTGCGGCGTCGACGGCGACCGCCGCGCCGTAGTCGGCCTGGATCATGTGCAGGCACAGATCGAGGCCGGCCGCTGCGCCGGCCGACGTCAGGATCCGGCCGTTGTCGACGAACAGCACGTTCGGGTCGACCGTCACGTTGGGGTAGCAGCGCGCGAGTTCGCCGGCCGCCAGCCAGTGCGTCGTCGCGCGCAGGCCGTCGAGCAGCCCGGCTTCCGCGAGCACGAACGCGCCGCTGCAGATCGACGCGATCCGGCAACCGCGCGCGGCCGCCGCGCACAGGGCCGCGATCACGCGGCGCGACGTCGGCGCAAGCGGCACGGACGTGCCGGGGACGACGATCGTGTCGGCGTCGGCGAGCGCATCGAGACGAAACGCGGGCCGCAGTTCGAACAGGTCGCCGGCGACGCGCGCATGCTCGCTGCACACGCGCACGCGGTACGCATGCTCGACGCCGGGCGAACGCACGCGCGCGAACGTGTCGCATGCGACGCCCAGATCGAACGGGACGACATCGGGCAGAGCGAGGACGGCGACCGTATGCATGGCGTTCGAGGCCGTGGCCAGAATCCGTTTAAAGATGGCATTCTAGCCAATGGATCGGGCCCGTACCACACGCCATAATTGCGGCTGACCAACCTGGGGGCCCATCGATGAAACAAGACGATCGCAATGCGTTGCGCAACCTGCAGTATCTGTCGTTGCTGGAGGCGACCACGCTCGTCGTGCTGGTGTGCATTGCCGTGCCGCTCAAGCATCTGGCCGGTTATCCGGTCGCGGTATCGATCATGGGCCCGATTCACGGTATCGCTTTCGCGATGTACGTATGGGCGGTCGTCGGCACCGCGTCGAGCGGGCTGTGGAGCAAGGGCGACGTCGCGCGGCTCGTGCTGTCGGCCGTCGTGCCGTTTGCGGGGCTGGCGAGCGCCGGATGGATCGCGCGCAGGCGGCACGCGCAATGATTTACCTGCTGCTCAAGGCCGCGCATGTCGTCGCCGTCGTCACGTTCGTCGGCGGGCTGCTGATGCTGTCCGTCGGCATCCGTATCGCCAACCTCGCCGTGCATCGCGCGGTGCGGCGCTGGGATCGTTCGGTGACGGTGCCCGCGCTCGCGCTCGTCTGGATCACGGGGATTGCGATCGCGCTGAGCGGACACTGGTTCGGCGCCGCGTGGCTGTCGGTGAAGCTGGCGGTCGTCACCGCGCTGTCGGCGCTGCACGGGATGCTGGCCGGCACGCTGCGGCGCATGGAGCGCGACGATCTCGTCGTCGTGCCCGCGCAATGGCTCGGGCACGCAGCGGGCGCCGTCGTGGTCGCGGCGGGGATCGTCGTCGGGCTGGTCGTGATCAAGCCGTTTTGATGCGTTGGCTTACGCGAGCGCCGTTTCGACGGCCGCCAGCATGCGGCGCCGGATCCACCCGCTCCCCAGCCGGATCGCGAGCCAGTACGGCGTAAACAGCCGCCGCGTCCGTGCGATCGGGCAGTGGATGAAGGTTTCGGTACGCAGGATGTACGCACCCGATGCCAGCCCGACGACTTCGAACCGGAGCACCAGCTTCGCGTCGCGTGGGTCGTCGTGCCGGACGAAGGCCGTTGCATCGGCGATGGCGCGCACGTCGGTCGTCGGGCGCCAGAAGCGTCCGACGAGACCGAGCGACAGCGACGTGTCGTCCCGGTGAAGCAGCGTGAACGTGTGGAAACCGAAACGCGCGCGTTCGCTTCGGGCAGGCCCGTTGCGAAGCGTGTCGACGACGGCCGACGGGAATTCGCGCACCGTCATCAGTGCATCGATGACCGGATCGGCGCGCATGTCGAGCGCCGCGACCGCGTCGATGATGCGGGCCGGCGACGCATGGATCGGCTGCGATTCGTGCACTTCGTGGAAGCCGAACGACGGGATGAACGGCGGCTTGCGCGCCGAGGTCCGGGTGCTCGATTCGGAGACGATGCCGAGCGCGTTCATGGGCGGCTCCTGAAGGCAAAGCTCGATCGTAGCACCGGGCGCGAATTCGCGCCGCGCCGCTTCGGCGATGCGCATCGCATCGCGCCGCATCGACAAAAAAAGCCCGGAAACTCGCGTTCCCAGGCGGGAGACCATCAACGATGATGGTGGAGGAGACGTTGTCGTCCCGATGCGCGCCGTCCTTCTGCCGGCGACGTCGCGCGCGATCCGCGGTCAGATCGCCCAGCCGCCGAGATAGAACGTGACGAGCACGGTTGCGATCAGCACGGTGCCGACGTTGAGCTTGCGGAATTCGCCGCTCGCAATGCGGCCGATCACGAGCGTCGAGAAGCCGAGCATGATGCCCGTCACGATGTTTGCGGTCAGCACGATGAACACCGCGCACACGAGGCCCGACATCGCGTCGACCATGTCGTCCATGTGCAGCTTGCTCACGCTGCCGAGCATCAGCAGGCCGACGTACATCAGCGCGGGTGCGGTGGCGTACGACGGCACGAGGCCCGCGAGCGGCGAGAAGAACATCACGACGAGGAACAGCAGGCCGACCACGGCTGCCGCGAGGCCCGTCTTCGCGCCGGCGGCCACGCCGACGCTCGACTCGATGTAGGCCGCCGCCGGCGCGCCGCCGAGGAAGCCGGAGAAGATCGAACTGATCGAATCGGCGGTCAGCGCGCGGCCGCCGTTGATGATGCGGCCGTTCTCGTCGAGCTGGCCGGCCTGCCCGGCGACTGCCCGGATCGTGCCGGTCGCGTCGAACACGGCAGTCATCACCAGCGCCAGCACGCTCGGCAGCACAGCCATCGACAGCGCGCCCTTGATGTCCATCGCGCCGATCAGCGACGCATGGCCCGGTGCGCTCAGCGACGGCAGCGCGAAGATGCCGTGGTACTTCACGGCCGGGTCGAACACGAGGCCGAACACCGAGATCGCGATCACGACGAGCAGGATGCCGCCCGGCACGCGACGCTTTTCGAGGCCGAAGATCGCGGCGAGGCCGACGACCGACATGATGACCGGGAACGCGGTGATCTGGCCGAGCGAGACCGGCAGGCCGGCACCCGGGTTCTTGATCACGAGGCCGACGTCGTTCGACGCGATCAGCAGCAGGAACAGGCCGATGCCGATGCCGGTGCCGTGCGCGACGCCCGCGGGCAGGTTGCGCAGGATCCACGAGCGCACGCCGGTGACCGAGATGCCCGTGAACACGAGGCCCATCAGGAACACGGCGCCGAGCGCGACCGTCGGATGCAGCCCCTTGCCGAGCACGAGGCCGAACGCGGTGAACGCGGTCAGCGAGATCGCGCAGCCGATCGCGATCGGCAGCTTCGCCCACAGGCCCATCAGCAGCGAGCCGAACGCGGTGGTGAGGCAGACCGCGACGAACACGGCGCTCGTGTCGAAGCCGGCCTTGCCGAACATGCCGGGCACGACGAACACGGAATAGACCATCGCGAGGAACGTGGTCACGCCGGCAATGATTTCGCGGCGCTGCGTGCTGCCGCGCGACGAAATGCCGAAGTACCGGTCGATGACTCCCTTGGTGCCAAAGTCAGTTTCTTCCGCGCCGACGCCGACCGTCGGCTGCACCGGGGTATCACTCATGAGCTTGCTCCTTTATCAGCATGCTGAAACGGCCCGTAGCGAACCGTCGTCAGGGTGTCTCGTATCTGGTTGGGATTATCGGCAACGTCGTGGGGACGAATGACGCGCGATCCGTGTCGTCATGCGCGAATCGAAACGATCGCGAGCGTGTCGCGTCGTACCGCGCGTTGTGTTGTCGACCCGTCACGTGTGCTTTGCCGTAGCGAAGGTTAGGCGAACCGCCCATCACGTCCCATTGGGGGAAGAGCATGCAGCGCATGTCGCAGCGCTTATATCGGCGTGAAACGGGGCTTCGTCGTGCCGGAACACGTGTATACGCCTAGTTCGAATCCGTTAAGGCGACTATTTGAACGCGGGGCCGGCGGGCAGGGCGGCAGCGGGTGGTGCATCGGGTATTACGAAAGTCTTTCGTCGTGGCCGGTCCCGTCCACGCGTCAGTTGTGCGCGAGACGCTCGAGGTACGCGCAAAACATGTCGCCCATGGCCGCCGAATACGCGTCGATTTCCGCGGGCGTGCGCTCGCTTTCCGAAAACGCCTTGCCGGCCGTGGCGAGCGTGGTGGTGATCAGGTCGCACGCGAGCGCGCGCGTGGCGTCCGGCACATCGGGCAGCGCCTCCCGCATGAACGCCTGGAAGATGCGGTTGCCAGCCGCTTTTGCTTCCCGCGCCTCGGGCGCGTCGCGATAGAGCGGCGCGGCGTCGTCGAGCGCGATGCGCATGCGCGCCTCGTCGCATTCCGAACGGATGAACGCGTGGACGGCCGTGCGCAGCCGCTCGGGCGGCGTTTGACGCGCGTCCTCCAGCATGCCGCGCAGCATCTCGGACGTCTGCCGCCATTCGTCGTGCTGCAGCCGGAACAGCACGGCCGCCTTGTTCGGGAAGTACTGGTACAGCGAACCGACGCTCACGCCGGCGCGCTCGGCGACGCGCGCCATCGTGAAGCGCTGCGCGCCTTCGCTCGCCAAAACCTGAACAGCGGCCTGGAGGACGTCTTCGACGAGACGCGTCGAGCGGGCCTGCCGGGGCTGTTTGCGCGTGGCGATCCGGGTGTTTCGGCGGTCGGTCATGAGCGGTTTGCCAATGCGAATAGTAAAACCTGAATAATTCGTCATATTCTAATCGGGTGCAACGACGCACTCAACCCGATACCGGAGATTCGCATGACCACCCTGATTCTCGACCCGCTTGCCTCGCTGCTGGAGCGCCTGTTCGACGAGGCCGACGCGTCGTCGCCCGCGACGAGCCCGGACTTTGCCGACCTGTCGCACGACGAGCACGCGCGGCTGATGCGCAGCAAGACCGACTACGCCGATTTTTATGCGCGCCTGAAGGACTACCCGCTCGCCGTATCGCGCGAGACGGGCACGCTGCTGTACATGCTCGCGCGCAGCCGCGGCGCGCGGGCGATCGTCGAATTCGGCACGTCGTTCGGCATTTCGACGCTGCATCTTGCGGCCGCGCTGCGCGACAACGGCGGCGGCCGGTTGATCACGAGCGAGTTCGAGCCGTCGAAGGTCGTGCGCGCGCGGGCGAACCTGACGGCCGCCGGGCTTGCCGATCTCGTGGAGATTCGCGAAGGCGATGCGCTGCGCACGCTGGCCGCCGACCTTCCGGATACGGTCGATCTGCTGCTGCTCGATGGCGCGAAGGCGCTGTATCCCGAGATACTCGCGCTGGTCGAACCGCGGCTCGGGGCAGGTGCGTTCGTCGTCGCCGACAACGCGGAATACAGCCCCGACTACCTCGCTTATGTGCGCGCACCGGAAAACGGCTATCTGTCGGTGCCGTTCGGTGGCGATGTCGAGCTGTCGATGCGGATACGCTGAGCACGTTGCAACCGTAACGATGGCGCGGACGATTTCATGCTTCCATTCATCAAAGATAGGAAAACTGATTAAATGGATGCGTGACGGCAGGTAGCAGAATGGCGCCCGGCGCTTCGGGCGCCGTACGCGTCACTTCAGGAACACATAGCGCGCAAAGTACGGAAAGCGGCCGATCGCATGTTCGGTCGCGCACGCCGCGGCCGGCGGCGTGCCGCCCGCGGTATCGAGCCGTTGCACGAAGCGCACGCCGGCCAGCGTGCCGGTTGCGGCCGGCGTCGCGGCGAGCAGCAGTTGCGGAATGCTGTTCGGGCGTGCGCTCGGCGCTTCCGCGAGTTTCTTGCCGGTGATGCGGCTGCCGTCGAGCGCTTCCCACGACGGCCCCGCGCCGTGCCGGACGACGAGCGTGCCGCCGGCATCGAACAGCATCGCCTCCGGGCGCTGGAATGTCCACGCGAGCCGGTGTTCATTGTCGTATTCGCATGCGTAGATCTGCACGCCGGTCGCGGTCGTCGAGAGCACGGGCGTCGCTGGCTTGGGCGGCGCGAGACCGGCCGCATCGTCGGCGTAAGCCGGCAACGTGAAAGCCGAGAAGGAAAGGCCGGCCGCGAGGGCCAGCAGCATGTCGCGTTTCGGGGAACGGCTTGGCATGGCGGGGCGTCCTTTCAGGTCGGGTGACGGTCGTGCGGAGTCGATCCCGTAAACGCTAGACGCCGATTGCGCAGGCTGCAATTCGGAAATGGCAATCGCGGCGATAGTCGCCGCGATTGCGACCGAATGACTATGCGCGGCCGCTCGTCGCGGCGGTTGCGCGGAAGCGGCTCAGGCCGCGCCGGCCGGCGTCGGCGCGTGCTCGGCGATCAGGCGCTCGGCCTTCAGCGCGTCCCACAGTTCGGACGGAATCGGCGCCGCGGCCAGCCGCAGGTTCTCGTCGATGCGATCGGGCCGGCTCGCGCCGGGGATCACGGCGGCGACGGCCGGGTGCGCGAGCGAGAACTGCAGCGCCACCGCGCGAACGTCCACACCGAAGCGCTCGCCGATCTGCCGGATGCGCGCGACGCGATCGAGCATGTCCTCCGTCGCCGGCTGATACTCGAAGTGGGTGCCTCCGGCGAGCACGCCGGAATTGTACGGACCGCCGACGATGATGCCGAGCCCGCGCGCGACGCTTTCCGGCATCAGCCGTTCGAGCGCGCCCGCATGGTCGAGCAGCGTGTAGCGGCCGGCGAGCAGGAAGCCGTCGGGATCCGAGCGTTCGAGTGCGAGCTCGCACGGCTCGACGCGGTTCACGCCGAGGCCCCAGCCCTTGATGACCTTCTCGTCGCGCAGCCGCGTGAGCGCCCTGGCCGCGCCCGACATCGCGACGTCGAACACGTCGAGCCAGCGCTCGCCGTGGAAGTCGATGGCCGGATCGTGGATCCACACGGTGTCGAGCCGGTCGGTGCGCAGCCGCTCGAGGCTCGCTTCGATCGAGCGCAGCGTGCCGTCCTCGGTGTAGTCATAGACGATCTTGTTCGGCAGGCCATGGCGAAACAGTCCGCCCTTCTCGCCGAGATCGCGCTGCGACGCGTCCTCGTGTTCGTCGAGGACCAGCCGGCCGACCTTCGTGCCGAGCGAATATTCGTCGCGCGGACGGCCTGCGAGCGCTTCACCGAGGCGCAGCTCGGCGAGGCCCGCGCCATACAGCGGCGCGGCGTCGAAGTAGCGGATGCCGCTTTCCCAGGCCGCATCGACCGTGGCCAGTGCTTCTTCGTTCGGGATGTCGCGATACATGTTGCCCAGCGGCGCCGTGCCGAAACCCAGGCGGGAAGGGAGCGTGATTCTCATGTCGGATTCCAGTGGATCGTTCACGCGGCGGCTTGCGCGAGCGTCGGATAGTCCGTCAGGCCCTGTGCGCCGCCGCCGAACAGCGTGTTGCGGTCGTGCGGCGTGAGCGCGGCGCCGGTGCGCAGGCGCTCGGGCAGGTCGGGGTTCGCGACGAACGGGCGGCCGAAGGCGACGAGGTCGGCCCAGCCGGCGGCGATCGCTTCGCGCGCGCGCTCGGCGGTGTATGCACCGGCGTAGATCAGCACGCCCGGGTACGCGGCGCGCAGTTGCCGCTTGAATTCGACCGGCATCAGCGGTGCGTCGTCCCAGTCGGCTTCCGCGATGTGCAGGTAGCCGACACCGAGCTCGCCGAGCAGCTTCGCGGCGGCGAGGTAGGTCGTTTCCGGATCGTCGTCGACGCAGCCGTTCAGCGTGGTCAGCGGCGCGAGGCGGATGCCGACGCGCGACGCGTCGCCGGTGCCTTCGATCAGCGCCTGCGCGACTTCGCGCAGGAAGCGCAGCCGGTTTTCCAGCGAGCCGCCGTACGCGTCGGTGCGCGTGTTCGCATTCGAGTCGATGAACTGGTTCACGAGATAGCCGTTCGCGCCGTGCAGTTCGACGCCGTCGAAGCCGGCTTCGATCGCGTGGCGCGCGGCGGCGCGGTACTGGCCGACGATCTCGCGGATCTCGTCGATCGTCAGCGCGCGCGGCTCGGACGCCTGCACGAAGCCCGGCGTGCTGCCGTCTTCACCGGCGATGAACACGTTCACGCCCTTCGCCTGGATCGGCGACGACGACACGGGTTGCCGGCCGCCGAGCAGGCTCGTGTGGCTCAGCCGGCCGACGTGCCACAGCTGCGCGAACATGCGCCCGTGCGCAGCATGCACGGCGTCCGTCACCTTGCGCCAGCCGGCGACCTGCGACGGCGTGTGAATGCCGGGCGTCCACGCGTAGCCCTTGCCGAGCAGCGCGATATAGGTGCCTTCGCTGACGATCAGGCCCGCGCTCGCGCGCTGCGCGTAATACGCGGCCATCAGTTCGTTGGCTTCGTCGCCGGGCTGGCTCGCGCGCGAACGCGTCATCGGCGGCATCACGATGCGGTTCGGCAGCGTCAGCGTGCCGAGTCGCAGCGGTTGGAAAAGCGGGTCCTGGGTCATGATGAATTCCTGTCGGTGCCACGGCCGGCCGGCCGCGGACGGGGCGATTGAGGGGGCGGCGCGCTTAGTCCCACTTCGGCGCGAGGCCGGCCGGGTCGACTTCGCGGCCGTTGCGTTCGAGCGCGGCGATCTGCGCCATGTCTTCGTCGGTCAGGCGCAGCGTCTGTGCGAGCAGGTTGCTCGCGAGGTTCTCGCGCTTCGTCGACGACGGAATCACCGAGTAGCCGAGCTGCAGCGCCCACGCGAGTGCGACCTGTGCGGGCGTCGCGTGATGACGTTGCGCGATCGCGCCGATCACCGGGTCGCCGAGCACCTTGCCGTACGCGAGCGTCATGTACGACGTCACGTGGATGCCTTCGCCGTTCAGGAACTCGACGAGCTTGCGGTTCTGCAGGTACGGGCTCAGTTCGATCTGGTTCGTCGCGATCGCATCCTTGCCGACGGCCGCGATCGCTTCCTTCGTCAGTGCGATGTTGAAGTTCGAGATGCCGATCTGGCGCGTCAGGCCCTTTGCCTTCGCATCGGCCAGCGCGGTCATGAACGTGTCGAGCGCGACGCCGTTGTCCGGGGCCGGCCAGTGGATCAGCGTCAGGTCGACATGGTCGGTGCGCAGCTTGCGCAGGCTTTCTTCGAGGCTCGGCACGAGCTTGTCCGGCGCGTAGTTGTCGACCCAGATCTTGGTGGTCAGGAACAGGTCTTCGCGGCGCACGCCCGATGCGGCGATCGCTTCGCCGACTTCGGCTTCGTTGGCGTAGATCTGCGCGGTGTCGATCGCGCGGTAGCCGACCTCGAGGCCGTTGCGGACCGAGTCGACGACGACCTGGCCTTGCAGGCGGAAGGTGCCGAGGCCGAATGCGGGAATCTTGCTCATCGTGTGCTCCTGGGAGAGGGGAACGGTTGCGGTATGCGAGTCATTCTGGCGTTTGAGACTGATGAGATAAACGCCTTTAGAGGTCAAAAATATTTGATTTAAATTCAAATATCGATCGTGAACCGGGCCCGCTGAGGGCCGTTGCCGGCCTTATGCGACGTGTGTTCGCGCGCTCGCGCTCGCGTTCGCATGGAATGCCGGCAGCACGTCCGCTGCGATCTCGGCCATCGTCTCGTCGAGCGGACGGCGGTTGCGGCGGAAATGCAGGCCGATGTGCCGCACGCCGGCGTCGCGCATCGCAGCGAGTTCCTCGGTCAGCGCGATGCGTCCCGCGCGGGCGCCGAAGCGGTGCCGCTGCAGCGGTTCGTGCGGATCCTCCGCGAGGTCGAGATGGATGAAGCTCACGTACGGCTTGTCGCCTGCCACCGCGCGCCAGTTCGCGGCGCGCTGCGCGTGGTCGGCCGGCGTGCCCGGATACGCGAGGCAGCCGTCCATGTGTTCGCCGATCCACGCGGGCGTCTGCTGCGCGAGGCCCGCGACGAGCAGCGGCACCGGCGAACGGGCTGCGGGCAGCACGTCGAGGCCGGGCGGCAGGTGAGCGCGCGCGCCGTCGCGCAGCAGCGCGATCTGGTCGCGGAAATTCGCGCCGCGCGATGCGAAGTCGCGGCCGAACAGCGGATACTCGACCGGCCGGTCGCCGCTCGCGACGCCGAGCAGCAGGCGGCCGCCGCTCAGTTCCTGGATCGTCGCGGCCGATTTCAGCGTCAGCAGCGGTTCGCGCAGCGGCAGCACGACGGCCGCCGTGCCGAGCAGGATGTCGCGCGTGATACCGGCGAGGTAGCCGAGATACGAGAACGTTTCGAACACCTGCGCGGCGTCGCCGAACGACGGGTCGTACACCGGCACGTCGCGCACCCAGAGCGCGCGGAAGCCGAGCGTGTCGGCCAGTTGCGCGAGCTCCGCGTGGATTTCCAGATTGGGCACGCCGGGGCGGCGGCCGTCATGCTGGCGCTTCGCGTCGCCGGCCGGCGACCAGTCGTTGTCGAGCGGCAGTTCGATGCCGATGCTGAAGCCGCCGTCGGCGAGTTTGTCGAGTGAAGTGGGCATCGTCGGGCTCCGTTCAGATCGCGCGCAGGCTGCCTTCGAGCCGGTAGAAATCGAGCGACGACGCGGTGAAGAACGAGCGCGATGTGCCGGCGGCGAAATCGTCGATATGCACGACCGTCGCGCGGTCGGCTTCCTGCCACGAGATCGCGTAGGTCTCGCCGGCGATGTGCTGCCACGTGCAGGCGACTTCGCCTTTCGCGCCGGCGTATGCGCCTTCGGTGATCTCGTAGCGCATGCGGCGGCCGTCCTCGTCATACGCGTTGAGCGCGGCGAGGCCGTCGTAACGGACTTCGAATGTCTTGCCGGCGAACGGCGGACGCTGGGTCGATGCGTTCATGCTGATCAGCTCCTGCAAAAAGATGTGACGTTCAATGGGCGAGTTCGACGGGTTCTGCCGTGCGTGCCGGCAGCCCTTGGTGGCGGTCGAGACGGCCGCTCAGCGCGGTGAGCGCGAATGCGCCGAGCGTGACCACCGCGGCGATCCACGGCGTGTGGCCGAGGCCGACGTTCGCGACGATCAGGCCGCCGAGCGACGAGCCGCCGGCGACGCCGAGGTTGAACGCGGCGATGTTGAAGCCCGATGCGACGTCGGTGGCGTCCGGTGCGAAGTGGCGCGCCTGCTTGACGACATACACCTGCAGCCCCGGCACGTTGCCGAACGCGACCGCGCCCCACGCGAGCATCGTCAGCACCGCGAGCCATTTGACGTGGATCGTGAAGGTCAGCGCGAGCAGCACGATCGCGAGCAGCAGGAAGATCCGCTTGAGCGCCTTCACGGGGCCGACGGCGTCCGCGAGCTTGCCGCCCCACACGTTGCCGAACGCGACCGACACGCCGTAGCCGACGAGCACGAGGCTCACCTGCGACGGCGTGAAGCCGGCGATCTGTTCGAGCAGCGGTGCCATGTACGTGAACGCGATCAACGAGCCGCCGTAGCCGACGGCCGTCATCGCAAAGACGAGCAGCAGGCGCGGCTGCGCGAGCACGCGGAGCTGGCGGGCGAGCGGCGCCGGCGGCGTTTGCGGCAGAGCGCGCGGCACGAATGCGACCGCGCCAAGGAACGCGACGAGGCCGAACAGCGCGACGATCAGGAACGTCGCGCGCCAGCCGAAGTGCTGGCCGATGAAGGTGCCGAGCGGAATGCCGGCAACGAACGCGACGGTCATCCCGCTGAACATCGTCGCAATCGCGCTGGCCGCCTTGTCCTTCGGCACGAGCGTGGTCGCGATGATCGAACCGACCGAGAAGAACACGCCGTGCGCGAGGCCGGTGAGGATGCGCGCGACGATCAGCGATTCGTAGCCGGGCGCTTGCCATGCGACGAGGTTGCCGACGGTGAAGAGCGCCATCAGCGCGGCGAGCAGCGTCTTGCGCGGCACGCGGCCGGTGAGCGCGGTCAGGAGCGGCGCGCCGATGGCGACGCTCAGCGCGTACAGGCTGACGAGCAGCCCGGCCGACGGCAGGCTGACGCCGAGGTCGGCGCCGATCGTCGGGATCAGCCCGACGATCACGAATTCGGTGGTGCCGATGGCAAAGGCGCTGATGGTCAGCGCAAGCAGGGCGAGTGGCATGATGGGATCCTGGCTCCAGTAAGGATGGATCGCAGTGTGCCGCCTTTACTTTTGCTGAAAAACTGGTCTATAAACCAAATTGTTTTGATTTCAAATCAACAATGAAAATCACGCTCGACGAACTCCAGGCCTTTGCCGCCGTGGTCGACACCGGTTCGATCACCGCTGCCGCGCAGCAGCTCGACCTCACCGTGTCGGCGGCGAGCCGCACGCTCGCGCGGCTCGAGGAGAAGCTGAAGACCACGCTGCTGCGCCGGACCACGCGCCGGCTCGAACTGACCGAGGAAGGGCGCGCATTCCTGCAGGACGCGCGCGCGATCATCGAGTCGGTCGAGAATGCGGAAGAGCAGATGCTCGCGCGGCGCGAGATGCCGTCGGGGCGCCTGCGCGTCGACGCCGCGACGCCGTTCATGCTGCACGTGATCGTGCCGCTCGTGCGCGGCTACCGCGAACGCTTCCCGAAAGTCGAGTTGGAGCTGAACAGCAACGAAGGAATCATCGACCTGCTGGAGCGGCGCACCGACGTCGCGATCCGGATCGGCCGGTTGAAGGATTCGACGCTGCACAGCCGGCGCATCGGCAACAGCCGGTTGCGCATCCTCGCGAGCCCCGCGTATGTCGAAGCGCACGGCCTGCCGCGCAAGGTCGAGGATCTCGGCAGGCACACGCTGCTCGGCTTCACGCAGCCCGAATCGCTGAACGTGTGGCCGATCCTCGGCACCGACGGCGAACCGTGCCGGATCGAGCCGGGCATCTGGTCGTCGAGCGGCGAGACGCTGCGGCAGCTCGCGCTGGACGGCGCGGGCATCGTCTGCCTGTCGGATTTCATGACCGCGCAGGATCGCGAAGCGGGGCGGCTCGTGCAGCTGCTCGCGCGCCAGACGCTCGACGTCGAGCAGCCGATCCATGCGGTGTACTACCGCAATACCGCGATCTCGTCGCGGATCGCGTCGTTCGTCGATTACATGATCGAGGTGCTGGGCGGCGGTGGCGGCAGCAGCGGCAGCGATGCGCCGGCGCGGCGCAAGGCCGTGTGGCTGGAGCCGCGCTAGCGGCTGCGGGCGGCTTGCGGGAAAGACGGGGCGGGCATACGCCCCGATTGGCCCGGCGTGCCGCGCGACGGCACGCCGTCGTGCCGCGGTTACGCTTCTTCGGACCAGGACATGCCGTCGCGCGCGAGCAGCGCCGACGAGGCCGCGGGCCCGAACGTGCCGGACGTGTACAGGCGCGGCCGGTCGCCGAGCTGCTTCCAGCCGTCGAGGATCGGCTCGACCCACGACCATGCGGCTTCGAGCTCGTCGCGGCGCATGAAGTGCGTGAGGCGGCCGCGGATCACGTCGATCAGCAGCCGTTCGTACGCTTCCGCGCGCCGTTCCGGAATCGCCTGCTGCAGGTCGAGGTTCAGGCTGACGGGCACCATGTTCATGCCGCTGCCCGGTTCCTTCGCGAGCATCTGCAACTGGATCGATTCTTCCGGCTGAAGCTGGATCACGAGGCGGTTGCCGTAGTGGCGCGGGCCGGTCGGGATGATCGAGAACGGCATGTCCGCGAACTCGATCACGATTTCCGACTGGCGGCGCTGCAGCCGCTTGCCCGTGCGCAGGAAGAACGGCACGTTCGCCCAGCGCCAGTTGTTGATGTGCGCGCGCAGCGCGACGAAGGTTTCCGCGCGGCTGTCCGCCGGCACGTTGTCTTCCTCGAGATAGCCCTTGACCGGCTGGCCGTCGACCGCGCCGGCCGTGTACTGGCCGCGCACCGTGTCGCGCGCGACGTCCGACAGCGCCATCGGCCGCAGCGAGCGCAGCACCTTCAGCTTCTCGTCGCGCACCGCGTCGGGGTCGAGCGACACGGGCGGCTCCATCGCGACGATGCACAGCAGCTGCAGCAGATGGTTCTGCACCATGTCGCGCAGCGCGCCGGTATGGTCGTAGAAGCCCGCGCGGCTGCCGACGCCGACCGTTTCCGCGACCGTGATCTGCACGCTGCGGATGTTCGGCGCCTGCCACAGCGGCCCGAAGATCGGGTTGCCGAAGCGCAGCACCATCAGGTTCTGCACGGTTTCCTTGCCGAGATAGTGGTCGATCCGATAGATCTGCGATTCCTCGAAGTGCTTGCCGACCGCATCGTTGATCGCCTTCGCGGATGCGAGATCGTGGCCCAGCGGCTTTTCGAGGACGACGCGCGAGCGCCCGTCGACGAGGTGCGCGGCCGACAGGTTGTCGCAGATCGTCGTGAACAGCTCCGGCGACGTCGACAGGTAGAACACGCGGATCGCGTCGCCGCGCGCCGCTTCGGCGAGCCGCAGGTAGTCGTCCGGCGCGTTCACGTCGATCAGCACGTACTTGAACAGGTCGAGGAAACGGCTCCACGCGTCGGCGTTGAACGCCTTCTCGTCGATGAACGGGCGCGACTGCTCGTCCATGAACTTGCGATAGCCGTCGATGCCCCAGTCGCGGCGGCCGACGGCGATGATGCGCGTCTCGGGCGGAAGGTTGCAGTGCAGGTGCGCCATGTACAGCGCGGGCAACAGCTTGCGGGCGGCCAGGTCGCCGCCGCCGCCGAAGATGATCATGTCGACGGGCCGGTCGGCCGCGGTCTGGGTAGGCTGATTCGTCATGAGTGGTTCGCGGTTTGAAACGGGGAACGTGAAACGAACGTCGAAGGCATCGGGCGCCGGATGGCCGGCACCGGTACGGCAAAACGATAATAGTGCACGGTTTTGATGGATTGCGTGTGCGTTCCCCCAAGATGTAACAGGGCTTGCATTCCGTCGGGCGGCCTGATTATGATTGAGTACTCACTCATTAAAGGAATCGAACGTGGCCCGACCGCGCAGTCCCGACAAGCACGAAGCCATCCTCGCCGCCGCCGCCCGCGCGCTTGCCGAGGACGGCGCGACCGCGACGACCGCGCGCATCGCGCGGCTCGCCGGCGTGGCGGAAGGCACGGTGTTCACGTACTTCGAGACCAAGGACGCGTTGCTGAATGCGCTGTATCTGAGCCTGAAGGCCGACATGCGCGAAGCGATGATGGCCGGGTTCCCGGAAGACGCGCCGGCCGAGCAGGCCGTGCGGCACGCGTGGAACGGCTATGTGTCGTGGGGCGTCGCGAATCCGGACGGGCGGCGTGCGCTGCAGCAGCTCGGCGTGAGCGGGCGCATCGACGACGCGCATCGCGCGGCCGGCGCCGAAGGCTTCGGCACGATCCGCTCGCTGCTGCAGGGGCAGATCGTCGCGTCGCGCGGGCTGACGGCCGATGAAGCGCACGCGTTCTGCGCGGCGCTGTTTACGTCGATCGCGGAAACGGCGATGGAGTCGGTCGCGCGTGATCCGGCGCGGGCCGATGCGTACCGGGAAGCCGGGTTTCGTGCGCTGTGGGCCGTGCTGCACGCCGTGTGAGCGTGACGCGAACGATGTGACGGAAGGGTTGGCCGCCGTGATGGCATGGGCGGTGCGTGTGCCGCACGGCGGAAGGCAGGACGGTTTCTGGCAGGGCGACGCATCGCACGAATCATCGATGCATCGTCGATATTAATGAGTGAGTAATCATTCATTTTCGTGGTTTCATCTTTTCGAGGAGTGGAAAAATGTCGAAAGTCTGGCTGGTAACAGGGGCCGCGCGCGGCCTTGGGCGAGCGATTTCGGAAGCGGTGCTGGCGGCAGGCGACCGGCTGGTGGCCGGTGCGCGCGATCCCGCGCGGCTGGCCGATCTGGCAGAGCAATACGGCGACCGGCTGCTGCCGGTCGCGCTCGACGTCACCGACGAAGCGGCGGCTGCGCAGGCCGTCGCGGCGGCACGCGACAGGTTCGGCCGCATCGACGTGCTGGTGAACAACGCGGGTTACGGCCATACGGCGCCGTTCGAGCAGATGGGCGCCGATGACTTCCGCGACCAGATCGAAACGAACCTGTTCGGCGTGATCAACCTGACGCGCGCGGTGCTGCCGACGATGCGTGCGCAGCGCGCGGGCCACATCTTCCAGGTATCGTCGGTCGGCGGGCGTACGTCGACGGCCGGTTTGTCCGCGTATCAGGCGGCGAAGTGGGCGGTCGGCGGGTTCAGCGACGTGCTGTCGAAGGAAGTCGCGCCGTTCGGCGTGCGCGTGTGCACGCTCGAGCCGGGCGGGATGCGCACCGACTGGGCCGCGCAGGCGAAGCGCAGCGTCGACGACCTGCTGCCCGACTATCAGCCGTCGGTCGGGAAGATTCTCGAGCTGTTCGGCGCATATGGCGGCCACGAGGTCGGCGATCCGGCGCGGATCGCGAAGCTGATCGTCGAGTTGTCGCGGCGCGACGACGTGCCGATGCGCCTGCTGCTCGGCGGCGATGCGCTGTTCGTATGCGAGCAGGCGGAAACGCAGCGCGCGGAAGAAGCCGCGCGGTGGCGGGATGCGACGCTGTCCACGCAGTTTCCGGATGCGAAGCTGCCGGAGGGGCTGGAAGCGTTGAAGCGCGTGTAATGAGCACGGCTATGTGGGGCTCGCGCGGCTGCTCCGTTGGGTCGGGCCGTGCGTAACGGCAGGCCCGATGCGAGCGGCCGGACAATCGGCTGCCGGCCGCCGTGACGGGGCGCCATACATGTTGCTTTCTTATTGGTCCGGTTAATTTGCCCGTAACCTTGCAAT
Source organism: Burkholderia sp. LFS061 (assembly GCF_047978125.1). Lineage (NCBI taxonomy): Bacteria > Pseudomonadati > Pseudomonadota > Betaproteobacteria > Burkholderiales > Burkholderiaceae > Burkholderia > Burkholderia sp. LFS061. Next base: position 12,362 of record NZ_JBFPFS010000053.1, on the reverse strand, counting down.
TCTCCATCCGATCGGCCTCGCCACGTTTAGTGAGAAGCTGCGCGAACATCGAACATTCAAGCGTCGCGAGAAAGCAGGCCGAACCTCATCCGTCAATCACACGCCCGCCCCGACCCAACGGAGCAGCCGCGCACCGTACGTCGCACACGCCGCGCCGCGTGGCGAAGTCTCCGGTTCCGATCGCACGACATCGGTACCCGGCGCTTCCGGGCTGTCTTTCGGGCCGCGAAGTGACTTACGGCGTCACGACAAGCGCCGTATGCATGCCCGCAACATAATGTCCCGGCTTGTTGCAGATCAGCACGTAGTGGCCGGGCGTGAGCTTGAATGACGCGCGCTTGCTCGTGCCCGGCGCGATGTCTTCGACTTCGCCGATCTTTCTCAACCTGTGCTCCAGCACCTGCCGTTTGCGGACAGGAAGTGCATCATCCGAGAGATCGGTCTTGAGCAAGACAAGTTCGTGCTCCATGTTGTTGTCCACAGCATTCTTGACGTCGAACGTGACGCGACCCGCTTTCACGTTGTGTGTCTCGAGCTGGATCGAGTTCGAACGCAACGTCGCGTTGACGGTTTGCTCCGCCCAGCTTGCATGCGATGTCATGCCGAGGGCAGTCGCACTGGCGAGGATGGCGATTCTGTAAGTGGCGTCCATGGCGGCCTCCTTTGCATCGAAACAACGCGCTATCAAGCGTTGAGCGATTGCCGTAAGCGATTCCGGTGAGAACGCTCACGGGCCGACATCGATGCGGCCATAGACACCGTCGGCTTCGTCGTTGGGGCCGGCAGCAAAGAACAGCGTATTGGCAGGTTGATTGTTGAGGCCGTTGCCGAATGCGATGCCCCACAGCCCCGGCTCGACGATCGCCTTGCCATCGAGTTGCTGCAGGGTCCCGCGCAGCATGCCTGATGTCGCATCGAACGCGTGGATCATGCCGTCACCGAAGTTGCCGATCAGAACGGTGTTGCTGAAGCGGCCAAAATCCGCGGGCGCAAGCGCCATGCCCCACGGCGCATTCAACGGTTCGCCCGAGGCGAAGCGTTGAATGAATTGTCCCGACGGGCTGAACACGTCGATCAAACCCAACCCTGCACCAGCGACGTCGTCGTGTGCTGCCGCGTCCTGCTTCGCATAAGAGACGTAAAGTTTCGAGCCGATGGCCTGAATTCCAAACGGCGCGAACCCTGCCGGCAAAGCGGGATCTTGAAATGCACCGGTCGTCGTAACCTTTGTGAAGGTCCTGTCGAAAACATCGATCCTGTTGTTGTGGAAGTCCGTTGCGTACAGGAAATTCGCGCCGTTGTTGCTGGCCATGGCGAGCCCTTTGTAGACGGCGCTGCCGCCGCTGTCGAACACAGTGACGGCCGATGTCGGATTGACCGCTGGCGACCACGCCGTGATCGTTCCACCCTCTCCGGCGAAAATGAAAGGCGCCGGCCCCGATTTAGCGCCCTGGGTCACCACGAAGTCTGACGTGCCATTGAATACGATGCCCGTGGGGGCGGCGTCGCCGTGCGAGCCGGCGGGGATTGTCACGACGAGCGATTGCGGCACGCCATTGCCGTCATAGAGCGTTGCGTGCTGCGTCCCGTTATCCGCGACCCAGACAAAGCCCTTGGGATTGAATGCAATGCCCCACGGATTCTTCAGGTTTGTATCCACGTGAGCAGCGGGAAGCGCACCGTCGGAAACCAGTACGCCGACCTTGTACTGACTGACGTGGGATGAACTGCCGCATGCTACGACGCTGGTCAGCACGAATGCCATCATCGCAGCGCCGAGCGTTGTATGGATCTGTTTCATGACTTGGCTCCGAACACGAATGAGACGTTAGTAAACGGACAGGCCGGTGCGTTTATTCCGCTCGTTTCATTTGCGCGGCTACGGTGTCGGGCGCGGAACGCGACGATCAGTCGTGACGTCTATCGCCACAGAACCGTCCATCGTCGATCCTTGCGGGGACGGCCGTTCAAACTGGACAGGAGAAAACAAATGGCGCTCACATACAAACTGAGCCTGGTGGCACTGCTTTCGACGTTGCCGCTCGCGGCTTACGCGCAGGATGCGCAGTTAACCGAGCCCCAGATCGCCGCGATCGTGGTGACGGCGAATCAGGTCGACATCGATGCAGGGAAGCTTGCGCTAGGCAAGACTCACACGAAACAGGTCAGGGACTTTGCAAAATTGATGGTCACGACCACACCAGCGTGAACCAATCGGCGGTCGCGCTCGCGACCAGGCTGAACCTGTTTTACGCGTCAGCGTCGGAGCGCCGATGGTCAGCACGTCGACCATCGGCGATTTCGAGCGGAACGTCATGGTCGAAGACCCAATCTCATCGCCCGATCGCGCGCTCATGCGGGCAGAGTTGCGCGCGTTGCTCGAGCGCAAGCTTGATGCGTTACCCGACGCGTTCCGGGTCGTCTTCGTCCTGCGTTGCGTCGAGGAGCTGAGCGTCGAGGAAACGGCACAGTGTCTCGGTATACCGGAAGCGACCGTGCGTTCGCGTCATTTCCGGGCAAGGAGCATGCTGCGCGAATCCCTTGCTCAGGAAGTCGATCTGGCCGAGCGTGACGTGTTCTCGTTCGGCGGCGCACGTTGCGATCGGATCGTGGCCAGCGTGCTGGCGAGGCTCGATTCGCGCCGATAGGCTCGCACAGCACGCGCCGTGTGCTCAAGGAAACGGGGCGACGGCGAGCCTTCTCGACCGTCACTGCAGCATCTGCTGCGAGCCATGCGGCAGCGGCGCGGCGTGCCGGCCATGCGCCGAGCGCCCATATCCGCATCTAATCGAATCTGACATACACGTGTCATCTTCGATTAGATGCGGATATCGTTGACGCGTTATCCCGAGCTGGTGCCCGGCTCCGATTTTTCGGTGAGCTGATTCATCAGTTGATGCAGACGAGCGCAAATTTTCGCGACATCCGGATCGATCTGGGGTGGGAATTCGCTGAGGCACGCCAGATACATACGGACCCGGACATCAATACCGTTCTCACGAGACTGACACATCAACGCGGCGTACGGAAAGGCCAGTCGCCGCCTCAAGCGATTAGCACCATCCACAAGTCGAAGGGGCTGGAAACCCGAAGAGCGCTCTTGGTCCCCCGTGACGCCAACAACCTCGTTGCCAACGAGATGAATCGGTGCCTGCTCTACGTTGCGCTGAGCCGGGCGTGCGAGCATCTGACGCTCGTCGTTCCACGGTCCAATCCCTCACCTCTCCTCAAGCTATAAGGCGTCACGTCAACAGATCATCCAAACGGCAGAAATGCGGGTCTGCTCGTGCGCCCGTACGGATAAAAGAAGAGAACGATAGTCGGCCCCGCAGGGAACAACAATTGTCGGAGCTCTCGTATTCCATGATCTCCAATACCTTCCAGGTGGCCGTCGGCGCCCGATGTCAATTTGACTTGGCGGAGCTGTCGTTACCCTGATTGCGACCTGGTTCGCGCGCTGTCGCCGACGGGCCCAGTGTCGCGAGAATCTTGTCGCGGCATACCGTCAGGATTTCGTCGGCCAGTGGAGAATCATCCGGGCACGCGCGCGACAACACAATGGCGCCGACCGCATGCGCCATGATGTCGAGGCAGTTGGCTCGGGCCTCCGCCGAGTCTGCACCGTCTGACGAATCACGTTCTTGGACTAACGCCGCCAGCAGTCTTTCGATGCCGTCCGCGAATGTGGCCCGGACCGCTTCGGGTTGACGCGCGGCATCCCCACCCAGCGCGGCCATCGTGCAGCCGGTTGCGCGCGAGTCGCGGTGCTCGCGCGCGAGATACAGTCGCACGAATTCCGATGCGTCCACCCCAGCCGACAGCGCAACGGTCTGCGCCATGCCGCAGGCCGCCGATTCCGCCATCAGATCGGCCTTTGAGCGGAAGTGCTTGTAGAAGCCGCCGTGGGTGAACCCAGCTGCGCCCATCAGATCCGCTACTCCGACCCCATCAAAACCGCGCTCCCTGAACAGCGTCGACGCTGTTTCAACAACGTGGGCCCGGTTGGCCTGGGCCTGTGCCTTGGTGACTTTCACTTTTCCTCTCCGTGGGCGCGTTCCTGTCTGATGGCCTGACTATACATTGATGTTGGTCGTCATCAAAGTCTTGACACTTTTGATTATGGTCATCATCATTAAACCATTCCCACCACCAGACGCTGGAACAACATGTCAGAGAAAACGCTTTTCGAGCCGTACGCCCTTGGTGGCCTGACGCTCGCCAATCGCATCGTCATGGCACCGCTGACCCGCAACCGTGCCGGCGCCGGGTTGGTGCCCAGCGAGCATGCCGCGACCTACTACGCCCAGCGTGCGTCGGCCGGCCTGATCATCACGGAGGCCACTCAGGTTTCGGCCCAGGCCCAGGGCTATCAGGACACTCCCGGCCTGTACACGCCTGAGCAGATCGCTGGCTGGCGGAAGGTCACGGACGCCGTACATGCCAAGGGTGGACGCATCTTCGTGCAGCTCTGGCATGTGGGCCGCGTCTCGCACACTGACCTGCAACCTGGCGGTACGGAGCCGGTCGCACCTTCCGCTATCCGCGCCGAGACGAAGACTTTCGTCAACAACGGATTTGCCGACGTGTCCGAACCACGCGCCCTGGAACTTGCCGAGCTGCCGGGCATCGTGAACGATTTTCGACAGGCTGCCGCCAACGCTATTGCCGCTGGTTTCGACGGAGTGGAAATTCACGGCGCCAACGGATATCTGCTGGAGCAGTTCATCAAGGACGGGGCCAACCATCGCACCGACGACTACGGCGGCTCGATCGAAAACCGTGCGCGCCTGCTGCTCGAGGTGGTCGCCGCAGTGGTCAAGGAAATCGGCGCCGAACGCACTGGCGTGCGCATCTCGCCCGTTTCGCCGGCCAACGGCATTTCCTGCAGCGATCCGCAAGCGCAGTACGACTACATCGCCGAACAGCTCAGCGCCCAGGGCGTCGTCTATCTGCACGTAGTCGAAGGTGCGACTGGCGGCCCACGCGATGTCGCCGCGTTCGACTATGACGCGCTGCGCCGCCGTTTCAAGCAGACCTATCTAGCCAACAACGGCTACGACTTGGAATTCGCCACCACTCAACTCAATGAGGGCAGGGCCGACCTGTTCGCGTTCGGCCGTCCGTTTATCAGCAACCCGGATCTGGTCGAACGCCTGCAGCACGGCGCACCCCTGACGCAGCTCAACCCGGCGACGCTCTATGGCGGCGGCGCTGTGGGCTACATCGATTATCCGACGATCTCCGGCTAAAGCTCGTGCCCTTGACTGAGTCTCCGCCAGAAGAACCCTTGCAAAGGAAAGTACCCATGACCACGCTTCCGACAGTCCTCATCACCGGCGCCTCCAGCGGCATCGGCGCCACCTACGCCGAGCGCTTCGCTCGGCGTGGCCATGACCTCGTCCTTGTCGCCCGTGACAAGGCGCGACTGGATGCCTTGGCAACGCGCCTGCGTGAGGAAAGCGGTGTGGCCGTAGACGTGCTGCAGGCCGACCTGACTCAGTCTGCCGATCTGTCCGCGCTCGAGGCTCGTCTGCGCGATGACAGTCGAATAGGAATTCTGATTAACAATGCCGGCGTGGCTCAGCCGGGCGGCTTCCTGCAGCAAACCCCTGAAAGCATCGAACGCCTGATCACGCTCAACACGACGGCGCTGACGAGGCTTGCAGCCGCGGTCGCGCCACGCTTTGTGCAGTCCGGTAACGGCTCGATCGTCAACATTGGCTCGGTGGTGGGTTTCGCGCCCGAGTTCGGCATGTCGATCTACGGCGCGACCAAGGCATTCGTGCTGTTCCTGTCGCAGGGCCTGAACCTCGAGTTGTCGCCCAAGGGCGTCTACGTGCAAGCCGTACTGCCGGCGGCGACGCGCACGGAGATCTGGGAGCGCGCCGGGGTCGACGTGAACACGCTTCCCGAGGTGATGGAAGTCGGAGAGTTGGTGGATGCGGCACTGATCGGGTTCGACCGTCGCGAACTGGTCACGATCCCGCCGCTGCACGTAGCCGGGCGGTGGGACGCGCTGGATGGTGCTCGCCAGGGACTGTTGTCGGACATTCGACAAGCACACGCGGCCGAGCGCTATCAGCTCAACGCCTGACTATTGCCGTTTCTGCCTTTGGCGAGCGTCAGGCTGCATCTGATCTGTAAGAAGCCGTTTTTTGCATCCCGACACTGCACCCTCTGGTTGTTTCAGGGGGCGCCGTGGTCTGTAAAGCAATTGCGGCAAACGGCGGAGCGACCAATACCACGAGGACTTTGCGCCCCAAGTGTTGGCATTTCTAGCGCATTGAAGCTGCGAAGCTGCCTCAACAGGTGAAAACATGACTGACACCCATATCACTACGCCCACGCGCTTCGTGGATGTCGACGGTACTCGATTCGCCTACCGCCGCTGGGGTAAGGCAGACTCTTCGCAGCGGCCGTTACTGTTCCTGCAGCACTTCCGTGGGGGCATGGACAACTGGGATCCGCTGATGACGGATGGGCTTGCCCAAAGCCGCGAAGTCATTCTCTACAACGGTCGCGGCGTCGCTTCCTCTGGCGGGCAACCACGCACGCGCATTGAGGACATGGCCGATGACGCAGCGGCCTTCGTTCGCGCACTCGGCTTGCAGCAAATCGACGTTCTGGGCTTTTCGTTGGGAGGGTTTCAGGCGCTGGACCTGACTTGGCGCCATCCCGAGCTCGTGCGCAAGCTGATGCTGCTGGGTACCGGGCCGCGCGGGGGAAATCCCGAAATGGAGCAGCGCGTGTTGACGACAGCGGTCAATCCGGTCCCTGCGTTCGAAGACTTCCTCTATCTGTTCTTCGGCCGATCAGCAGAGGCTGAGCAGGCAGCAAGGGCGTTCTGGGAGCGGCGTCATATGCGAGCCGACCAAGATCCGCCATCCTCGCCGGAGGTCTCGATCGCGCAGATTGAGGCCAACGTGCTGTACATGCCGAGGCTCTCGGAAGACGATCCATTTGCGTATCTGCGCAACATCCGGCAGCCGACGTTCATCCTCAATGGCGTGAACGACGTGATGGTCCCGACGGTTAATTCGTTTTACATGGCTCGCAACTTGCCAAATGCTCAGTTGTTCATTTACCCGGACGCCGGCCACGCAGCGCAGTTCCAGTACCCGCAACGCTTCCTGGGTCACGCAATTCAGTTTCTGAGCGAGTGACGCGACGGTCGTCATAGTCCGAACGCACTTTTCGCAAGTCAAAAGGATTGCCCGAAATGCTTAAGTTCAAGTTCCTGTTGTGGGCATTCGCCCAGATGCTCAGACGTAAGATCAGGAGCGACGCCAACGCCGCACGCTACATCGCGTCCAAGAGCCTGGTATTCCAGATTCGTACGGTTTCGGGTGCCGGGCGCTACTTTGTTGTCAAAGATGGCACCGTCCGATCGTTTGCGGGACTGGCAGCGACTCCTCGATTCACGCTTACCTTTACTAGTGCCGCCAAAGGCTTCGAGATTCTGTCGGCCAAGGATGCCCAAGCGGCTTTCCTCAGGGGGGTGAGCAGTAAAGACCTGACCATCAGCGGCGACTTCCGGGAAGTGATGTGGTTCCAGGGCCTTACGGCGTTCCTGCAGCCTCCGAAAGTCGTCTTGCCTTACGACCGCACCGTCTTCTGAGTTGCCATGAAACCCGATCTGCTTACCCAGCCGCTGCGCCTGCCCAATGGCAGCGCTCTGCGCAACCGGCTCGCCAAGGCCGCCATGAGTGAGACTCTGGGCACCTACGATAATCGCCCAACACCGGACCTGGTGCAGTTGTACCGACGCTGGGCTGCCTCGGGGCTCGGACTGATCATGACAGGCAACGTAATGATCGACCGCCGCGCCTTGGGCGAGCCTGGGAATGTCGTGATCGAAGACGAAGCGGACTTGCCCGTGCTGCGGCAGTGGGCGGAGGCTGCAACCGCGCAAGGTGTGTCGATCTGGGTGCAGCTTAACCATCCCGGAAAGCAGTCGACCAAGGGTTTGAACGCCTTCAACCTGGCGCCCTCTGCGGTTCCTTTCCGCGAGGACATGGCAGCATTCTTCGAGACACCGCGCGAAGCGACCACGTCCGAGATTCAAGAAATCATCGAACGCTTCGGGCGCAGTGCGGCTATTTGCAAGAAGGCTGGGTTCAGTGGCGTAGAGATCCATGGAGCACATGGTTATCTGATTAGCCAATTTCTTTCTCCGCACCATAACCGCCGCAGCGACGAATGGGGCGGCAGTCCCGAGAAGCGGCGCCGGTTCGTACTGGCCGTATATGCGGAAATCCGTCGGCAGGTCGGTCCAGACTTCCCGGTCGGCATCAAGCTCAATTCGGCCGACTTCCAGCGTGGTGGTTTTACGGAAGAAGAATCGATCGAGACAATCCGCGCGTTGACCGACGCGGGCATCGACCTGATCGAGATTTCTGGCGGTACCTATGAGGCGCCGGCCATGAGCGGGGCGATGCGAGAACCGAAGAAGGAATCCACCGCGGCCCGAGAAGCCTACTTCCTTGAATTTTCCCAGAAGGTGCGGGCAGCAGTCAAAGTGCCACTGATGGTGACCGGTGGTTTCCGAACGGCTGCCGGCATGAATGCGGCGCTGCACTCCAGCGCGCTGGATGTGGTGGGCTTGGCGCGTCTGCTCGCGATCGATCCTGATGCCCCCGTCGCGTTGCTTCAAGGGCGCGACAGCCTGCAGCAGGTGCACCCAATCAGTACCGGCCTCAAGACTGTCGATCGCATCGGAATCATGGAGGTGCTGTGGTACACGCGCCAGCTCAAGCGCATTGCGAGGGGTAGGGAACCGCGCCCCGACGAGAGCGGGCTTGCGGCATTCTTGAAGTCTGCATTCAGCAGCGGCTGGGGAACGTTTCGCACGCGTCGTTTGCGGGCGCGCAGTTGAGCGCCGAGGGCTTGCAATTAGAAACTCATCGCTGATGAACGTCCTATGAAACGATCCGCCGCCCGATCAAAGGAAGCCACGCACGAGCGCATTGTCGACGCTGGCGCGCGCGTGATCCGCCGCAGCGGGTATGACGGCGTCGCCATTGGCGACATCATGAAGCACGCGGGCCTCACCCACGGTGGGTTTTACGGACATTTCGCTTCGAGAGAGGCAATGTTGGTCGAGTTGGCGGATCGGGCAGGCGCCGATGCCATCGCCACCTTTTTGCGCTGTACGGCCGCAGCGCCCGCCGAGCATTCCCTGCGGGCGCTCCTACGAGCTTATCTGTCCAAGGAGCACGTGAAAAACCCGGAGGTCGGTTGCCCAATCGCGGCCCTGGGAACGGAAATGCCGCGTCAGGCGCCGGCTGTACGACGCGCGATTACGCGCCGCATCAAAGAAATGATCGAAGTCGTCTCCCGCCAATCGGCCGATTGGGGTGAGCCCGATGCGCACAAGCGTGCCCTGGCGACCACAGCAACGATGATTGGGGCCGTGATCCTGGCGCGCGCTGTCGACGAAGAGCCGTTGTCCGAATCGATGCTTGAAGCAGCACTCGAGCATCTTGCTTGCGGCGCGGATTAAAGTCCGACCGTTTTTTTTACCCGTCAGCATGATGCTCGACATATGAAAGTAGAACCCAAGGAGTCAATGATGAAGAGCATCAACCCAGACACCCAATCGGCCCCGTCGTTTGCTCGAGCACCGAACAACTTCGTCAAGGCGGCTGGCACTACCTTCGCCTACCGCGAACTCGGTCCGCACGGCGGAATTCCTTTAGTTTTGCTGAACCATTGGGGAGCCGTTCTGGATAACTTCGACCCGCGCATCGTCGACGGCTTGGCTCACAAGCGTCGCGTTATCACCATCGACTATCGAGGAATTGGCTTATCCGGCGGTATCGCGCCGGTGACCGTGGACGAGATGGCGCGCGACACCATCGCGGTGATTCGCGCAATGGGTTTTGATCGAGTCGACCTGCTTGGCTTCTCGCTCGGCGGATTCGTGGCGCAGGACGTGGCTCTCAAGGCGCCCGGCCTGGTGCGCAAGCTCATCCTCACTGGCACGGGTCCCGCCGGCGGTCACGGCATCGATCGTGTGGGTGCCGTGTCCTGGCCACTGATGCTCAAAGGCCTGCTAACGCTGCGCGATCCAAAGGCCTATCTGTTCTTCACCTCCACAACCAATGGCCGGCGGGCAGCAAGCGCCTTCTTGAAACGGTTGAAGGAACGTAAGACTGGCCGTGACAAGGGGCCTACACCTCGCGCCTTCCTTCATCAACTCAAGGCGATCAAGGCTTGGGGCCAGCAGGCGCCACAGGATCTCACCAACCTGCCCATGCCTGTCCTGATCGCCAATGGGGATAACGACATTATGGTACCCACCGCTTTGAGCCACGATATGGCCCGCCGCATCCCCCATGCACAACTCGTCATTTATCAGGACGCGGGCCATGGTGGAATTTTCCAGCATTACACCAACTTCGTACCCACGGCACTGGAGTTCCTATCGCAATGAATACTTTGTGAATCAGCGGCGTATGAAGTTTCTCGCGAACCCAGCAGAGCGCGCATGATTCTCGACCAAAATTCGTGACGCGCTTTGCCGAAAGCATCACCGAAATTTGGAGAAAGAAATGAAAGCAGTCCGATTTCATAAGACCGGAGGCCCTGAAACCCTGGTCTATGAGGATGTGCCAGATCCCTCACTCGCCGACGATGAAGTTCTCATTCGCGTCGAAGCGGCTGGATAGTACTCCAGCCGTGGGCGTGAGTGCGGCTCAGTTCAGCGCCTTCACAATACAACGCAACATCGGAGTAAGAGCAACATGAAAGCACTCACATTCAAACGCTATGGCAAATCACCCGAGATTGGGTTCGCCGAAGTTCCGCGCCCCACACTAAAGCCCGACGAACTGCTGGTCGAGGTTCACGCCGCGGGGGTGAACCCGATCGACAACATGATTCCGACGGGAATTTTCAAACCCGTATTGAAGTTCCAACTGCCCGCGACTATGGGTAGCGATCTGGCTGGCATTGTGATCGATGTTGGCAGTCGCGTAACTCGCTTCAAGAAAGGCGACGCAATCTTTGCAAGTCTGTTCGACCTTGGAAGAGGATCTATCGCCGAATTCGCTGTTGTACCGGAGAGTGCAGCAGCCCCAAAACCGGCTAATCTCGACTTCGTGCAGGCCGCCTCGGTTCCAATGGTCGCACTCACTTCCTGGCAAGCGCTGAAGGAACGTGCCAATCTTCACGCGGGTCAGAAGGTGTTCATTCCTGCAGGATCTGGCGGTATTGGCACGTTTGCGATCCAATTGGCCAAGTATTTCGGTGCTAAAGTAGGGACCAACACCAGTACGGGTAATATCCCATTGGTTACAAGCCTGGGCGCGGACGAGGTAGTCGACTACAAGAAGCAAGAGTTCGAGAAAGTGCTGCGCGGCTACGACGTGGTGATTGGCACGATCAGGGGTGATGCGATTGAAAAGTCGATAGGAATCCTGAGTCAAGGAGGCAAGATCGTCTCTCTTATCGGGCCGCTGGACGCAGCGTTCGCCCGTGCTCGCGGGCTGAACTTCGTCCTGAGGTTCGTATTTGGCCTAATGAGTCGCAAGATCATGCGTCTCGCGAGAACGCGGGACGTCACCTACTCATTTCTCTTCGTACGCCCCGACGGTGCTCAACTTGCCGAGATTGGCAAACTGCTCAAGTCAGAACGCATCCATCCGGTGATTGACAAGGTATTTCCGTTTGAACAGGCAAAGGAAGCGCTTGAGTACCTAGCGCAAGGACGCGCCAAGGGTAAGGTCGTGGTCAAGATCAAGTAAGGTACCTAAGGGTTGAGTGTTGAGGCGTGCCGAGCTCGGGAATGATGTGTGACTCTCAATACGCCTGCCCCTGGGCGAGTTGGCGTCAGGCGTTCGCAACGCCGAGCGTCGGGACGACTTCATTTCGCGGCACGTATGACGACATTTTCCCCTTCGGCGTCGGCTTCGGCCGGCGAAGTGTAGTGGTCTAATGAACCCGGACACTGATTTAGGCGAGAATGCTCGCCAAGAAGAGGTGTCTGATGACCAAACGCCCTACATTTTCTCGGCCAGCACAGCCTTTTGCCGTCGCAAGTGCGCTAGAAAATGGGCCTGATAATCTACAGAAACGGCGCCGATCACACTAGCTCTTCCTCGGAGATTTCTACGCCAGGCGTTGACTTTGGGAACGTCCGCGAAAATTGACGCGACACCATCTGTCTCTAAGGTGTCGAAGTAGCGAAAGATGGGGGCAAAGACCGCGTCTACCATGCCAAAGGTCTCACCGTCGAAGTACGGACCGAGGCCTAGCAGGCTGTTGAAATTGGGAACGGTGTAAACGGGCTCGAAGGGCGGTGCGTTAGAGATATCGTGTTCATGATCTTGAGCAGATGAGCCGATGCGTGGAATGGACGA
>NZ_JBFPFS010000052.1:0-42828 GCF_047978125.1 Burkholderia sp. LFS061 | reverse complement strand
GCCGGGCGCGCCGCCGCCGGCCGGGCCCGCCCGCCGGTAGAATGCAGGCTTCTTCCCGACCGCCGCCCGCCGCGCCCGCCTGCATGGAACTGAAATGGCTCGAAGACTTCGTTTCGCTCGCGGAAACGCGCAGCTTTAGCCGGTCCGCCGAACTGCGGCACGTATCGCAGCCGGCGTTTTCGCGGCGCATCCAGGCGCTCGAAGCGTGGCTCGCGACCGAACTGATCGACCGTTCGGTCTATCCGACGCGGCTCACGCAGGCCGGGCAGATCTTCTACGAGCAGGCGCTGACGATGCTGTCGCAGGCGCACGAGGCGAGGACGCTGTTGCGCGGCCACGTCGGCGCGCCGGTGCCGACGATCGAGTTCGCGGTGCCGCACACGCTGTCGCTCACGTATTTCCCGCGCTGGCTGCAGCGGATCGAGGCGAAGATGGGCCAGGTCCACACGCGGCTGCGCGCGCTGAACGTGCACGACGCCGTGCTGTCGCTCGTCGAGGGCGGCTGCGATCTCGTGATGGGCTACCACCACCCGAGCCACCCGGTCGCGCTCGATCCGGCGCGCTACGACATGCTGATCCTCGGCAGCGAGCCGATCAGCCCGTTCTCGGCGCCCGGCCGCGCGGGCCGGCCGCGCCATACGCTGCCCGGCACGGCCGACGCGCGCGTGCCGTACCTGTCGTATACACCGAATGCGTATCTCGGCCGGATGACGGAAGTCATCATCGCGAACGCGCCGACGCGGCTGTTCCTCGATCGCGTCTACGAAACCGACATGGCCGAAGGGCTGAAGGCGATGGCGCTCGCGGGGCACGGCGTCGCGTTCCTGCCACACAGCGCGGTCGAGGACGCGGTCGCGAGCGGCCGGCTGATCCGGCTCGACCGTGCGGCGCGCGGCGGCGCGCATCCGTTCACGCTGACGATGGAGATCCGGCTGTACTGCGACAAGCTCGCGCTGCAGGGCGACGATCCGCGGCAGAAGCTCGTGCGCGCGCTGTGGGAGGTCGTGCGCGACGAACTGCGCGAGACCGCCGGTTAGCAACTGGCCAGCAGCCGGCGACTGCGCACGATCGACCGCGACCGGCTGACGGCGGGCTTGCCGCGCCTGTCGGACGGCTGTCCGGCGGCCGGCCCGCGCGCGGGCAACGCGATTGTTCGCGGATGCGATGCACGGCCGATCGCGTGCGTTCTTGCGCAAATCGACCGCAGATTTGCGAAAAATCGCGATCATGCAAGAAACGCATAATCGAATAAGCAAACGGCATTGGATAAAAAAAACGGGTTTTTCGACAATGTGCGCACCTGTTGACCGTTGGAGCATCCATGTCTTCGCAATTGCAGTCCATCCCGTCCTACCTGCACGCCGACGATCTCGGCCCGTGGGGCAACTATCTTCAGCAAGTCGATCGCGTCGCGCCGTATCTCGGCTCGCTGTCGCGCTGGCTCGAAACGCTGAAGCGCCCGAAGCGCATCCTGATCGTCGATGTGCCGATCGAGCTCGACAACGGTACCGTCGCGCACTTCGAAGGCTATCGCGTGCAGCACAACGTGTCGCGCGGCCCGGGCAAGGGCGGCGTGCGCTACCACCAGGACGTGACGTTGTCGGAAGTGATGGCGCTGTCCGCATGGATGTCGGTGAAGAACGCGGCCGTGAACGTGCCGTACGGCGGTGCGAAGGGCGGCATCCGCGTCGACCCGCGCAAGCTGTCGCGCGGTGAGCTCGAGCGCGTGACGCGCCGCTACACCAGCGAAATCGGCATCATCATCGGCCCGAACACCGACATTCCGGCGCCGGACGTCAACACCAACGAACAGGTGATGGCGTGGATGATGGACACCTTCTCGATGAACCAGGGCCAGACGTCGACCGGCGTCGTGACCGGCAAGCCGATCGCGCTCGGCGGTTCGCTCGGCCGCAAGGAAGCGACGGGCCGCGGCGTGTTCGTCGTCGGCTGCGAAGCGGCGAAGAAGAAGGGCCTCGAGATCGAAGGCGCGCGCATCGCGGTGCAGGGCTTCGGCAACGTCGGCGGCATCGCGGCGAAGCTGTTCCAGGAAGCGGGCGCGAAGGTGATCGCGGTGCAGGATCACACGGGCACGATCTACCGGCCGGCCGGCCTCGATTCGAACAAGCTGCTCGACCACGTCGCACGCACGGGCGGCGTCGCGGGCTTCGAAGGCGCGGAGCCGATGCCGAACGACGAGTTCTGGACGGTCGAGACCGACATCCTGATCCCGGCGGCACTGGAAAACCAGATCACCGAGAAGAACGCGGCGAAGATCCGCACGAAGATCGTCGTCGAAGGCGCGAACGGCCCGACGACGACGGCGGCGGACGACATCCTGAGCGCGAACGGCGTGCTCGTGATCCCCGACGTGATCGCGAACGCGGGCGGCGTGACCGTGTCGTACTTCGAGTGGGTGCAGGATTTCTCGAGCTTCTTCTGGACGGAAGACGAGATCAACCACCGTCTCGAGCGCGTGATGCGCGAAGCGTTCGCCGGCGTGTGGGCGGTCGCGGAAGAGCACAAGGTGACGGTGCGTACGGCGGCGTTCATCGTCGCGTGCACGCGCATCCTGATGGCGCGCGAAATGCGCGGCCTCTACCCCTGATCATTGACTATGATCTAGCCATGACGCAATCCATCCGGTTGCGTGCATGAACCCTCGCGGGCGGTGCCGAATCCGGTGCCGCCCGCGCGCGCATTGGGGCGCGGAAAGGGTGCCCGGAGCCGGGAGGAAGGCGCCGGGCAGCGCGATTCGTAGTTCGGTTAACAACCAGTACTTTCAAAAATATTACTTTGATACACTGGCGCGGGTTTTAGCCAAGGAGATGACCAAAATGAAATACCACAAGGCAGTCCTGATGGTCGCGGCGCTCTGCGCGTTCGCAAGCGGCGCGCATGCTCAGGAGACGGGCACGCTGAAGAAGATCAAGGACACGGGCGTGATCGCGCTGGGCCACCGCGAATCGTCGATCCCTTTCTCCTACTACGACCAGAGCCAGCAGGTGGTCGGCTATTCGCGCGAATTCCAACTGAAGGTGGTCGACGCGGTGAAGAAGAAGCTGAACCTGCCGAACCTGCAGGTGAAGAACATCCCGGTCACGTCGCAGAACCGCATTCCGCTGGTGCAGAACGGCACGGTCGATATCGAGTGCGGCTCGACGACCAACAATACCGAGCGTCAGCAGCAGGCCGCGTTCTCCGACACGATCTTCGTGATCGGCACGCGCCTGATGACGAAGAAGGATTCGGGCGTCAAGGATTTCGCGGACCTGAAGGGCAAGACGGTCGTGACCACCGCCGGCACGACGTCGGAGCGCCTGCTGCGCAAGATGAACAACGACAAGCAGCTCGGCATGAACATCATCAGCGCGAAGGATCACGGCGACTCGTTCAACACGCTGGAATCGGGCCGCGCGGTTGCGTTCATGATGGATGACGCGCTGCTCGCGGGCGAGCGCGCAAAGGCGAAGCAGCCGGGCGAGTGGGTGATCGTCGGCACGCCGCAATCGGAAGAAGCGTACGGCTGCATGATGCGCAAGGGCGACGCGGACTTCAAGAAGGTCGTCGACGACGCGATCTCGCAAGTCGAGAAGTCGGGCGAAGCCGCGAAGATCTACGCGAAGTGGTTCGAGAACCCGATCCCGCCGAAGGGGCTGAACCTGAACTTCCCGCTGTCCGATTCGATGAAGAAGCTGTACGCGAACCCGAACGACAAGGCACTCGACTGACCGCACGGCCGTTGATGCAGAAATGACGCTAATGAGACGGAAGAGGCCACGCTTCTTCCGTTTCTTTTTGCTGGAGTCTTGCCCATGTCTTACCACTGGAACTGGGGCATCTTCCTGAGCCCCGTGTCGACCGGCGAGCCGACGACTTATTTCGGATGGCTGATGTCCGGCTTCCGGGTGACGATCGAAGTGTCGCTCGCCGCCTGGGTCATCGCGCTGATCGTCGGCTCGCTGTTCGGCGTGCTGCGCACGGTACCGAACAAATGGCTGTCCGCGATCGGTACCGCGTACGTGTCGATCTTCCGGAACATTCCGCTGATCGTGCAGTTCTTCATCTGGTATCTCGTGATACCCGAACTGCTGCCCGCATCGATCGGCACCTGGATCAAGCAGTTGCCGCCCGGCACGCAGTTCTTTACCGCGTCGATCGTCTGTCTCGGCCTGTTCACGGGCGCGCGCGTGTGCGAACAGGTGCGCTCGGGGATCAACGCGCTGCCGAAGGGCCAGCGCGCCGCCGGCCTCGCGATGGGCTTCACGCAATGGCAGACGTACCGCTACGTGCTGCTGCCCGTTGCGTACCGGATCATCGTGCCGCCGCTCACGTCGGAATTCCTGAACATCTTCAAGAACTCCGCCGTCGCGTCGACGATCGGCCTGCTCGACCTGTCCGCGCAGGCGCGCCAGCTCGTCGACTACACCGCGCAGACCTATGAGTCGTTCATCGCGGTCACGCTCGCGTACGTGCTGATCAACCTCGTCGTGATGTCGCTCATGCGCTGGATCGAAGGCCGTACGCGGCTGCCCGGCTATATCGGAGGCAAGTGATGCATCAGTTCGACTGGAGTAGTATTCCCGGCGCGCTGCCGACGCTGTGGACGGGGGCGGTCGTCACGTTCCAGATCACACTGATCGCGATCGTGGTCGGGATCGTCTGGGGCACGCTGCTTGCGCTGATGCGGCTGTCGGGCGTCAAGCCGCTCGCGTGGTTCGCGCAGGGCTACGTGACGGTGTTCCGCTCGATCCCGCTCGTGATGGTGCTGCTGTGGTTCTTCCTGATCGTGCCGCAGCTGCTGCAGGGCGTGCTCGGGTTGTCGCCGACGATTGACATCCGCCTCGCGTCGGCGATGGTCGCGTTCTCGCTGTTCGAAGCCGCGTATTATTCCGAGATCATCCGCGCCGGCATCCAGTCGGTGCCGCGCGGGCAGGTGAACGCCGCGTTCGCGCTTGGCATGAACTACTCGCACGCAATGCGCCTCGTGATCCTGCCGCAGGCGTTCCGCGCGATGGTGCCGCTGCTGCTCACGCAGGCGATCGTCCTGTTCCAGGATACGTCGCTCGTGTACGTGATCAGTCTCGCGGACTTCTTCCGCACGGCCGCCAACGTCGGCGATCGCGACGGCACGACCGTCGAGATGGTCCTGTTCGCCGGCGCATGCTATTTCGTGATTTGCTCGTTGGCGTCTGTTCTCGTCAAGAGTCTCCAGAAAAAGGTCACACGATGATTTCCATCAAGAACGTTTCCAAGTGGTACGGCCAGTTTCAGGTTCTCACCGACTGTACGACCGAGGTCAAGAAGGGCGAAGTGGTCGTCGTGTGCGGCCCGTCGGGCTCAGGCAAGTCGACGCTGATCAAGACCGTCAACGGCCTCGAGCCGTTCCAGCAGGGCGAGATCCTCGTGAACGGCCAGTCGGTCGGCGACAAGAAGACGAACCTGTCGAAGCTGCGCTCGAAGGTCGGGATGGTGTTCCAGCATTTCGAGCTGTTCCCGCACCTGTCGATCACCGAGAACCTGACGCTCGCGCAGATCAAGGTGCTCGGCCGCGGCAAGGACGAAGCGGCCGATAAAGGCATGAAGCTGCTCGATCGCGTCGGCCTGAAGGCGCATGCGCACAAGTATCCGGGCCAGCTGTCGGGCGGCCAGCAGCAGCGTGTCGCGATCGCGCGCGCGCTGTCGATGGACCCGATCGCGATGCTGTTCGACGAACCGACGTCCGCGCTCGATCCCGAGATGATCAACGAAGTGCTCGACGTGATGGTCGAACTCGCGCAGGAAGGGATGACGATGATGGTCGTCACGCACGAGATGGGCTTCGCGAAGAAGGTCGCGCATCGCGTGATCTTCATGGACAAGGGCGCGATCGTCGAGGACGACCGCAAGGACGATTTCTTCTCGAATCCGAAATCGGAACGCGCGAAGGACTTCCTCGCGAAGATCCTGCACTGAGCGTTTCACGCGTGCCAATGCGAAACCGCCCGGCCCAGCGCCGGGCGGTTTTTTTTCGTCCGCCGTTACCAGCTATACCGGTAGCCGACCTGCCCGACGATGCCGCGCCGGTACGCGCCGCCGATGTTGCGCGCGATCTTCGCGTTCGCGTACAGCTCGCCCGACTTGCCGAAGCCCGCGGTCACGCCGACGCCGAGCTCGTACCACGTGCGGCCGAGATGCGTCGCGAACGGCGTGCCGCCGACCACGGTCTGGCCGGGCGACAGGAAGTCGTGCAGCACGTCGGCCGTGAAGTACGGCGTCGCGGCGCCGCCGCCCGAGCCCGCCTCGAGGTTCGGCCGGAAGATGCGCACGCCGACGCGGCCGCGCAGCGCATGCGTCGTCGTGCCCGACACGGCCGACACGTTGTCGTTGAACCCGTTGAGCTTCAGGTACTGGTACATCAGTTGCGCCTGCGGCTCGATCGCGATCGGCGTGCCGCCGATGCCGAACGGCTTGCCGACCTCCTGCGACAGCGCGATGCCGAAGCCGTTCTGCGACGCCTCGTTGCCGTAGCTGTCGCGATAGCGGTTGCCGTAGTGCGTGACCTGCCCGACGCTGTCGAAGTACGTGCCGTCCGTCAGGTAGCGCGTCCAGTAGCCGCCGACGCTCTGCGCATGCATCTCGACCGAGCCCGTCGACGTCGACAGGTTCGGCGAGCCGGCGCGCGCCATGTCGCTGAAGCTCGCGTTCGACACGCCGATGCTGGCCGTCACGCCCGCATGCGTGCTGCCGCCGCCGGGCGCCTGAGCGAGCGTCCAGTCCTTGCCGAACTGCGCGAAGAACGTGCGCTCGTCGGCCGCGAAGCGGCCCGCGTCCGCATCGAGGCTCTGGCCGCCGATGCGCCCCCACACGCCATCGCGGTTGCCGGGCTGCTGCTTGCCGAGGTTGTAGATGTCGCCGACGCGCTCGTGCAGCTTGCCGAGCGTCGAGAAGCCGTAGTCGGCGTTCAGCAGCGGCGTCAGCGCATAACCGGCGACGCCCGGACGGTACGCGAGCGTGCCGCCGCTGCCATTCCCGTTGCCGTCGCCGGACGGATGGATCGTCGGGTCGCCGGGGTCCGTCGGATCTAGCTGCGAGCGCAGGTACCAGCCATTCGCGTCGCCCTGGCCGCCGCGATAGAGCCGGTATTCGTATGCGCCGGCCTGTACCGGGCCCGCGAGATGGAACGCCGACGCGGTGGTCGTGCCGTCGTTGGCCGTGACGACCACGGGAATCCCGTCGCCGGTCGTCTGCGCGCCGGTGCCGGCCGTGTTGGCGATCTTCAGGCCGGTCGTGCCGCTCGCGGCGCCGCCGTTCACGATCAGCCGGTCGGTCGGCGATGCATTGGTGCCGAGATACGTGTTGAGCGCGATCGTGCCGCCGTTGCCGACGTAGCTGCCGGTCGTCAGCGTCTTGTAGCTGCCCGTGAGCGTCGGCGAGCCGGCCGGCGCGGCGAACGCGACCAGGCCCGCGTTGTTCAGGCTGCTCAGCACCGAGCTGCCCGTCATGCGCCACGTGCTCGTGCCGTCGATCGTCAGCGCGACCGGGTCGATCGTGCCGCTCAGCGTCGTGCCGTTCGCGAGGAACACGTTGCCGGTGCTCGACGCGTCGGAGACGATGTCGCCCGCGAGGTTCACCGCCGATGCGCTGAACGTCACGTTGCTGCCGTTCGCGAGGCTCAGCAGCGTGCCGTTGCCGGCCGTCACGACCGTGCCGTTGCGCACTGCGATGTCGGCCGTGCCGCCGCGCGCGGCGAATGCCGGCCCGGCGGCGGACGTCACGCTGCCGCCGTCGACGAGCACCGAGCTCGTCGCGCCGTTCGCGAGCGTGTCGGATGTCAGCACCCCGGCCGTCGCGCCCTTGAGCGTCGTGCCGGTCAACGCGAGCACACCGCCGCTGTCCGCGGTCGCGCCGTTGCCGGCCGCGCTGGCGATCGACGATCCCGTATCGCCGATGCGGCCGCCGTTGCGCGCGACGACGCCGTCGGCCGCGGCACCCGATGCGGTGACTTTCGCGCCCGACAGCAGCGTCGTCGCGCCGCCGTCCATGACGACCGCATGCGCGCCGGCGCCCGTCGTCGCGACGGTCGTGCCGTTGGCCGTGAGCGTCGAATCCGCGCCCGATACGAACAGGCCGCGCGCGCTGATGCCGGCGGTGCGGACGACCGTTGCCGCATCGGTTGCGATGCGCGCGCCCGCGCCGGTCGATGCGAGGCCGTCGGCACCGTTGCCGGTGGTCGCGACCTGCGTGCCGGACAACGCGATCACCGTGTTCGCGCCGAGGTTGTGGATCCCGCTTCCCGAGCCGCCGACCGCGATCGACGTCGCGCCGGCCGCGAGCCCGCCGCCCGATACGGTCGAGTCGATCAGCACGCCGTCGGCGCTGCCGTTCGCGACGACGGTGCCCGCGCCCGACAGCGCGACCGATGCGCCGGCACCCGTCAGGCGCACGCCTGCAATGCCGTCGTCGGCTTCGATCGAACCCGTGTTGGCGAGCGTCGCCGACGCACCCTGCACGAGCGCGCCGGTGCCGTCGGCTACGCGGATCGTCGACGCGTTGTTCACCGTGCCGAGCGTGCCGGCCACGACGCCCGTCGAGCCGGCGCCCGTCAGCAGCACCGTGTCGCGGTTCTCGAGCGTGCCGAGGTTTTGCGCGACGAAGCCCGTCACACCGGCGGTCGACGACGCGACGGCGGCGTCGTTGATCAGCGTCGTCGCGACCGGCGCGCCGGCATTCGCGCCGGCGAGGTCGTGCGCCTGGCCGTCGACGACGCCCGCGATCGCACCGGCCGCGTTCAGGTTGATCGTCGCGCCCGCATCGATCGTGCCCTTCGCGCCGCCTTCGACCGCGATCGCGATGCCGTTCGCGCCGTTGACGTTGTAGATCGCGTTGCCCGTCGACAGCGTGGTGCCGGCGTCGGTCGCGAGCACGCCGTGCGCACGCTGGCCGTTGACGTCGGTCGTCAGCGTGCCGGCCGCCGACCTGCCCGTGTAGGTCGCGCCGCCCGCGACACGGAACAGCGTCGAGTCGTCGGTGTCGACGCTGAGGTGCCGCGCGGCGACGTTGATCTTCGAGCCGGCGCCATACGCGTAGAAGCCGATCTGGTTCGTGCCGGACATGAAGGCCGGCACCGCGTTGGCGCCGACGTCGATCGTCGCGCCCGAGCGCGCGTGCACGCCGATCGCGCCGGTGCCCGTCAGGTTGAGCGCGCCGTCGAGCGTGGCCTTCGCGAGCGGCCCCTCGGCCCAGACGCCGTAGTTGCGTGTGGCCGATGCCGGATCGAGGCCGCCGGCCACGTCGATCGTGCCGGTCGACGTCACGACCGTCGCTTTCGTGCCGGTCCCGACGACCATGATGCCGATGCCGTTCACGCCGTTCAGCGTGATCGTGCCCGTGTTGGTCACGGTCGCGGCGCTATCGACCGCAAGCATGCCGACGTTCGCGAGCGGCGTGCCGGGCGCCGCGCCGTTGACGACGATGGAGCCCGCGTTGGTCAGCGTGCCGGACGACGAGCCGATGCTCGCCAGCGCGGCGCCGTTCTGCGTCTGCGAGCCGATCACGATCGTGCCGAGGTTGCTCGCGGTGCCCGATGCGCCGAGCAGGATGCCGTACGCGTGCGCGGACAGCGCGACGTCGGCCGCGGCCTCGGGCGACGCGGCATCGTACTGGGCCGCGCGGCCGAGATAGATCGTGCCGCCGGCTTCGTTCGTGAAGCTGCCGCCGGCGACGAGGCCGCCGATCACCTGGCTGTCGAGCGTCGTCGCGTTGACGCCGACGTTGATCGTGCCCGTGTTCGACCCGCTCGCGCCGTCCGTCGCGGCCACCGCGTAGTTCTGCAGGTCGGGGCGATTGCCGACGAGGTTCCACGCGCCGACGTTCATCACGCCGTTGTTGACGAACGTCGTGCCCGCGCCATTCGCGTATACGCCGTTTCCTTCCGTGTACGCGTTGAAGCCGAAATTGCCCGGCTGCGCGCTGCCGCCCGTGTTGAAGTTGTCGCCGGACGCGTACCCGGACGAGATCGCGCCGTTGTTGACACCGCTCGCGCCGGTCAGCAGGCGCACGAGCGTGAAGTCGCCCGACAGGCGGCCGTCGTTGACGAAGCGCGCGCCGTTTTCCGCGAGGACCGCCGAGCTGGAGTCGATCGTATCGGTGCCGCGGAAGTCGATCTGGCCGTCCTTGCCGATGTGCAGCGCCGCATTCGCGCCGGTGCCGTGCATCACCGACAGGTGATCGATCGGCAGCGTGTTCTTGTCGCCCGCGGATACGTTGTTCGCGTACTGGAAGGTCTGCTGCGAGAACGTGACGGCCTGGCCGAACGCGCTGTCGTAGGCTGCTTGCGAGTCGAGCGCGCCGCTTTGCACCGAGCGCACGAGAAAGTCGTTGTAGGCGGCCAGCGACGCGGCATCGGTGACGCTCCAGGCGCTGCCGTCGAACGCGGTGAACTTGCCCGCGTAGGCCGGCACGTCGAGCCGGATGCTGCCGACCGGGCCGCCGCTCGCGAGATAGTCGCCGGTGCCGAGCCAGATCTGGTTGCGCGAATTCCAGTTGACGACGCTTTTCGCCGAGCCCGTGCCGTCCGCGAAGGTCAGGTCGGTCTGCTTCGGCGCGATCGAGATCGCGTTGCCGGCTGCGTCGGGCGCGTTCGCCGGATTGCCGATCGACACGTTCAGCGTGCCGCCGGAGTTGTCGACGGTGCCGATCCTCGTGTTGACGTACTGGTTGCCGTTCACGTCATGGTAGACGGGCACGTTGGTCGAGCCGGCCGTCGACGCGGAAAGCGCGGACGAGTTGTAGGTGGCGACCGACGTCCGGGTGCCCGTGATCGAGTCGGGCGTGCTGATGCTCTGCGTCTTGCCGCCGAGCGACAGCAGCGGCTGGTTCGGGTTGCCCGAGACGACGGTCGCGCTGCCGATCGGCGTGAGGGTGTAGCCGGGGTCGCCGCCGACGCCGGTCCAGGCACCCGTCACGCCGACCGTGTCGCCTCCCGACACGGTGGTTGCGCCGGCCAGGTTGTCGTTGACGGTCGGGCTGAAACTGCCGAGCGCGCAGGTGCCGCCGCTCGCGACGGCCGCGCCGCTGCCGCAGGTCGATGCGTACGCGGAGCCGGCCGACAGCGCGGCCAGCGCGGCGCCGAGCGCGGCGACGCGAAGCGGCGACCGGCGTGTTGCCGTGTGTGCAGCGCCGCGGCTTGCGCCGGATTCGTCGCCCGAGCGCTTGCCGCGCGCCCGTGCCGTTTCCGCCACCGCGACCCAGCAGCCGGCGGTTTCGCTCCATATCGATCGAAATGAGTGATTCACGACAAGCCCCTCTCTCTTTTTTTGAAGTGGTATTCACCGCGGTGCAGTGAAATCGCAATCCGCGGTGGAGTAATGGCCTGAATGGACGTGCGGCGGCCGTGGCCGTTTCTGCGCCAATCGTGATTCGTTACACCGAGGATGGAGGAAGTCTAATGATCGGAAGGGCGGCCGATTGTCAAAAAAATAATGAATGTGGCAATAATGCCGATTTCATTAGGTATTTTTTGATTGTGTGATGAATCGAACTGAAAGCCTTTGTGGGTAAGGGTTTGGGTGATTTTGTCGGCGTGGAAGCGTGATTGCGGGATCGGTGGGGTGGCGCACGGTTCGCATCGGGGTGGTGCGTTAGAATGCGGTTTCCGGATTATATGTGATCCGGATTTCAGGATTTACTTATTTCGGTTTTTGGTTATTTTCGCTTGGAAATTAATAAAATCAAGCGAATGTCGTGTGGCGTTGATTCGATATGCCGGAATGTAGCCGGGATGAAACGAAACCGGCACGCGGCAGGCGATTTTCCCCGACGGTGAAAGCCGTACGCATTGCGTGCGCACGAAATCGTCCGCCACGCCCGAACGTTGCGGACGACGGTCTTGCCGTGCGGGAATTGGAAAGCGGGAAGGGCGCCGGCGCGGCGCTCAGAAGTCGATCGCGTCGTCGGAATCGCCGTCGGCGGCGGTTGCGAGCGCTTCGCGCGGTGCCGAGGCCGACGCGTCGAGCGCCGGATTGCGCAGCTTCTCGAGCACGCGTTCGGGCACCGGGATCTGCATCCGCGCGGCGACGTCGCCGCACTGGAACATGATCAGCTCGCCCGGCTCGAACGCGGTCCAGACCTCGTTGTCGGTCAGCGGCTGCGTCGCGATCACCGCGACGCGATCCTCGGGCGTCGTGTATTTCGCGAAGTCGATCGACAGGTCTTCGTCGACGAGATGCGCGGTCGAGAACGGCCAGCGCCGCACGAGGTAGTGCAGCCGCGTCGAGCAGTGCGCGAACAGCGCCTGGCCGTTCGACATCAGGAAGTTGAACACGCCGTGATCGGTGATGCCGCGCGTGAGCTCGCCGACGCGCTCGAACAATTCGGGCAGCGGCGGCTGCGCGCCGGGAAATGCCTCGCGCAGCCCCTGCATCAGCACGCAGAAAGCCTGTTCGCTGTCGGTCGTGCCGACCGGGTGGTAGACGCTGCCGTCCATGTTCGGCGCGTAGTCCTGCAGGTCGCCGTTATGCGCGAAGATCCAGTGCCGCCCCCACAGCTCGCGCATGAACGGATGGCTGTTCTCGAGCAGGATGTGCCCTTGCGTCGCCTTGCGGATGTGCGCGATCGTGTTCTTGGACTTGATCGGGTAGCGCTTCACCATCTCGGCGATCGGCGACGTGGCCGATGCCTGGTGATCGATGAACAGGCGGCAGGCCTTGTCTTCGAAGAACGCGATGCCCCAGCCGTCGGCATGGTGATCGGTGAGCCCGCCCCGGGCCGCGAAACCTGTGAAGGAGAATGTGACGTCCGTCGGCGCGGCGCAGTTCATTCCTAGGAGTTGGCACATTTTACTTGGGGCGGCAGGCAGAAGCGGGGGGTAACGAACCGGGCGAACCCCGGTACAATGCGGCTTCTAGCATATCACCGAGCCCTGAGCGGTAAAAAGCGGATTCCGCTGGCCAAAGGCCTCGTGTTGCGGTTTGCCGTCAGTCGGCCCGCGCACGCGCGTTCCGGCCCCGCTGATGGCCAGTCCGTTCCTCACGACGCCTCCTATGACTGCCTCGAACGCTTCCTCCCCGGCGACGCTTTCGCTCGCCCGTCCCGATGACTGGCACCTGCACCTGCGAGACGGCGACATGCTGGCCGCCGTGCTGCCGCACACCGCGCGCCAGTTCGGCCGCGCGATCGTCATGCCGAACCTGAAGCCGCCGGTGACGACCACCGCACAGGCGCAGGCCTATCGCGAGCGCATCCTCGCCGCGCTGCCGGCCGGGATGACGTTCGAACCGCTGATGACGCTGTACCTGACCGACAACACGCCGCCCGACGAAATTCGCCGCGCGCGCGAAAGCGGCTTCGTGCACGGCGTGAAGCTGTATCCGGCAGGCGCTACGACGAACTCCGACCACGGCGTCACCGATCTCGCGAAATGCGCGAAGACGCTCGAGGCGATGCAGGAAGCGGGCATGCCGCTGCTCGTGCACGGCGAGGTGACCGATGCGTCGATCGACCTGTTCGACCGCGAGAAGGTCTTCATCGACCGCGTGATGACGCCGCTGCGCCGCGATTTCCCGGGCCTGAAGGTCGTGTTCGAGCACATCACGACGAAGGACGCGGCCGACTACGTGCGCGACGCCGACGCGGCGCCCGGCCTGCTTGGCGCGACGATCACCGCGCATCACCTGCTGTACAACCGCAACGCGCTGTTCGTCGGCGGGATTCGCCCGCATTACTACTGCCTGCCCGTGCTGAAGCGCGAGACGCATCGCGTCGCGCTGGTCGAGGCCGCGACGTCGGGCAACCCGCGCTTCTTCCTCGGTACCGACAGCGCACCGCATGCGCGCGGCGCGAAGGAAACCGCGTGCGGTTGCGCAGGCTGCTACACGGCGCTGCACGCGCTCGAACTGTATGCGGAAGCGTTCGACCACGCCGGCGCGCTCGACAAGCTGGAAGGCTTTGCGAGCTTCTTCGGCGCCGATTTCTACGGGCTGCCGCGCAGCGCCGAGACGGTGACGCTGCGCCGCGAGGCGTGGGAACTGCCGCGCGAGATCTTCGCGGGCGACACGCCGGTCGTGCCGCTGCGCGGCGGCGAGACGATCGGCTGGAAACTCGCGTGACCGGCGCGCCGCCGCGCGAAGCCGGCCACACGGCCGGCAGCGGGGCGGCGGATTTCGCGCGGATCGACTGGTCCGCGCCGTGGCTTGCGCAGTACGCGGAGCCCGGCCGCGCCGCACAGGCGGCCGCACGGGCGGGCGATGCCGCGCTTCTCGACGCGCTGAACGGCGTTTTGCGCGACGGCGGGCGCGTCAGCGGTCGCGGCAGGCCGCTGCGGTTCGTGCCGCAGGCCGAACTGCCGCCCGGTGTCGCGTACGAGACCCATATCGCGGATACCAGCGGCGTGCCGACCCGCCACAATCTCCACGACTTCTTCAATGCGCTCGTCTGGTTCGCGTATCCGCACATCAAGGCCGCGTTGAACGCGCGCCAGTCCGCCGCGATCGACGCGGCGGGCGGCGTCGGGCCGGTGCGCGGCACGCTGCGCGATGCGCTCACGCTGTTCGACGAGAATGCCGCGCTGTTCGTGACGGCCGACCGCGCGCTCGCCGATGCGCTGCGCGGCTTCGACTGGCCGCGGCTGCTGGTCGCCGCACGCGACGCTTGGGGCACGCGCTGCGAAGCGCGGCTCGTCGGCCATGCGCTGCTCGAGAAACTCGTCGCGCCTTACAAGTCCTGCACCGCGCACACGTGGATCGTCGAAGTGAGCGCCGACTATTTTTCGTGGCCCGACGCGCAGCGCACTGCGCATGTCGATGCGCGTGTCGCCGCCGAACTCGCGACGCGCGAGTTCACGAGCCGCGATTTCTCGCCGCTGCCGGTGCTCGGCGTACCGGGCTGGTGCGACGCGAATGCCGACGCCGTGTTCTACGACGATCCGGCCGTATTCCGCAGCGGCCGCCGCACGCGCGCAGCCGGCGGCGGCGCGCAGTGCTAGAATGCGCGTCGCAAAGCAGGCCAGGCAGTCGCGGCCTCGCCGCCTTCGGGCGCGCGGGGGCGAGGAAAGTCCGGACTCCACAGGGCAGGGTGATGGCTAACGGCCATCCGTGGCGACACGCGGAACAGGGCAACAGAAAGCAAACCGCCGATGGCCCGGCGCAAGCCGGGATCAGGTAAGGGTGAAACGGTGCGGTAAGAGCGCACCGCGGCGACGGCGACGTTCGCCGGCACGGTAACCTCCACCCGGAGCAATTCCAAGTAGGCAGGCGCGCATCTTCGGATGCAGGACGGGGCCCCCGTCTCGTCTGCGGGTAGGAAGCTTGAGCGCGTCAGCAATGGCGCGCCTAGAGGAATGGCTGCCACGCGCTGTGCGCTTCGGCGCGCAGCGTGCACAGAATCCGGCTTATCGGCCTGCTTTGCCGTTCGAATGCGAAAGGGCCGGCGTCTCCTGGCGGAGCGCCGGCCCTTTTTTCATGCGCGCGCGCCGTGCGTTCAGGCGGCGACGATGTCGAACGAATGCGTGAGTTCGGCCGTCTTCGCGATCATGATCGACGCGGAGCAGTACTTGTCGTGCGACAGGTTGATCGCGCGTTCGACCGTGGCCGGGTTCAGGTTGCGGCCGGTGACGGTGAAGTGGAAGTGCACCTTCGTGAACACCTTCGGGTCTTCGCTCGCGCGCTCGGCCTTCAGCGTGACCGAGCAGCCGGTGACTTCCTGGCGGCTTTTCTTCAGGATCAGCACGACGTCATAGGCCGTGCAGCCGCCGGTGCCGAGCAGCACCATTTCCATCGGGCGCGGCGCGAGGTTGTGGCCGCCGCCTTCGGGCGCGCCGTCCATCGTGACGAGATGCCCGCTTCCGGTCTGGGCGGAAAACGCCATGCCGTCCTGACCCATCCAGCTTACTTTGCATT
Organism: Burkholderia sp. LFS061; assembly: GCF_047978125.1. Lineage (NCBI taxonomy): Bacteria > Pseudomonadati > Pseudomonadota > Betaproteobacteria > Burkholderiales > Burkholderiaceae > Burkholderia > Burkholderia sp. LFS061. The sequence goes on along the minus strand of NZ_JBFPFS010000052.1, from coordinate 26,953 downwards.
CCATGCTTGCACTCCAGCGTTGCCTGATTCGGATTCGATCCGGCATTGTAGCCCGCAGCGCTTCGGTCGGCTGATGCGGTGCACGACGTGCAGTACCGGAGCCGCGCGAGCGGCGCGCAACAGCGTGCCGAACGGCGATTTCCCTGCTGATTTTAGGGGTTTTACTCTAGGTGCGGGCTATTTTCGCTCGCTCTGGTCGATGCTATGTAGTTGATTTTAAATGGGAAATTGAATTTCACCGTCGATCGTCTGAAATTCCGCATTATGGTGTTTGATTTCGTAATGCAAATTTTCTTGTGAAGCCGGCGGCGCGTTCGTATAATGAGCCTCATTGGTTGTCGCGCTGCGGCAACCTCCGAATGTCTCCTCCACCCTCCTCCTAAGGTGGATTAAGCCCGAACCAGCCGTTCGGGCTTTTTTTCGTCCCATGCAAATATCGGCGCGCGGCTTGCGCGCCCCGGCATCCGTTACGCGGGCTGCCGTGCGGCCGGCTGCGATGTCGCGTCGGGCAGCGTGCCGCGCAAGCGTGCGTCGGGTGCCGGCGCGGTCACGGCCGACGCATGGCCGTGGCCGCGTGCGCAGAAGTGGCGGACGCGTTCGCGCACCGCACGCAGGCGGGCGACGCGATCCTCGGCATGGGCGGTCCGGGCTTCGGCAATGCGCGCATCGAGCGCGTCGAGCTTGGCTTCGCAGCCGACCTGGGCGGCGACGGCAGGCGCCGCGGCGGCCAGCAGCGCGGCCGCGAAGAAGGGCGTAAGTCGTTGTTTCATCATGCTTGTTTGTTGTTTTCCGTGTTCGGCCGGTCTGGCGCGGCAAGGTCATGTGCCGCGCGTCGATGGGTGCCTCCCCGGGCGCTCGGATCGCCTGGCTTGTCGGGGCACGACCGAATTTTCGCCCATTTCGGGCGCTGCGGACACGGGGCGAGGATTCCCTTTGACCGCGTTCCGGTATTTCCTTTATAATTCAGGGCTTTTCCGCATTCATGCCCACGGAAAAAGAACAGGGAGAGCCTGCACCGCGCCTCGAAGCGCACACAGACAAGCAGGAAGAACACATCGGGCAAAGCATTTTTTTTGGATCGATCATGAAGACGTTTTCCGCAAAAGCCCATGAGGTGACGCGCGAATGGTACGTGATTGACGCGACGGATAAGGTTCTCGGCCGTGTTGCCAGCGAAGTGGCACGCCGTCTGCGCGGCAAGCACAAGCCTGAGTTCACCCCGCACGTCGACACTGGTGATTTCATCATCATCATCAACGCGAGCAAGTTGAAGGTCACGGGCAACAAGACGCTGGACAAGAAGTACTACCGTCACTCGGGCTACCCGGGCGGTATCTATGAAACGACGTTCGGCAAGATGCAGGAACGCTTCCCGGGCCGCGCGCTCGAGAAGGCGGTCAAGGGCATGCTGCCGAAGGGCCCGCTCGGCTACGCGATGATCAAGAAGCTGAAGGTCTACGCAGAAGCGACGCATCCGCATTCGGCTCAACAGCCGAAGGCGCTCGAGATCTAAGGGGACCCACATGATCGGTAACTGGAACTACGGTACGGGCCGCCGCAAGAGCGCAGTCGCACGTGTCTTCATCAAGGCTGGCAAGGGCGACATCATCGTCAACGGCAAGCCCATCGCTGACTACTTCTCGCGCGAAACGTCGCTGATGATCGTGCGTCAACCGCTGGAACTCACGAACCACGGCCAGACGTTCGACATCAAGGTGAACGTGAATGGTGGCGGCGAAACGGGTCAGGCAGGTGCAGTGCGCCACGGCATCACCCGTGCACTGATCGACTACGATGCGACGCTGAAGCCGTCGCTGTCGAGCGCAGGCTTCGTGACGCGCGATGCGCGTGAAGTCGAGCGTAAGAAGGTCGGTCTGCGCAAGGCACGCCGCGCCAAGCAGTTCTCGAAGCGTTAATTCCGCTTCATGGCCGCGCCGCTTCCGGGCGGCGTCCGCCGGAAAAACCGCCAGCTTTCGCGCTGGCGGTTTTTTATGTCCGCTTCCAGGCTCGTGCTGCGGCGGCTCGCACGGGCAGGTTTGATGAAATCGACAAGAACCTATTGATTTCATGGACTTCAGCACGATCTTCTGATCGGCCCTACAATAGCGGCTAAAGCTTCTTGGAGAGTTCGCAATGAACGCTGTTACCGAATCCGCAGCAACGACGACCGAAATGCCGCTTCCGTTCGTCTTCACCGACGCAGCGGCCGACAAGGTCAAGCAACTGATCGACGAAGAGGGCAATCCCGACCTGAAGTTGCGCGTGTTCGTGCAGGGCGGCGGCTGCTCCGGCTTCCAGTACGGCTTCACGTTCGACGAGGAAGTCAACGAGGACGACACCGTGATGAACAAGAACGGTGTCCAGCTCCTGATCGACTCGATGAGCTACCAGTATCTGGTTGGCGCCGAGATCGACTACAAGGACGACATCAACGGCGCCCAGTTCGTGATCAAGAACCCGAACGCGACCACCACCTGCGGGTGCGGTTCGTCGTTCTCGGTCTGAGCGCACGACAGATCAGCGCCGGTTCGCCGGAATGAAAAACGGGGCTTCATGCCCCGTTTTTTTATGCCCGTGCGCGGCGCCTGCCGGGGGCAGGCTTTGCGTCAGCCCGGATAGAGCGCGCCGAGCACGCGGTTGCCGGCCGCGCCGGTGACCGTCGCGAGATTGCCGGGCTGGCGCGCCGTGAAGCGGTACGCGAGCCACGCGAACGCGAGCGCCTCGACCTGTTGCGGCGGCACGCCGAGCGCGGCCGTCGTATCGACCGTGGCCGGCACGCCGGCCTCGCGCAGCGCGTGCCGGAGCGCGTCGAGCAGCACCGGATTGCGCGCACCGCCGCCGCACACGAAGACCGCCTTGCAGCCGGGTGCGTGCTGCGCGATCTCGCGTGCGACCGAGACCGCGGTGAGTGCCGTGAGGGTCGCCTGCACGTCCTCCGGCGCGACCTGCGCGAACGCGGCGAGCTTCGCGTCGAGCCACGCGGGATTGAACAGGTCGCGTCCGGTGCTTTTCGGCGGCGGCGCGGCGAAATACGGTTCGTCGAGCAGCGCATCGAGCAGCGGCACGTGCACGGTGCCGCGCGCGGCGAACTTGCCGCCGTCGTCGTAAGGCTTGCCCAGATGGCGGGTCGCCCACGCGTCGATCAGCGCATTCGCGGGACCGCAGTCGAAGCCGCGCACGTCGCCACCTTCGCCGGGCAGGATCGTGATGTTGCTGATCCCGCCCAGATTGCAGACGACGCGCGTCTCGCCCGGCGCACCGAACACCGTCGCATGGAACGCCGGCGCGAGCGGCGCGCCGTGGCCGCCGGCGGCCACGTCGCGGCTGCGGAAGTCGGCGATCACATCGACATGGGTCAGCTCGGCGAGCAGCGCCGGGTTGTTGAGTTGCCGCGTATAGCCACGCTCGGGGCGATGGCGCACCGTCTGGCCGTGCACGCCGATCGCGCGGATATCGTCGCGCGACAGCCCTGCGGTGCGCTGCAATTCGTGGCAGCACACCGCGTAGCGCGTGACGAGCGCGTTCGCCGCGAGCGATTCGCGGTCGATCTCGTTGTCGCCGGGTTGCTGCAGCGCGAACAGCGCGTCGCGCAGCGATTGCGCGAAGCCGACGAACGCTTCCGCGAGCACGGCCGGCGCCTTGCCGGCCTCGAAACGCACGGCGACGCCGTCGACGCCGTCCATGCTGGTTCCCGACATCAGCCCGAAGTAGATGCCGTCGGCCGGATGGACGTTTTGCGGCTGTCGTTGCGGCACGTTGGGTTCTCCTGGATCGTACGGCGCGGGCCCGTGCCGCGCACCTTGCGCCCGATTATCCGCGCAACGTGACGCGCCGTTAAGCGATGCGCGCGCAAGTTATGGGAAAATCCCTGTTTTTGCGACATTCTTCCTGGCACCGATGAGCACCGAACCCAGTTCCAAGCCCGTTTTCCCGATCACCGACGAAGTCCGGCATGCGCTCGCCGTCACGAAGCGCGGCGTCGACGAGCTGCTGATCGAGGAAGAGTTCGCGCAGAAGCTCGCGCGCAGCGCGGCCACCGGCACGCCGCTTCGCATCAAGCTCGGCCTCGACCCGACCGCGCCCGACATCCACATCGGCCACACGGTCGTGCTGAACAAGATGCGTCAGCTGCAGGACCTCGGCCACACGGTGATCTTCCTGATCGGCGATTTCACGTCGCTGATCGGCGATCCGTCGGGCCGCAACGCGACGCGCCCGCCGCTCACGCGCGAGCAGATCGAGTCGAACGCGAAGACCTACTTCGAGCAGGCCGCACTCGTGCTCGATCGCGAAAAGACCGAGATCCGCTACAACAGCGAATGGTCGATGCCGCTCGGCGCGGACGGGATGATCAAGCTCGCGTCGCGCTACACGGTCGCGCGGATCCTCGAGCGCGAGGACTTCACGAAGCGCTTCCAGAGCGGCGTGCCGATCTCGATCCATGAATTCCTGTACCCGCTGATGCAGGGCTACGATTCGGTCGCGCTGAACGCCGATCTCGAACTCGGCGGCACCGACCAGAAGTTCAACCTGCTGGTCGGCCGCGAACTGCAGAAGCAGTACGGCCAGGAACAGCAGTGCATCCTGACGATGCCGCTGCTCGAAGGCCTCGACGGCGTCGAGAAGATGTCGAAGTCGAAGGGCAACTACGTCGGCATCAGCGAGAAGCCGACCGACATGTTCGGCAAGCTGATGAGCATCTCGGACACGCTGATGTGGCGTTACTTCGAACTGCTGTCGTTCCGCAGCATGGACGAGATCGTCGGCTTCAAGCGCGAAGCCGAGGGCGGCCGTAACCCGCGCGACTTCAAGGTGCTGCTCGCGCAGGAAATCGTCGCGCGCTTCCATTCGCAGGCCGACGCCGAGCGTGCGCTCGAAGACTTCAACCACCGCGCGAAGGGCGGCGTGCCGGACGACATTCCGTCGGTCACGCTCGCCGGTGCACCGCTCGCGATCGGCCAGTTGCTGAAGCAGGCCGGCCTCGTGCCGTCGACGAGCGAAGCGCTGCGCAACATCGAGCAGGGCGGCGTGAAGATCGATGGCGCGACCGTGTCGGACAAGGGCCTGAAGGTCGAGGCCGGCGAGTTTGTCGTGCAGGTCGGCAAGCGCCGCTTCGCACGCGTCACGTTGACTGCATGATCGCGCTGATCCAGCGCGTGAAGCGCGCCGACGTGCGCGTCGGCGACCGCACGACGGGCGAGATCGGCGCGGGCCTGCTCGCGCTGGTCTGCGCGGAGCGAGGCGACACCGACGCGGCGGCCGACAAGCTGCTGGCGAAGATGCTCGGCTACCGCGTGTTCAGCGACGCGGCCGGCAAGATGAATCTCCCGGTGTCGAATATCGACGGCGCGGGTCGTGCAGGCGGCCTGCTGCTCGTGTCGCAGTTCACGCTGGCGGCCGATACCAACAGCGGGTTGCGCCCGAGCTTCACGCCGGCCGCGCCGCCCGATGAAGGCGCGCGGCTGTTCGACTATTTCGTCGCGGCCGCGCGGGCGCGCCATCCCGTCGTCGAGACGGGCGAGTTCGGCGCCGACATGCAGGTGTCGCTCGTCAACGACGGCCCCGTGACGTTCTGGCTGCAAGTGCGGCCCTGATTCTTCCCCGGAGACGCGCCGCGATGGCCGCCACGCAGATTCTTTTCATCCGCCATGGCGAGACGGCCTGGAACCGCATCAAGCGCATCCAGGGGCATATCGACATCCCGCTGGCCGATTCGGGGCTCGCGCAGGCGCAGCGACTGGCCGCGCGGCTCGAGCGAGAGGCGCGCGAGGGTGCGCGGCTCGACGCGGTTTATTCGAGCGACCTGATGCGCGCGCAGCAGACCGCGCAACCCTTTGCCGATTCGCTCGGGCTGCCGCTGCAGTTGCGGGACGGGTTGCGCGAGCGTTCGTACGGCGCATTCCAGGGGCACGACAGCACCGAGATCGAGGCGCTGTTTCCGGACGCGTATGCGGCCTGGCAGACGCGCGATCCGGGCTTCGCGCCGGAGGGCGGCGAGTCGCAGCGCGCGTTCTATCACCGCGTGCTGCATGCGCTCGAGCCGATCGTCGCCGCGCATCCGGGAGGCCGGATCGCATGCGTCGCGCATGGCGGCGTGCTCGATTGCGTGTACCGTTTTGCGAACGGTCTCGAGCTGTCGGCGCCGCGCAATTACCAACTGCTCAATACGAGCATCAACGTCGTCGATTACGTGGATGGCCGCGCGCAGGTCGTGCAGTGGGCCGACGTGTCGCACCTGGACGCCGGCAGCGACGACGACGGCTATCGCAAGGTGCTCTGAGCACGCGGGGTCGCCCGGCATGGCCGGCCGGGATTCCCCTGAAGGGCGGAACGGGCAGCACGTGCGACCGTGCGCCGGTGCAAGCCCGTCAGCTTGCACAGATATTCGACGGTAAATTGAAATGATCTGAAGAGGCGAATCGTCAGGCGGAAGGTGCGCCGTCGGGCGGGGGCGCGGTCGCGCGACGGCGCGCACGCTTCGACGCGCCGTTGACGAGCGCCCAGCGCAGCACGGGTGCGACGGCCCGTACGCCGGGCCGGACCACCGCGCGCCGCAACGGCGCGAACGTCGACACGCGGAGCATGCGCTGCGCCCACGGCGGCAGCAGGTCGATCCCGGCATGCATCATCAGCGACGCGGCCGGCCGCAGCGCGGGCTTCGCGACCGGGACATTCAGCAGGATGGCCATCACGTCGAAGGTATGCGGCCCGGCCTCGAGTTCGGGCTGCATGCGCGCGAGATACGCGGCGACCTCGGCGCGCGAACGGGGCACCTCGTGCGCGCCGAGCAGTTCGGCGACCAACGCCGTTTCGGCGTAATAGCGGTCCTGCAATTCTCCCGACAGCGCCGGATTCACGTAGCACAGATGCGCGGCGAGGAAGCTCGATACTTCCGCGATATGCACCCAGGTCAGCAACGCAGGATCGTCGGCGCGGTACGGCCGACCGTCGGGCGCGGTACCCGATACGCGCGAGTGGATCGTTTTCACGCGCTCGATCAGTGCGAGCGCGTCCGCGCGACTGCCGAACGTCGTGCCGGTGATGAACGTGGCGGTGCGCCGCAAGCGGCCGAGGATGTCGGTGCGAAACGACGAGTGATCCCAGACGCCCGCGAGCGCGAGCGGATGGAGCGCCTGCAGCAGCAGCGCGGCGATGCCGCCCGTCATCATCGACGTGAAGTCGGCATGCACGCGCCAGCAGACGGCGTCGGGGCCAAACAGCCCGGGATCGCCGGGCGGCGAAGAGAGATCGAGCGTCGGGCCGCCGCCGCCCGCGGTCAGGTGCGTGATGCCGGCCACGAGGCGCTTGCGGATCGGCTCGGCCCAGCGCGGGCCCGGTGCGGGTGCGGCGGGGTGGCGGCTAGGCGGCGTCGTCATGGCTGGCGTGGCTCGGGCGGCCGGTTACTTCCCGGCGGGCGTATCCCACATGCCGCGTTCGGTGCTGCCGGCGTCGGGCGCGGAGAGCCCGAAGTGGCGATATGTGAGCAGCGTCGCGACACGCCCGCGCGGCGTGCGCTGCAGGAAGCCCTGCTGGATCAGGTACGGCTCGAGCACGTCCTCGATCGTGTCGCGTTCCTCGCCGATCGCGGCTGCCAGGTTGTCGATGCCGACCGGGCCGCCGTCGAACTTGTACAGGATCGCTTCGAGCAGCTTGCGGTCCATCAGGTCGAAGCCGACCGGATCGACGTCGAGCATCGCGAGCGCGGCATCGGCCACCGCCGCGGTGATCTGGCCGTCGGCCTTCACTTCCGCGAAGTCGCGCACGCGGCGCAGCAGCCGGTTCGCGATCCGCGGCGTGCCGCGCGAGCGCTTCGCGATTTCCAGTGCGCCGTTCGGATCGATCTGCGCGTTCAGCAGCGACGCCGAGCGCCGCACGATGCGCGACAGTTGATCGGCGTCGTAGAACTCGAGGCGCGAGACGATCCCGAAACGGTCGCGCAGCGGGTTGGTCAGCATCCCCGCGCGGGTGGTCGCACCGACCAGCGTGAACGGCTGCAGGTCGAGCTTCACGCTGCGCGCGGCCGGACCTTCGCCGATCATGATGTCGATCTGGTAATCCTCGAGTGCCGGATACAGGATTTCCTCGACGACCGGCGACAGCCGGTGGATCTCGTCGATGAACAGCACGTCGTTCGCTTCGAGGTTCGTCAGCAGTGCGGCGAGATCGCCCGCGCGCTCGAGCACGGGGCCCGACGTCTGCCGCAGGTTCACGCCCATCTCGCGCGCGATGATGTGCGCGAGCGTGGTCTTGCCGAGACCCGGCGGCCCGAACAGCAGCACGTGGTCGAGCGGCTCGGAGCGGCGCTTGGCGGCTTCGATGAAGATCTCGAGCTGGCCGCGCACCTTTTCCTGGCCGACGTAGTCGTCGAGCTGGCGCGGCCGCAGCGCGCGTTCGAACACCTCCTCGTGCGACGAGGTGGGCGTGGCGGCGATGATCCGCTGCTCGGTGGCGAGTTTGTCGGTTTCAATCATGCGGCCATTGTACCGCGCGCCGCTCGCGGTCCGAACTGGCCGGACGGCCGACTGGCGCGCGCCGCGCGGCGGCGCGACACTGCGTCCGACAGTCGGTTCTCGCGGGCGTTACGCCTTCGACAGCGCCTTCAGCGCGAGCTTGATGCCTTCGGACACGCCGGTGCCGGCCGGCACGTTCTTGATCGCGGCGAGGCCCTCCTTTTCGGAGTAGCCGAGCGCGAGCAGCGCGTTGAGGATGTCGGTCGCATGGTCGGATGCCGACGCGGCGCCGGCGAGCGCGCCGAGGTCGGCGCCGAGCTTGCCCTTCAGCTCGAGCAGCAGGCGCTCGGCCGTCTTCTTGCCGATGCCGGGCAGGCGCGTGAGGCGTGCGGCGTCCTGCATCGTCACGGCCTGCGCGAGCTCCTGCACGCTCATGCCGGACAGCACGGCGAGCGCCATGCGCGCGCCGATGCCGGTGATCTTCAGCAGCTCGCGGAAGGTCGTGCGCTCCTGCGGTGTCAGGAAGCCGTACAGCAGGTGCGCGTCCTCGCGGACGATCTGCTGCGTGAGCAGCACGACGCGCTCGCCCGTCTGCGGCAGGTTGTAGAAGGTGCTCATCGGCACGTCGATTTCGTAGCCGACGCCGTTGCAGTCGACGAGCAGGTGAGGCGGGTTCTTTTCGAGCAGGATGCCGGCGATGCGACCGATCATGGATGGCGGGATGCGAGGAAGAAAGCGCGAGTGTATCGCACGCGCGGCGCAATGCCGATGGGCTTGGCCGTCAGGCCGATGCGGTGCGTGTCGCGTGTGCGCCGCGCACGGGCAAGACAGTCGGTCCGGTGTGCCGGGCGATGGCGCGCGCCGGCATCAGCCGACCAGCCGCCCGCGCCGCACGCGCAGCCCTTTCTTCGCGAGCGCCGGCGCAAGGCCGCCGAGCGTGCTGAGCGTGTTGCCGCCGTGCGCATGGCAGATCGCCATGCCGAGCGCGTCGGCCGCATCGGAGCCCGGTTGTCCGGAGAGGTTGAGCAGCCGCGTGACCATTTCCTGCATCTGCGTCTTGGTCGCGCGGCCGTAGCCCACCACGGCTTGCTTGAGCTGCAGCGCCGTGTATTCGGCGACCGGCAGCCCGCCCGCGACGAGGCCGCAGATCGCGGCGCCGCGTGCCTGGCCGAGCAGCAGCGTCGACTGCGGGTTCACGTTGACGAACACCTTTTCGATTGCGGCCTGGTCGGGCGCATGTTCGCGCACGATCGTCGACACGCCCTGGAAGATCGTGCCGAGCCGGGTGGCCAGATCGGCCGTCGGCGTGCGGATCACGCCGCTCGTGACATAGGCGAGCCGGTGGCCGCTGACGTCGATGACGCCGAAGCCGGTGACGCGCAGGCCGGGGTCGATGCCGAGAATTCGCATGAGTGAGGAGAGAGGCGTGATGCAGCGATACTACAACGAATGGTGCGGCGAGCCGGTCGCACAGTCGCGCGACGGCGCCGCGCAATAAAAAACCCGGCGGGTGCGACGCCGCCGGGTTTCCGTACTACGGCCGCGCGGGCCGCGTGCGATCAGTGACGGAAGTGGCGCACGCCCGTCAGGATCATCGCGATGTTGTGCTCGTCGGCTGCCGCGATCACTTCGTCGTCGCGCACCGAGCCGCCCGGCTGGATCACGCAGGTCGCGCCGGCCGCCACGACGACGTCGAGGCCGTCGCGGAACGGGAAGAACGCATCCGACGCGACGGCCGAACCGGCCAGCGTCAGGCCCGCGTTCTGCGCCTTGATGCTCGCGATGCGCGCGGAATCGACGCGGCTCATCTGGCCTGCGCCGACGCCGAGCGTCATGCCGTTGCCGCAGAACACGATCGCGTTCGACTTCACGTACTTCGCGACGCGCCACGCGAACAGCAGGTCGTCCATTTCCTTCGGCGTCGGGTGGCGCTTCGTGACCACGCGCAGCTCGTGCGGCTGCACGTTCTTCGAATCGAGCGACTGCACGAGCAGGCCGCCGCCCACGCGCTTCAGGTCGAATGCGTTATGACCGTCGCCGAGTGCGATTTCGAGCAGGCGCACGTTCTGCTTCGCGGCGAACACCTGCTTCGCGGCGTCGGAGAACGACGGCGCGATCAGCACTTCGACGAACTGCTTCGCAACAGCCTGCGCGGCCGCTTCGTCGACTTCGCGGTTGAACGCGATGATGCCGCCGAACGCGGAGGTCGGGTCGGTCTGGAACGCCTTCGCGTACGCGTCGGCCGAGTCGTTGCCGACCGCGACGCCGCACGGGTTCGCATGCTTGATGATCACGCAGGCCGGCGCGTCGAACGTCTTCACGCATTCCCACGCCGCGTCCGAATCCGCGATGTTGTTGTACGACAGTTCCTTGCCCTGCAGCTGGCGGTAGTTCGCGAGCGCGCCGGCCGGCGTCGAGATATCGCGGTAGAACGCCGCGCTCTGGTGCGGGTTTTCGCCGTAGCGCAGGTCCTGCACCTTGTCGAACGCCATGTTCAGCGTCGCCGGGTACGCATTGCGCGACGCGTGCTTCAGCTCGTCGGTCAGGCTCGTCAGGTAGTTCGTGATCGCGCCGTCGTATTGCGCGGTGTGCGCGAACACCTTCGTCGCGAGGCGGAAGTTGGTCGGGTAGCCGACCGTGTTGCCGTTCGCCTTCATTTCATCGAGCACGACCGCGTAATCGGCCGGATCGACGACGACCGTCACGTCGCGGTGGTTCTTCGCGGCGGAGCGCAGCATCGTCGGGCCGCCGATGTCGATGTTCTCGATCGCGTCGGCGAGCGTGCAGTCGTCCTTCGCGATCGTCGCGACGAACGGATACAGGTTCACGACGAGCAGGTCGATCGTCGGGATGCCGTGCTGTTCCAGCGCCTGCATGTGCTCGGGCAGGTCGCGGCGCGCGAGGATGCCGCCGTGCACCTTCGGGTGCAGCGTCTTCACGCGCCCATCGAGCATTTCCGGAAAGCCCGTGTAGTCGGCCACTTCGGTAACGGGCAGGCCCGCGTCGGCGAGCAGTTTCGCGGTGCCGCCCGTCGACAGCAGCTTGACGCCGAGGTCGGACAGCGACTTCGCGAAGTCGACGATGCCGGTCTTGTCGGAAACGGAAATGAGCGCTTGCTTGATCATGATGGAACCACCAATAGCCAGGGAAACGGGGACGGGACGGCCGACTACAGTAGGCCGTGCTGCTGCAGCTTCTTGCGCAGCGTATTGCGATTGATGCCGAGGTACTCGGCGGCGAGCGACTGGTTGCCGCCTGCCTGTACGAGCACGACCTCGAGCATCGGCTTTTCGACGCAGGACATCACCATTTCATAGACGTCGTGCGGATTGGAGCCGTCTAGATCCCGGAAATACACGTCCAGGCTCTCGCGGACACATTGTTCGATGTTGTGCTTGCTCATGCTGCTAACTGGTTATGGTCGTCCGACTCGCCCTGGCCGTTTTCCTCTTCGTCATCGACGTAGACGAGATGGTCCGACAGCGCTTTTTGCGCCTCGAAGAATGCATTGACGGCGGCGAGCTGCTCGCGGGAGGAATCGAGCGTGTTCATCCTGTGCCGGAACCCGTTGGCACCGGAAAGGCCGCGAGTGTACCAGCCGATGTGCTTGCGCGCAGTACGGACTCCCGTGAATTCACCATAGAAAGCGTAGTGGTCTTCCAGGTGTTCGTTCATCACGTGCTGGATCTCGTCGATCAACGGCGGGGGCAGCAGCTCGCCGGTTTGCAGGAAATGATCGATTTCGCGGAACAGCCACGGCCGTCCTTGCGCGGCACGACCGATCATCAATGCGTCGGCGCCCGTTGCATCGAGCACGGCCTTCGCTTTTGCGGGCGACGTGATGTCGCCGTTCGCGACGACCGGAATCCGCACGGCCGCCTTCACGGCCGCGATGGTGTCGTATTCCGCGTCGCCGCGGTACAGGTCGGCGCGCGTGCGGCCATGCACGGTGAGCATCGAGATGCCGGCTGCTTCGGCCAGGCGCGCGACCGTGATCGCGTTCTTGTGCTCGCGATCCCAGCCGGTGCGGATCTTCAGCGTGACGGGCACCGCATCGGGCCCCGTGCCGACCGCCGCGACGACGGCCTCGACGATCCGCTGCACGAGCGGCTCGTTCTGCAGCAGCGCGGAACCGGCCGCGACGTTGCAGACCTTCTTCGCCGGGCAGCCCATGTTGATGTCGATGATCTGCGCGCCGTTGTCGACGTTGTAGCGGGCCGCTTCGGCCATCATCGCCGGATCGGCGCCGGCGATCTGAACCGCGATCGGCTCCACTTCGCCTTCGTGGTTCGCGCGCCGCATCGTCTTCGCGCTTTTCCACAGCTGCGCGTTGGACGCGACCATCTCGGACACGGCGTAACCGGCCCCCAGCCGCTTGCACAGCTGGCGGAACGGACGATCCGTCACCCCGGCCATCGGGGCGACGAACAGGTTGTTACGCAATACGTGAGAGCCGATAACGGGCATCGCAATGGCACCGCCCGCGACCGGCGCGGGCATGAAAAGGGCGGAGGGAAAACGCGCATTTTACCGTATTCCCATGCCCCGCCGATTTGACCCGGTTTGTGCGGACCGGCCGGGCGCGCCGCACGGTACGCCCGCCCGTCAGTTGCGCTGGCCGAACATCATCTGGCGCGCGATCGCCTTCTTGAGCGGCGGCACGAATTCGAGCGCGGTGAGCGCGGCGCCGCGCAGCAGCGGGAGCGGGCCCGCGTCGATTGTAAACAGGCGCGCCAACGTGTCGGTCGCGCCGATCGTGAAGCGCCGGTCGAGCGCGCGGCGTGCGTTGAAGGTCGCAAGTGCGGTCGCATCGAAGCCTTGTGCGGACAGCGCGTCGACGAGCGTATGCGCATCGCGCAGCCCGAGGTTGAGCCCCTGGCCCGCGACGGGGTGCAGGGTTTGCGCGGCATTGCCGACGATCGCGACGCGGCCGCTGACGAGTGTCTGCGCGGCGTTCAGCCCGAGCGGGAACGATGTGCGGCCCGCGATCGCGACGAACTGGCCCATGCGTTCGCCGAACGCGCTGCCGAGCTCGCGCAGGAACGCGTCATCGGGCAGCGCCGCGCGGCGTGCCGCTTCGTCGGGCGTGCAGCACCAGACGAGCGCGTAGTCGGCCTGGCGCGGCCCGCCGAGCGGCAGCAGCGCGAGCGGGCCTTCGTGCGTGAAGCGTTCCCATGCGACGTTCGGGCGCGGCGCCGATACCGTGACCGTGCCGACGAGCGCGGTCTGCCCGTAGTCGCGGCGATGCTTGCCGGCGTCGGCGTGCTGTTCGTGGAACAGCCCGCCTTCGGCGTTGATGACGATGCGCGCGCGCAGCGTGCGCTCGCCCTGCGGGCCGTCGAGCGTCAGCGTGACGCCGTCGGCGTCCTGCTGCGGCGCGCGCGCGGTGGTCGACGTGAGCCAGTCGACGCGTGTGCCGCGCACGGCGTCCGCGAGCGCCTGCACGAGCGAGCCGTAGCGCGCGACATAACCGAGTGCGGCGAGGTCGTGCTCGTCGCGATCGATCAGCGTGCGGCCGAAATGGCCGCGTTGCGATACATGGATATGTTCGATCGGCGTTGCGTCGGCAGGCCACGCGAGCGTGTCGAGCAGCACGCGGCTGCCGTGCGAGACAGCGATCGCGCGCGGGTCGTTCGCGCTCGCGGCCGGTTCGCGCGCATCGATCAGCGCGATCGACGCGTGCTGCGTTGCGCTGCGGCGCGCGAGCCAGCCGGCGAGCGCGAGCCCGACGGGGCCCGCGCCGACGATGGCGAGGTCGTAATCCGGTGTGGCCGGGGAGGAAGCGGTCGTCATCTTGATTCGTGAAACGGAGGTAACGGTCGGCAGCGGCCGGTCATGCGCCCGCGCGCATCAGCGCTTCGATCTCGGCGGCGTCGACAGGCACGCCGCGCGTGATCAGCTCGCAGCCGTGCTCGCGCACGATTGCGTCGTCCTCGATGCGGATGCCGATGTTCCAGTACTCGGGCGGCACGTCGTCGGCTGCGCGCACATACAGGCCGGGCTCGACCGTCAGCGTCATGCCGGGCTTCAGCGTGCGCCACGGCAGCGCGCCGTTGCCGTCGCGCTCGGCGAGCCGCTCGCGGTAGTCGCCGCAGTCATGCACGTCCATGCCGATCCAGTGGCCCGTGCGGTGCATGTAGAAGCGCGTGTACGCGCGCTCGGCGATCACGTCGTCGACGTTCGAGAAGCGCGCTTTCGGGATGATGCCGGTATCGAGCAGCCCCTGCGCGAGCACGCGCACGGCCGCATCGTGCGGCGCCTCGAACGGCACGCCCGCGCGCGTCGCATCGATCGCGGCCTGCTGCGCGGCGAGCACGATGTCGTACAGCGCGCGCTGCGCGGGCGAGAAGCGCCCGTTGGCCGGGAACGTGCGCGTGATGTCCGATGCGTAGCCGTCGAGTTCGCACGCGGCGTCGATCAGGATCAGGTCGCCGTCCTGCGCGGCCGCGTTGCCGGCCGGGTAGTGCAGCACGCACGCGTTCGCGCCGGCCGCGACGATCGAGCCATATGCGGGCGCCTGCGCGCCGTGCTTGCGGAACGTATACAGCAGCTCGGCCTCGAGTTCGTATTCGCGGATGCCGGGGCGGCACGCCTGCATCGCGCGGCGGTGCGCGAGCGCGGAGATGTGCGCGGCGCGCATCATGATCGCGAGTTCGTGCTCGTCCTTCACGAGCCGCATGTCGTCGACGAGCGGCGTGAGGTCGAGCATCGCGTCCGGCGCGGCGACGCCCGAGCGCGCGAGCGCGCGCACCGCGTCGAGCCAGCCCGCGAGCTGCCGGTCGAAATCGGCCGACGCGCCGAACCGGTAGTGCACGGTGCCCGCATCGGCGAGCAGGCGCGGCATCTCGGTGTCGATCACGTCGACCGCGAACGCCGCGTCGAAGCCGAACGCATCGCGCGCGGCTTCGGGCCCGTAGTGGAAGCCTTCCCAGATCTCGCGATCGACGTTCTTGCCGCGGCAGAACAGGATCGACTCCGGCGCGCCGTGCGGCGCGGCCGCGTTCAGCACGAGCACGGCATCCGGTTCGGTGAAGCCCGTCAGGTAGTGGAAGTAGCTGTCGTACCGGTACGGGTAGGCCGTATCGCGGTTGCGCAGCAGTTCCGGCGCGGTGGGGACGATGGCGACGCCGCCGCCGGCGGCGCGCAGTGCGGCAAGCACGCGTTCACGGCGCTGGCGGTAGACGTCGACGGCGATGGCGGTATCGTGGGGCGCATTCATCGTGCGATTGTAGCGCCGCGGGACGCGGCGCGTGAGAGAGGGGCGGGAAGCCGCGCCGGAAGGGCCGCGGCGGCGGCTGTTGCAAACCATCCACAGGCCGGCCGGGCGATTTTCTACCGCGCGACGCTGGCCGGTTATGATCGGCGACAACGTATACTCTCGGCGGTTCCCTTAAAAAGGCAGATGATGAAATTAATCGGTTCGCTCAGCAGCCCGTACGTCCGAAAGGCGCGGATCGTGCTCGCTGAAAAGAAGATCGACTACAAGCTGGAGCTCGAGAACGTGTGGGCGCCGGAGACGGATATTCATGCATCGAATCCGCTCGGCAAGGTCCCGTGCCTCGTGATGGAAGATGGTGCCGCGGTGTTCGATTCCCGCGTGATCTGCGAATACGTCGATACGCTGTCGCCGGTCGGCAAGCTGATTCCGCAGTCGGGCCGCGAGCGCGTCGAAGTGCGCTGCTGGGAAGCACTGGGCGACGGCGTGCTCGACGCGGCGGTCGCGATTCGTCTCGAACACACGATGCGCGACGAGGTGCAGCGCAGCGCGAGCTGGATCGCGCGCCAGCAGCGCAAGATCGACGACGGTCTCGTCGCGATGTCGCAGGGTCTCGGCGGCAAGACGTGGTGCGTCGGTAATCATTACTCGCTGGCCGACATCGCGCTCGGCTGCGCGCTCGGCTATCTCGACTTCCGGATGCCCGAGGTCAACTGGCGCGATCGCCACCCGAACCTCGACAAGCACTTCGTGAAGCTGCTGCAGCGGCAGTCGTTCGCCGACACGCTGCCGCAGAACTGAGCTGCTGCCGGTCACGCAGTCACGCCACGCAGCCACACATTCGGCAGACGAAAGAAAAGCGCCCCGCAGGGCGCTTTTCTTTTTGCCGGGCCGCCCGGCAGCGGGGCGGTCGCGAGCCTCATTCGATCGACGCGTACACGGCCTCGCCGAGCGTGAACGAATCGCTGCGCGCAATCGGCCACCACTTGTCGTACAGCGAGAAGCCGCAATGGTTGCCGTCGAGCAGCGCGCCGGGCTTCAGGTACTTCAGCAACTGCGACATCAGCCGGACCTCGTGCGGCGCGATGCGCTGCACGATGTGATGCGCGCGCAGCTCGGACGGATGCGCGAGGCCGGCCGCCTGCACCAGTTCCTGCAGCGCGTGCAGCGTATTGCGGTGGAAGTTGTACACGCGGTCGGCCTTGTCGGGCACGACGAGCGCGCGCTGGCGCACCGGGTCCTGCGTCGCGACGCCGGTCGGGCAGCGGCCCGTGTGGCAGGTCTGCGCCTGGATGCAGCCGACCGCGAACATGAAGCCGCGCGCGGAGTTCACCCAGTCCGCGCCGATCGCGAGCGTGCGCGCGACGTCGAACGCGGTGATGATCTTGCCGCTCGCGCCGATCTTCACGCGGTCGCGCACGCCGATCCCGACGAGCGTGTTGTGCACGAGCAGCAGCCCTTCCTGCAGCGGTACGCCGACGTGGTCGGTGAATTCGAGCGGCGCCGCGCCCGTGCCGCCTTCCGCGCCGTCGACGACGATGAAGTCTGGCACGATGCCGGTCTCGACCATCGCCTTCGCGATCCCGAAGAACTCCCACGGATGGCCGACGCACAGCTTGAAGCCGGTCGGCTTGCCGCCCGACAGCGTGCGCAGCCGTTCGACGAATTCGAGCAGCCCGCGCGGCGTCGAGAATTCGGAGTGCGTCGCGGGCGAGATGCAGTCCTTGCCCATCGGC
Organism: Burkholderia sp. LFS061; assembly: GCF_047978125.1. Lineage (NCBI taxonomy): Bacteria > Pseudomonadati > Pseudomonadota > Betaproteobacteria > Burkholderiales > Burkholderiaceae > Burkholderia > Burkholderia sp. LFS061. The sequence goes on along the minus strand of NZ_JBFPFS010000052.1, from coordinate 9,551 downwards.
ACGCCGCGCGTCTCGGCGATCTCCGGCGTGATCTTCGCGGCCGGCAGCACGCCACCGTGGCCGGGCTTCGCGCCCTGCGACAGCTTCACCTCGATCATCTTGACCTGCGGATCGGCGGCCTGCTTCGCGAACTTGTCGGGGTTGAACGTGCCGTCGTCGTTGCGGCAGCCGAAGTAGCCCGACGCGATTTCCCAGATGATGTCGCCGCCGTTCTCGCGGTGGTACTTCGACAGCGAGCCTTCGCCGGTGTCGTGTGCGAACCCGCCTTTCTTCGCGCCGAGGTTCAGCGAGCGGATCGCGTTCGCGGACAGCGAGCCGAAGCTCATTGCCGAGATGTTGAAGATCGAGATGTCGTACGGTTGCGCGCGATTCGCGCCGACGCGGATGCGGAAATCGTGGTTCGGCAGCTTGGTCGGCGCGAGCGAGTGGCTGATCCATTCGTGCGCGACGGCCTTCACGTTCAGCTCGGTGCCGTACGGGCGATTGTCGGCGACGTTCTTCGCGCGCTGGTAGACGAGGCTGCGCTGCGCGCGCGAGAACGGTTTCTCGTCGGTGTCGTCCTCGACGAAGTACTGGCGGATCTCGGGGCGGATGAACTCGAACAGGAAGCGGAAGTGGCCCCAGAGCGGGTAGTTGCGCAGGATCGCGTGACGGTCCTGCTTCAGGTCGTACAGGCCGAGCGCGACGAGGGCGGCGGGGATCAGGATCCACAGCCAGGAGAGTGCGTGGATCGACGCGAGCGCGGCCGTCGCGGCGAGCAGCAGGACGGCACACCACATCGCCAGATAGCGTCGTGAAAGCATGGGGACTCCGTAAGAATCTTGAAATGCCGCCATGCGTACGCTGCGCGGCGGCACGCCGGCCGCGGTGGAATCGTGTTCCGCCGGGCGCGGCGTGCCGCAAGTCTAAACCGAATAGGTGTCAGCGTGCTTCGGCGAGCGCCGGTGCGTGGCCTTCCGCGGGCGCTGCCTGGCCGGGCTGGCCGGTTGCCGCGAACTCGATGATGCCGCCGCCGAGACAGATCTCGCCGTCGTACAGCACGGCCGACTGGCCGGGCGTGACGGCCCATTGCGCGTCGTCGAACGCGAGCGAGAAGCGCTCGCCGCCGGCATGCGCGAACGTGCACGCGGCATCGGCCTGCCGGTAGCGCGTCTTCGCGCCGCACGCGAAGCCTTCCGCCGGCGGCTCGCCGGCGACCCAGCTCACGTTGCCGGCGACGAGCTGCCGCGACAGCAGCCACGGATGATCGTGGCCCTGCACGACATACAGCGTGTTCGACGCGATGTCCTTCGCGGCGACGAACCACGGCTCGCCGCTGCCGCTCTTGCTGCCGCCGAGGCCGATGCCCTTGCGCTGGCCGAACGTGTAGAACGCGAGGCCGATGTGCTCGCCGACGACCTTGCCGTCGGGCGTCTTCATCGGGCCCGGTTTCGTCGGCAGGTAGCGGTTCAGGAAATCACGGAACGGCCGTTCGCCGATGAAGCAGATGCCGGTCGAATCCTTCTTCTTCGCGTTCGGCAGCCCGATCTGCGCGGCGATCTCGCGCACCTTGGTCTTCGGGATCTCGCCGAGCGGGAACATCGTCTTCGACAGTTGCGCCTGGTTCAGCCGGTGCAGGAAGTACGACTGGTCTTTCGTATGATCGAACGCCTTCAGCAGTTCGAAACGCCCGTCGCGCTCGCGCACGCGTGCATAGTGGCCGGTCGCGATCATTTCGGCGTCGAGCGACATCGCGTGATCGAGGAACGCCTTGAACTTGATCTCGGCGTTGCACAGCACGTCGGGGTTCGGCGTGCGGCCGGCCGAGTATTCGCGCAGGAACTCGGCGAACACGCGGTCCTTGTATTCCGCCGCGAAGTTGACGGCTTCCACGTCGATGCCGATCAGGTCGGCCACCGACACGACGTCGATCCAGTCCTGGCGCGTCGAGCAGTATTCGCCGTCGTCGTCGTCTTCCCAGTTCTTCATGAACAGGCCGACCACGTCGTAGCCCTGTTCCTTCAGCAGCCACGCGGTCACCGACGAATCGACGCCGCCCGACATGCCCACCACTACACGGCGCTTGCTCATTTGTTGACCGCCTGACGTTCGAATGCTTCGGGGCGCGGTGCGACCGAATGCGTGTGCACGAAATCGAGCGGAATGCGCCGCCCGGCGAGATAGTCGTCGACGCAGCGCATCACCGCGGGCGAGCGGTGGCGCACGCTGCACGCGCGCAGTTCGTCGGCCGTCATCCACAGCGTGCGGACGATGCCGTCGTCGAGCACGTGGCCCGCGACCGGCTCGCGGGCCGTGCCGCAGAACGTGAAGCGCAGGTAGGTCGCGCCGGCGGTGCCGGGGCGGTCGTAGTGCGCGAGATAGACGCCGACGAGCGCGTCGGGCGTGAACGGGTGCGCGGTTTCCTCGAGCGTCTCGCGGATCACGGCGTCGGCCAGCGTTTCGCCTGCTTCGAGATGGCCGGCCGGCTGGTTGATGCGCAGGCCCGTCGAGGTTTCTTCCTCGATCACGAGAAAGCGGCCGGCGTGCTCGACGAGCGCGGCGACCGTCACATGCGGGGTCCAGATTTCGGGTTTCATGGTTCGGCATTTTACCGGTTGCGCCCGAACGCTGCCCGGCGTCTGATCTGAGGATAGGCGAATCCGACCCTCGCAAATCGGCCGTCCTGCCGATGCGTGGCGCTACGAGCCGAGTTAATGTCGCATTCGAGCACGATCGTGCGGAATGTGCTGGCGCGACCGTCGCTTTCGGTTAAAGTGCAGCGTGAATGCCGTTGCCCGTGAGCCGGTAAGTCAGCCTGTCCGGCTCGTTGTGCAGTAAAAATCGCAAGAAAAGAAATACTGACAATGACTGGAGGAACTGACGATGCATATTGGAGTGCCTGCTGAAACGCGGGCGAACGAGGCGCGTGTGGCCGCGACGCCGGAAACCGTGAAGAAATACGCGGCTGCCGGCCATCGCGTCAGTATCGCGAAAGGGGCCGGCGTCGCAGCCAGTTATCCCGACCAAGCCTATGCGGCCGCCGGTGCCGAATTGACCGACCAGTCGGCTGCTTTTGATGCCGACATCGTGTTGAAGGTCCAGGCGCCCACCGACGCGGAACTGCCATCGCTGAAGCGCGGCTCCGTGCTGGTCGGCATGCTCGAGCCGTTCAACGGCGAGCAGGCGGCGAAACTGGCCGCGGCCGGCGTGACGGGCTTCGCGCTCGAAGCCGCACCGCGCACGACGCGTGCGCAGAGTCTCGACGTGCTGTCGTCGCAGGCGAACATCGCGGGCTACAAGGCCGTGCTCGTCGCCGCGGCGCTGTATCCGCGCTTCTTCCCGATGCTGATGACGGCCGCGGGCACCGTGAAGGCCGCGCGCGTGCTGATTCTCGGCGCGGGCGTCGCGGGCCTGCAGGCGATCGCGACCGCGAAGCGGCTGGGCGCCGTGATCGAGGCTTCCGACGTGCGGCCGGCCGTGAAGGAGCAGATCGAGTCGCTCGGCGCGAAATTCCTCGACGTCCCGTTCGAAACCGACGAAGAGCGCGAGGCCGCGCAGGGTGTCGGCGGTTATGCGCGCCCGATGCCGCCATCGTGGCTCGGCCGCCAGGCCGCGCTCGTGCACGAGCGCGCGAAGCAGGCCGACATCGTGATCACCACCGCGCTGATTCCCGGGCGCCCGGCGCCGACGCTGATCTCGGTCGAAACCGCGCAGTCGATGAAGCCGGGCTCGGTGCTCGTCGATCTCGCGGCCGGTCGCGGCCCGGAATTCGACGGCAGGAAGAGCGGCAACTGCCCGCTGACGGTCGCCGACCAGGTGATCGTGCACAACGGCGTGACGATCGCCGGCTACACGAACCTCGCATCGATGGTCGCGTCGGACGCGTCGGCGCTGTACGCACGCAACCTGCTCGACTTCATGAAGCTGATCGTCACGAAGGAAGGCACGCTGAACATCGACCTGACCGACGACATCGTCGCCGCGACGCTGTTGTGCCGCGACGGTGAAGTCACGCGCAAATAACGGGGGAGACCATGGAAGTCATCAATCACACGGTGATCAACGTGATCATCTTCGTGCTGGCGGTGTACGTCGGCTACCACGTCGTCTGGAACGTCACGCCGGCGCTGCATACGCCGCTGATGGCCGTGACCAACGCGATCTCGGCGATCGTGATCGTCGGCGCGATGCTCGCGGCGGCGCTCACCGTCGGCGTGACCGGCAAGTTCTTCGGCACGCTCGCGGTCGCGCTCGCGGCCGTCAACGTATTCGGCGGTTTTCTCGTGACGAGGCGAATGCTCGAGATGTTCCGCAAGAAGGAGCCCAAGCGTGTCGAGGGCGGCAAGGAGGGCGCGCGATGAGCATGAACGTCGTTACCCTGCTGTACCTCGTCGCATCGGTGTGCTTCATCCAGGCGCTGAAGGGCCTGTCGAACCCGAAAAGCGCGCGGCGCGGCAACCTGTTCGGGATGGTCGGGATGGCCATCGCGATCCTCACGACGGTCGCGCTGATCGTCAAGCAGGCGGCCTGGCTCGGCGCGAACCTGCCGCTCGGCATCGCGCTGGTGCTCGGCGCGCTGGTCGTCGGCGGCGGTGTCGGTGCGTTCGTCGCCGCGCGCGTCGAGATGACGAAGATGCCGGAGCTCGTCGCGGCGATGCACTCGCTGATCGGTCTCGCGGCCGTGTGCATCGCATATGCGGTGGTGTCGGAGCCGGAAGCGTTCGGGCTCGTGCCGCAGGACGCCGTCGCGTCGAACTTCATCCCGTACGGCAACCGCGTCGAGCTGTTCATCGGCACGTTCGTCGGCGCGATCACGTTCTCCGGGTCGGTGATCGCGTTCGGCAAGCTGTCGGGCAAGTACAAGTTCCGGCTGTTCCAGGGCGCGCCGGTCGTGTATGCGGGCCAGCACCTGATCAACCTGATGCTTGCGATCGCGATGCTCGGCTTCGGCATCCTGTTCGTCATCACGCAGGCGTGGCTGCCGTTCATCATCATGACGGCGATCGCGTTCGTGCTCGGCGTGCTGATCATCATCCCGATCGGCGGCGCGGACATGCCGGTGGTCGTGTCGATGCTGAACTCGTACTCAGGGTGGGCTGCGGCCGGCATCGGCTTCTCGCTGAACAACGCGATGCTGATCATCGCCGGCTCGCTGGTCGGTTCGTCGGGTGCGATCCTGTCGTACATCATGTGCCACGCGATGAACCGCTCGTTCTTCAACGTGATCCTCGGCGGCTTCGGCGGCGAGGCGGCGGCCGGCGGCGCGGCGGGCGCGCAGGAACAGCGCCCGGTGAAGTCGGGGTCGGCCGACGACGCGGCGTTCACGCTCGGCAACGCGGAATCGGTCGTGATCGTGCCGGGCTACGGGCTGGCCGTCGCCCGTGCGCAGCACGCGCTGAAGGAACTGACCGACAAGCTGATCGAGAACGGCGTCGACGTGCGCTATGCGATCCATCCGGTTGCCGGGCGGATGCCGGGGCACATGAACGTGCTGCTCGCGGAAGCGGAAGTGCCGTACGACATCGTGTTCGAGATGGAGGACATCAACGGCGAGTTGGGCCAGGCCGACGTGGTGCTGGTGCTCGGCGCGAACGACGTGGTGAACCCGGCCGCGAAGAACGATCCGAAATCGCCGATCGCGGGGATGCCGATCATCGAGGCGTACAAGGCGCGCACGGTGATCGTCAACAAGCGTTCGATGGCGGCCGGCTACGCGGGCCTCGACAACGATCTCTTCTACATGGACAAGACGATGATGGTCTTCGGCGATGCGAAGAAGGTCATCGAGGACATGGTGAAGGCCGTCGAGTAACGCACGCACCGGCAATGCGGGCGCCTGCTTCAATGCGCGGGCGGCCCGCCCGGACGGGCCCGACCGGCGCAAGCCGGCCGGGCCTTTTTCATGGCGCGACGAGGTTCGCGATGCGCGCGGCGATCGCGTCGCGCACGATCGCCGGATCGCATCAGCGCATCGGCGCTTCCGCGATCCGCATGTAGTCGGCGATCCGCCGCCCTTCCATGTCCGGAAACTGCTCGTGCACGGTGATGTCGCCCATCCGCGCGATGTCGAAGGTGCGGAAATCGTCGCGCAGCTCGCACCACGCGCCGATCGTCCAGCGCCCGCCCCAGTAGACGAGCCCGAGCGGCCACACGCGGCGTTGCGAATGCGCGCCGAGCCGGTCGCGGTAGCCGAAGCTGACGATGTGGCGCGTGTCGATGGCCTGGTGGATCGCGTCGACCTTCGCGCAAAACGTCTCGTCGATGTGGAACGACGGCGCGAACACGGGCAGGCGGTCGAGCGCCGTGCGCTTGTCGGCCGGCATCGCCGACGCGATCTTCGCAAGCGCCGAGCGGGCGCCGCTCGCGAAGCGCGCACCGCCCCAGGTCTCGAGCATGCGCGCGCCGGTGGCAAGCGCCGCGAGCTCCTCGGCCGTGAACGTGAGCGGCGGCAGGCTTGCGTTGCGGTTCAGCCGGTAGCCGATGCCGGCTTCGCCTTCGATCGGCACCCCTGACAGTTGCAGGTCGCGCACGTCGCGATAGACCGTGCGCGGCGACACCGACAGCCAGTCGGCCAACTGCTGCGCGGTCGTGAGACGGCGCCCGCGCAACAGCTCGGCGATCTGGAACAGGCGGTCGGCACGGCGTGTCATGGCAGCACCTCGATTCCAACGGCTAAGGGGACTTCGCGATGATAGCGCCGCACCGCCCCGATGGCCGATGCGCTCAATGGCATTTCGGCGCGTGCAGGCCGACGCGGTTGCCTTCGGTATCGATCAGGTAGCCGATGTAGCCGTAGTTGTTCGGCAGCTCGACGACCGAGCCCTGCACGACGCCGCCCGCGCGCTTCGCGCGCTCGAGCGCCGCGACGACCGAGTCGCCGGCGTTCAGGTAGACGAGCACGCCGTTCGCGCTGGGCTTCATCTGCTGCGGATCGAACACGATGCTGCCGCCCGTGCTCGACGCCTCGTGATCGAACATCGCCATCGGCACGCCGCCGATGACTTCGCGCTGCAGCGTGGTTTGCAGCACGGTTTCGTAAAAGCGGATCGCGCGGTCGAAATCGAGGGATGGAATGTCGAACCATGCGATTGCGCGTTCCAGGGTTGCGGTGGCAGTTGCGGACGTCATGACGAACTCCTTGTTGCGTTGTTATTCGGGTTCTGTGTGGAAACCAGCGTTGCATTGCGCCGGGATTGCAGTGTGATCGCGGCCTGCTGACACCGTATTGTCAGTAGAGTTGTCATCCTTGACATGCAACTATTTGGTTGCATAATAAGACCATCGACCCGGGAGCGGCATGGACCTCGTTTTCAAGGCGCTGGCCGATGCCACGCGCCGTCAGTTGCTCGACCTGCTGCATGCGAAAAGCGGCCAGACCCTGTCCGGGCTGTGCGACGGACTGGCGATGAGCCGGCAGGCCGTGAGCAAGCATCTCGCGCTGCTCGAGGCCGCGAACCTCGTCGCGACCGCATGGCGCGGCAGGGAGAAGCTGCATTACCTGAATCCGGTGCCGATCCACGACATCGCGGAACGCTGGATCGGCAAGTTCGAGCGTCAGCGCCTGCAGGCGCTGGCGGATCTCAAGCGCGGGCTGGAAGCGGCCCGCGGCACAGGAGACGACGATGGGTAATCCCGCCTTTGTGTACGTGACCTTCATCGCGGCGACGCCCGAGCGCGTGTTCGACGCACTGACCAACGCCGAGCTGACGAAGGACTACTGGGTACGGCATCGCAACGCGTCGCCCGACTGGCGGCCGGGCTCGAGATGGGAACATCAGGACTACGACGATCCATCGCGTGTCGACATCGTCGGCGAAGTGGTCGAGAACGATCCGCCGCACCGGCTGGTCGTCACGTGGCGTACGCCGTCGGGAGACGGCGAGGAGTCGCGCGTGACCTATCTCGTCGAGCCGCACGAGGGCGTCGTGAAGCTGACCGTCACGCACGACGGGCTCGTGGCCGGTTCGGAGATGGATCGCGGGATCCGCGGCGGGTGGCCGGTCGTGCTGTCGAGCCTGAAGACGCTGCTCGAGACGGGGCACGCACTGCCGTTCACGATGGGGCGCTGGTCGAAGTCGAAGCACTGACTCGCGCCGGCGGGAGGAGCGCGCGGGCGCCGCGATGTCGGCCCCGCGCGACGGTGTCGCTTACGCGTCGCCTTCCGGTGCGGCCGGGCGCGCCTTGATGCTGCCGGCGATCAGGTCGAAGCGGAACAGCCGGCATTCGAGCGCGCCGTTGAACAGCGGCGTCTTCGCCGATTCGCGCAGCCGCAACTGGCCCGGCAGCGAACGGTCGGACGTCAGCAGGAACGCCTGCCAGCCCGTGAAGCGCTGCTTCAGCGCATCGCCGAGCGCGTTGAAGAACTCGCTGTCCGGCGCGTCGGTGTGCGTGCGGCGGAACGCATCGTCGTTGCCGCGGTTGCGGCCCGTCTCGCGCACCTCGCCGCGCGCGCTGCGGCCGCGCACTTCGATCCGCTCGCCGTACGGCGGGTTCGCGAGAATGATGCCCGGCCCGTCGCACGGCGGCGTCATCCCGCGGGCGTCGACCTGCTTGAGCCACACCGACGGCACGCCAGCGCGCTCGAGGTTCGCGCGCGCCTTCTCGAGCATGTCGCCGGAAATGTCGCTGCCGTACACGCCGAGTGCGTCGCCGCGCTTGCCGCGCGCCGCGCGCTTCGCATCCAGCGCCGGGACCTTCAGGCCCTGCCACGCGGTGATGTCGTACTGCTTGAGCTTTTCGAAGCCGAACCGGCGTTCGACGCCGGGCGCCACGCCGAGCGCAATCTGCGCGGCTTCCGCGAGGAACGTGCCGCTGCCGCACATCGGGTCGTACAGCGCCGTGCCGGGCGTCCAGCCCGTCAGGCGCAGGATGCCGGCCGCGAGGTTCTCGCGCAGCGGCGCCGCGCCCTTGTCGAGACGCCAGCCGCGCTTGAACAGCGGTTCGCCCGACGTGTCGAGGTACAGCGTGCACTCGTTGGCCGTCAGGAACGCGAATACGCGCACGTCCGGCGCACCCGTGTCGATGCTCGGGCGGGCGCCGGTCTTGTCGCGCATCCGGTCGCAGATCGCGTCCTTCACGCGCAACGTCGCGAATTCGAGGCTTTTCAGCGGCGACTTGATCGCGGTGATGTCGACGCGCAGCGTCTGGGTCGCCGCGAACCAGCGCTCCCACGGCTGCTCGAGCGCGAGCGCATAGACATCCTGCTCGTTGCGGTACGCGCGGTGCGCGATCTTCAGCAGGATCCGGCTCGCGATCCGCGAATGGAGGTTCGCGGCCATGCCGGCGGCCCAGCCGCCGCTGAAATGGACGCCGCCCGGCACCTGCGCGCCCGCGGTGAACGGCGCGCCGTTCAGGTGGCGGCCGGCGATTTCGGCCAGCTCGGCGGCAAGCGCCGCTTCGAGGCCGCGCGGGCAGGGGGCGAAGAATTCGTACAGGGTGGGCGAGGACATAAGGCGGGTGAGGACGTGCAAAAGTCCACCATTGTACGCGGCGCGGGCGACCGGGGCCGGCGTTTGGGCGGGCAGACGCGGGCGCGACGGCCGCTTTCGCGCGCGGGGTGGCCGGCGCGGCGG
>NZ_JBFPFS010000051.1:0-42908 GCF_047978125.1 Burkholderia sp. LFS061 | reverse complement strand
CATCAAGACGCGCGGCCACTTCCCGAATGACGAGGCGGCGATCAAGCTGCTCTGGCTGGCGCTGCGCAATGTGCTGGCCAAGACCGTGCGGTCCGCCTTCGACTGGAAATCAGCGATGAACCAGTTTGCTATCCTGTTCGGAGACCGATTTATGCAGGCGCGCGGATAACGTGCTGTTCAACCGCCTCGCCCACAAAAATGCGGACAGGTTCTTCATAACCTTCGAGTCGGACAAATCCACGTTTCCCCTGCTGGGTCTCATTTGAAGTTTGCAATGCCGAGGCATGATCCGCCGCGACATTGCGCCCTGATTCTGGAATTCCGCCAACCTGACTGGCTGCGCCTCGCGATCGGCGGAATCCGCGTCATGCACTTCGACGACGATGAGCGCCGGCGCGTCGCCAAACAGCTCTTCTGACGCATCAAACGCACAAACAACGACGCCCGCTTAAGCGGGCGTTTGTGCTACGAACTCGTCTAATGTTTCGCCGTTGGAAGACCGTCAAACTGACCGCTGAAGTCCACGAACGGCTGTTCGTTGATCGAAGAAATGTACGTCAATGGGAACAGTGATTCGAATGTCTGGCCAGACTCACTCGACTGCACCTGGAGGAACGCATTCAGTTGCTTAGCCGAGAGATCAGGTAGATTCATGTTGACATGAAATACACGGTCTCCGCCAAACAAACCGAAGGAGAAGACCCGCTCAATACCCACAACATAGCCAGCGAACAATCGGCCGTCTGGCGTTCTGAAGTTCGCACGAATAGACAACGCTCGCTCCGATTCAGGAAGTTGGTCAGCGCTCGTTACCGGATGATAGAGATCATCTTCATCGTCGTAACGCCAAATCGGCCAAGCCGCGAAGTCTTGCGGAGCAAGAACCTCTTTTGCATCAGTACCCAAGCTGAACCCCCTTAATCAATCCCGAATCCCTAAGCAGCAGTTGAGCCGGTGTTCGCGCAGAACTCGGAGCAATAACGATATTCTTCCCGACTCCTCCAATCGGATCAAATCGATCGAAGAAACGTGCAGCCACGGCCGGGTTATCTAAAGTCACAATCTGGATCGGAACGCCCCTCACCCCTGCTAAGTTGAACGCAACAAGACGACGATTGTCGATTGAGAATGGAAGGCCCTCGTGCATCACAACCTGAAGCGGATTGCCGACTTGGTCTGCGGTAACCTTACCGGACCGAAGGTCTGAAACTAGGCTGTCAATAGTACCGCCCTTCGAGAAGAATGGACTGGCGTCCGACTGCGTAAACCGAATCTTCGCCGGATCTGCACGATAGAAACCGGGAGTAACATCGCCAGATGACAGATCAACCAAGCCAGCTCTGCCTGTCCCGGATGACCCTGTTTCTACGACATTCAGCTGCATGCCGCTACGCGTCATGTAGCGGCTCATCGCGCGGTTAATCGTCGGCCCGAAGGTCTCAACTGCCGCAGGCGCGGCCAAGCCGATCCCTCTCAGCGCTGCTCCGGCCATCGGTGCCGCTCCGGCCGCCATGCCCAACTCAGTCAGTGCGGCTCCACCGTAGCTACCATCCGACACCTGCTGCGCAAAGGCACTGCGCCAACCGCCCGTCGCCCCGCTCGCTGCGGAGTACACGTCTCGATATTGATTGCCAAGTTCGATCAGCGGATCGGCGATGAACTCGCCCACCGCCCGTACGCCCGCTCCAATCTTTTCCGACAACGGAGCAGGCGTCTCGAACAGGTTGCGCGTCTCACCCGCAAGTCCACGCCAGAAGCCACCGTCAGTTTGCGCGAGCCTGATGCCAGCACCCGTTTCGCTCATCGCCGACCGAAACGCCGCATCGTTCAGATTCAACCGGGTATCGTCCGACCAAGCCGCAAACGCACCGTCGTAACCCGTTCCGTACAGTGCGCCGAGACCGCTTGTCGAACCCGATGCCGTCACATTTATTGCATCAAGTGGCAGTGCACCGGGCCCAGCAAACTGAGCCCCTGTATACGGATTCGGCGTATTGCTGTACGCCTCAATTGCACCGGTCAGCGCACCCAGGAATCGAGCGTCATCGGGGTGCATCGGCGTCGCGTTGCTTTTTCCAACCGATGCACCTTGGATCTGGTCCACCACCATATTGCCAATAGTAGACGCGATCGCATCCATCGTGATCGCCCCAACATTTTGCCCCAAGCTTCCACCACGCACCACCGTACTCGCCGCCCCGGCCGCCATCCCGGTGCCCACTCCACGCACCGCCATGTTGAACTTGTCCGCCCGCAGCGCCGACGGCGCCATCCCTTCCCACGTATCTCCGTATTGCAGTTGACCAATCGCCTGATTCGCCGCGTACCCCACTCCCGACGCAATCGCGCTCGCCGCCACGCCCTTCCAGTCGAAACGATCCTGCAACCCGGTCGCCAGACCAATGCCCTGCGTCGCCACCGAGCGCGCGGCACCCTGTGCTGCGGCCGTGCCGAACGACCCGGCCGGCATCGCGCTCGTCACCCCTCCGGCAATCGCCCCACCCATCGCCCCCAGCGCCACGCCCTTCCAGTCCAACCCCTGCTGGGCCCCACCCGCGATCATCACGCCCTGGCTCGCCATCGAACCCGCCGTACCTGCCACCGCCCCCGCGCCGACCGCCGCAGCCGTCGACGCAGCACCCCCGGTCAATCCCGCCGAGCCCGCCAGCGAAGCCATATATGGCGATGTCGTTCCATACGTCACCACCGATACGACCACCGCCACCACGATCGCGATCACCGGCAGGAACCCGCCGCATCCACCTCCCCGACTCGGCGGCGGCGGCGGGTCCGGCAGCGTCGGCTGCGTATCCCCGATCGCCTGGCCCGGGTCGTACGGCTTGAACGTGCTCGCCGTGTTGTGCACGTTCGTCACCTTGTTCGGCACCGTCAGCGCCTGCCCTGCCTTCAGCTCGTCCGTGCTCTTCAACCCGTTCGCGTCCGCCAGCACGTACCACAGCGTCTCGCCCCCCCACAGCGCCGACGCGATCGACTTCAGCGTCTCCCCTTCGCGCACCGTCCACGTCCCGGGGCTCGCCCCCGGATACGTTCCGTCGATGCGCATGTAGTTCTCGTCGAAGTCCGCCACGCTCACCGGCGTCGTCACCCGGTACTGGCTCTCCTTGCCCTTGCCCAGCTTCCCCGCCAGTTCCTGCACGTAGTCGACCTTCTCGACTCCGTCATTGCCGACGTTCCCCACCCGGTGGCCATTCAGGTAGTAGTAGTTGTGCTTGCGGTCCCCTTGCGCACCCGTGATCGCCCCGTGCGGGGCAATCGACACCCCCACCAGTTCGTCACGCCGCTGCACCTGCCCGCGCAGATCCGTCCAGTAGCTGAACGCGCGCGCCTTGCCCCGTTGGCCGCCCCCGTCGTCGTACACCGACTTCAGGTTCCCGTTCACGTCGTAGTTGTAGTAGCTCGATGCCGGCTTCCACCCCGGCGCATTCGGGTTCGAGCCTTGCGACACCGCCGTCTTCTGCTTCGCCCCGTCCCACCACTCGTAGCTGTACGCCGTCGTCACGGTCGTGCCGTCGCCCTTGTCCGGACGCCGCTCCGTGCGCTCCAGCGTGCCGTCCGACATCCGCATATAGCGTGTCGTCGCCCCTTCCAGCACGTCCCGTTCGCTCGTCTGCAGCCCGTCCGCGTCATACTGCCGCGTGACCTGCTCCGTCCGCTTCGAGCGGTCCGCCGTGTATGCCGTGTAGCCCGTCACCCGGCCCAGCAGGTCGTTCTCCCGCTCGCGCACCACCACACCGTTGACCGACTGGTTCGTCAGGTACCCGTTCGCGTCGTACTCGTAGCGCTCAGTTCGGCCATCCGACGCGTACACCGCCAGCACACGCTCGCCCGCCGCGTTGTAGCCAAGTTGCACGCCGTCCCCGCCCTTCGCGCCCGCGACGATCCGACCGTCCGACAGCACGCCCATCGTCACCGTGAAGCGGTTCAATGCGTCGTATTCGTACCAGTAGTCCTGTGTCTTCTTGTGGTAGCCGACGAGGTCCGTGTAATCCGCCGTCATCCGCCGGCGGTTGCCCACCGCGTCGTATTCGTAGCGCACCTGGTACGCGTTGTCCCGAATCGCCGTGACTCGGTTCGCCGCGTCGTATTCGACGTACGATTGCGCAAACACGTACGCGCCGGAGATCGAGCGGAAGAATTCCGCCGTCCGGTTGCCGTCGCCGTCGTATTCGTACAGCGACTCGGTCTGCGTGCCCCGGTCACGGATCGCTCGCACCAGTCCGTGCGAGTAATACTCGTAGCTCACGTCCTGCCCGCTCGTGCCACGTTGGCGCGTCAGCAGCCCCGCCAGGTTGTACGTGTAGTCGAATACCCGTCCGCCGAGATCCGTGTGCTTCATCAGCCGACCGAACAGATCCGTCTCGTCGATCATCGTCCGGCCGTTCGCGTCGGTCGTCGTCTTCATCCAGCCGCCGCTCGTGCCGCCGCCCGCCGTGCCGATCGCCGACGCCCAGCGATAGTCGTACTGCATCGATCGGCCTGCAGCGCTTACCGTCCGGATGACCCTGCCTTCAGTGTCATAGTAGGTTCGCTCACGCCCGCTCAGTGCATCGATGTGCGCGATCCGATTGCCGGCTGCATCGTATTCGTAGCGATCGACACTGCGCCGCCCCGCGTTCGCACCGTTCGCCAGTACCGGGCGATCGATCCGGATCAGACGATCGCCCGCATCGTAGGTGAAATCTGTGCGGCGGTTCAGCTCGTCGTACTGGACGCGCAGGTTGCCCTGCGCGTCGTACGCAAAGCGCTTGTCGTGGCCAAGCACATCCCACGACCGCGCGACCGCCGGCTGCGCCAATCCGTAATTCCATTGGTGCGTCGACAGATTGCCGTTCGCGTCCTTGATGCCGACGAGGTTGCCTGTCAGGTCATAATGGAACCGCGTTTCCGGCGCGACGCGGACCTTCGAGCCGTCCGCAAGCGTGACACCGATCTCCGGTTCACGCTTCAGCGTCAGCCGACCCATCGTGTTGTAGGACGAATAGGTCCAGTTGCCGCGCCCGTCGCGCTCCGCCGACACGTCGCGGAACGCGTTGTGCGACTGCATCCGGTCGATCGTCATGTCCTTCGCGGTTTCGTCGATCACGCCGACGATATCGACGTTGGTAATCGGGTTGTTGCGCGTACCGGTCAAAAAGTAGCTCTGTCGCTCGGTCAGAACATCACCGCTGGCGTCCTTCGCCAGGTAGCGATACTCGAATTCCGTACGCGTAGGCAGTGCCGACGCATCGAACAAGAAGCGCCCCCGTGAATCGCGCGTGATCGTCAATTCAGTAAACGGACGATCGTATGCTTGGTCCTTCTCCGTGGATTGACGGTAGTACAGCGTAATCGTGTTGGCGTTTGTCAATGGTTTGCCGTCCGTACCGACCGGCGTGAACTCGAAAATGGTCGGGCGCGCGCTGCCCGTCAACGTGACCTGTGAATTGCCCAACGTTCCAACGGTGATGTCGCCGGCCCCCATCGCCAGTGGCACGCCAGCCGCATCGTAGGCGGTGTATTTGATCGCGTAACCGTACGACTGGCCCGGCTGCGGCATCAAGCCGCCCTCCAGAACGTCCCAAGTGAACTCTCCGTTGCCCAATCGGGTGACGTGCGAATAGTGCGTCGCACCGTCCTGCACCCATGACACCACGATGTAGTCGGTGTCGGCAGGCTGCGCATGGAACACTACCGTCGATTTCAGATCGGCGGCGTAGTTAGTGGAGAGCGACGGTGAGCCGTTACCGCCCTGCAAACCTATCGAACACAGCACTGCATCGAGTTTCTGGCCTGCTGCGTTGTACAGATCGAATACCACATCCCAGTTTCCTGGTGCGTATCTCGACAGATCGATCGCGAATGCGCCGGTAGCCAGATCGCGCAAGATCGTCCGCTCCTCGTTCCACGTCACGGCATCTTGCGGGCGCACTTTCACGACGACATGATCGGCCAGATGCAGCGCGGAATCGCGCGCCGAATACAGACTTAGGGTATGTGGCGAAGTCCAGATATAGCTTCCTGACGCATCCGCCAGGAAGCCCGCTCGGCTGCTTTCTCGATCGCCAGGGATCGGCATAGAAGCAACCGTGGAATTTCCGCCACGAGCGATGTGTGCGCTAAAACCGTCACGGCGCAGCAGCGTGTTTGGCTCACGTCCGTCGCTGCCGTCCGACACAGCCATAAAGATCATCTCGTAGTCGCCATCGGGCAAACCGCCGACGTCGATCGTATACGACCCGGGTTCGCTGTTGGAATCCTTGCCCAACATCCGAAACGCGTCGCTCGCCCCTGCAGGGCGGTAGTACAGCATGGCTCGGGCACCCAGCGGCAGACTGTGATTGGCCAGCGTCAACCGGTTAGATACCGATTGCAGTTCCAGCGAAGAGTCGAGAGCATCCTGTTTAGCCAATTTGGTATGGACGTTGCCATTGACAGTCCACGCCTCGAATAAAACTGCGCTCTTCTCCACTGTCCCGATCAGGCGACGCTCGGCAGCACCGCTTTGCGGCTTGACGTAGATCTCGATCGAGTAATCGAATTGCAATGGCTTCGCTGCAAAGTCACCGCTCGCGTTGGCGACCGCAGGGTAACTCTTGATCGGAATAGAGATACTGCCGGATTGGTTGACTTCCGTGTAAATCGTTTGAGTCTTCTGGACGTTATAAGGAAGGTGCTCCGTTCCCCATGTGTGGTGCGTTCCTAACTGCTCGCCTTGTCCGTGATAGCTCGCAACTATCTCGTATTGATACGCGCCGTACACCCCCTTCAGATCCGGAAGATCGATGTTGAGGCTATGTATCTGGACATAGACCGACGCGGTATCCCAAGTCACGCCGGCCTTGACCGTTGCACTGCCGGACGTAGTCAAGCTCAATTCGGCCGGTTCTGTATAGACTGGGCCAGGCACGGGCCGATTCTGCTTCTCGATCCATCCCCCAAGACTCAACTGCGTATTCGCAAACACCCCCCCATCGATCGGAATATCCACCGGACTGAAACTCACCCTTGGCGCCCCGCCCGACGTCTTCGGCTGCCGCACCTGGATCACCTGATTGCGCGCGTCATACCGCGTATATGTCTGCATCATGTCCGCGCGCTTGAGCAACCCGACGAGATCGTCGCCGGTCTCGATCGCATGGCGGCGCAAATCGGTCTCCATCGATTCGACCTTCAGGGTCGCGTTGCCGTTACGGTCGTGCAGGAACAGCCGCGACACGCCGTCGCCGAAGTTCGTGCGCACGACCCATCCGGCATTGTTGTAGTCCGCGTACTCCTGCCACTCGCCTTTCGGCCCGCCGCCGCCCGTGCGGCGCCCGACGACTTCGCCGAACGCGTTGTAGCACTGTTCCCTCAGCACGCCGCTCGCCAACACGGTGCCACCGCCCGGATCGCGCGAACGCGTGATTCGTGATATCTCGCGATGCGCGGCGTCGTAGCCGATTGCAGTCTCATCCAGTTGCTTTCGCCCGTCCGCATCCGCACGTAGAAAGCTGACCAGCACCGTATTGCCGGCCGCGTCGTAGCCGAATTGCGTTACTACCCCGAGTGCGTTGGTCTTCGACGCAAGCCGCCCGCCTGCGCCGTACGCGTAGGTCGTCACCTGATCCGCGTCGCCGTGCTTCGTCTCCTTGACGACCTGGTTCAGACCGTCGTATTCGAACGAAATGCGGGAACGCACCTGACGGTTCAGATGATCGACGAACTGCGGCAGCAGCTGACCGGTCTGCCGGCCCAGCGCGTCGTAGGTGAAATCGAACTGGCTCCCGTTCGCGTCAGTCTTGCGCAGCAGGTGCCCTTCGGCGTCGTAGACGTAGCGCGTCGTCGCATCGGCATTCCGTTCCTCGAGCCGCCCGTTCGCGTCGACGGTCGCATGCTGAACACCCTGCCGCGTTTCGCTGACAAGCCGTCCGTTGCCGTCCCACACGTAGTGCGTGATCCGGTCGTCGGCGCTCGTCGGCCAATTCGCCGCAAGCGTGTCGGCCAGCGCCGGATTTGGCGCGATCGGATCGGGATAGCGCGCGGCAAAGCGAGTTTCCGTCAGCACGCGCCCCTCTGCGTCGCGCTCCCAGCGAGTCCCGTAGCCGGCGCCGTCGACCTCGAGCATCTTGTTGCCCATGCGGTCATAGAAGCTGAGCGTACGGTTGCCGGCCGGATCGGTCTGCTCGATCAGCCGGCCAGCACCGTCATGGCGATACCGCGTAACGAGCTCGCTGCCCGTCGTGATGAAGTATTCGCCACGCTGCGTTTCGCCCGCCGACGGATCGAAATACCCGGTGGCCACGTTGAGCACGCGCGATTCGATCAATCGGTTGTTCTCGTCGTAGCGGTAACGGGTCTCGCGAACGCGGTCCGCATGGATCGGGGCGGGCGGCTTGGCGCCGGCCGTCGGCACGACCGCATCGGCAAATACGCGCGACACGATCCGGTTGCCCGCCGCGTCATAGGTCCATTGCGTCAGCGTGCCTGTCGCGCTCACTTCGGCGGTCTGGCGATTCGCGGCATCGTAATACCAGGTGATCGTGTTGCCGTTCGCGTCGGTTTGCCGGATCAGGTTGCCGCGCGCATCGTATGCGCGGGTTTCGACCGGCTCGATCGTGCGCGTGTCGCCCAACGCCCCGCGCGCGGCCACCGCATCCCCAGTCTGGCGGATCAGACGGCCGAGTGCGTCGTATTCGAAACGCATGGTGCGCTGCTCGGGCAATTCCGCTGCCTCGATAGTCACTGTGCGGCGGCCGCCTGCATCGTACAGATGGAAATTCTGCACGATGCGGCCGTTCGACGTGACCGGCAACGTCTCAGAGATCAGCAGGCCGCGGTTGTCATAACCGTACTGGAACACCGCGCCGACCTTGTTCTGATAGACGATGCGCTCGCCAAACCCGTTGTACCCGAAAACCTCGACCCCGCCTTCGGCGTCGGTCGCTTTCACCAGCCTGTCGAGCTTGTCGTATTCGAGGTGCGTCACGGCCTCGGGCCGGCCTTGTAGCCGGGACAGCGCCGCCGACGCATCGCCGCTCTCCGCAATCGCCGTCCAGTCGAGCGCGCCTTTCGCAAAACGCGCCACGCGAACCGGCTGCCCTGACGCGCTGTATTCGGTCTGAATGACCGCCCCGTCCGGATTCACCTGCGCGACGACGCGTCCACGCCCGTCGTAGAACAGCTTCGCGGCCACGCCTTTCGTCACGCGCTCGACCGCATCGCCAAATGCGTCGTACGTGGTTCGGTCCGCATGACCGAGCGGATCGGTTTCCTCCGTCAATCTGCCGGCTGCGTCGTAGCGGTAACGGGTCGCATACCGGCCGGCCAGTTCCTCTCGCTGCGCGGCCGTCAGTGCGGCGGCCGTCAGCGCGCGACCCTGCGCATCGACGTAGCCGAGCGCCTTGCGCTGCGCCAGCGCCCAGTCGCTGTCGGTTTCCGCCAGCTCGACGCCGCGCGGATCGACGCGTACGGTCAGATTGCCGAGCGCGTCATACCGATAGTCGACGGCCCCGGCGGCCGACGTGCCGGATGCCCGGACTTCCCGGATCATGCGCCCTGCCGCATCGAAGGTCGTATGCGTCGACGTCTGCCGATCGGTGCCGTTTGCACGAATCGTTTCCACGGCGCGGCCCAGTGCATCCAGTACGTAATGTGTCGCGACGCCTGCCGCGTCGATCACGTCGGTCACCCGCCCGGCCCCGTCGTAGCGATACTCCGTGACTGCCGTCGCGGCAACCGCAGGCTTCGCGGGCAACAGCCTCTCGATCACGCCGACCGGCATGCCGCGCTTCCGATCGACTACCTCGCCGTCGCGAATCGTTCTCCGCAGCAGCGCGCCGTCGTATTCGTGGCGCGTCCGGTAACCTTCCGCGTCGATGCTCTCCGTCACCCGGACGGCGTTATCGTAACGCCAGTTCGTCGTGCGCGTGCTCACGCCCCCCAACTCGGCTTGCGCCCAGTCGAGCATGTTCTTTTCGCTTGGTTCGGTAAAGCCGGCCATCACTATCCAGCCGCTACGCCAGAAACTAATGCGCTCGACCAGATTGCCGTTGGCGTCGAAACGATTCTGCGTGACGTAACCCAGCGGATCGATGACGAAGACGGCCCGGTTGGCCGCGTCGTAGACGGTGCGCGTCACACGACTCGTGTCACGGGCACGGTCGAAGCCGAGACGACGCAACTGAGCGGTGATCGATGCTTCAGTCAGCGGCTGTGTTGCGTCGAGGACCCTGCCGTGCTGCGCGGTGAACACAGCGTTGCCGTTCTCGTCGTAGCGGAATTCGGTCAACGCGCCGAGTGCGTCGAGCGTGTAACGCACCCGCCCGTTGACGTCGTAGACGTGACGAACTGTCCGGTCGCGCCCAGGCGACGCCGCGACGCGCGCCTCCAGGTCGGCGGGCGACAGCGTACCGCCCACGGCATCGAGCAAGCCGGCGTTCGGAATCCCATACGCGGTGCGCGCGACCACGCGCCCTTCCGCGTCGAGGCGGCTCAGCACGATCGCCCCCGTCGGGCCGACCTCGCAGATCCGTCGGTTTTCCGCGTCGTAACCGTAGCGCGTCACGCCGCCCGCAGCATCGACCACCCGCCTCACGTTGCCGTTACCGTCGTAGTCATAGCAAGTCGAGAGCGCGAGGCCGTCCGGATCGACGACCGTGCGGACGAGGCGGCTCGCTGCGTCGTACTCGTGGCGCGTCGTGCGCGCACCCTGCGTGCCCGCGCCGTCCGTCGTCGTCAATACCTTGCCGGCCCCGTCGTATTCGAACGTGGTGCGCAGGTTGAGCCGCCCGTCGCCGGCATCCGTCACGACGGCGACCTTGCGGCCGTTCAGATCGTATTCGGTTACGACGACCGTTCCCGACGGTTCCGTGGTTCGAACCAATTGCCCCTTGGCGTCGTATTCGTAGCGCGTCGTCAGGTTCAGCCCGCCCGGATCGAGCGTGCGCATCAACACGCGCCCGGCGGCATCGTATGCGTAGGCAATACGCACGCCGCGGCCGTCCACGGTCTCGATCAACTGACCGGCACGATCGTGGCGCTGCCGGGTGACGCCCGTCGGCGTCGTCGTGTCGATCAGGCGACCGTCCGCGTCGTATGCATAGCGCGTCGTCTGCCCCCGCCCGTCGGTCAGCGCGATGGTCTGGCCGAATTCGTCATAGGTCGTCGTGGTCTCGATGCCGTCGGGCATCGAAACCGTCAGTTGGCGCTTTTCCGGCACATAGGCGTAGCGCGTCGTCGCGCCGGTACGGTCGGTATGCGTCAGCACGTTGCCGAACGCATCATAAGTCATCCGGCTCTGCCGACCGAGGCCATCGGTCAGGATGACCGTATTGCCGTTGCGGTCATACTCACGGCGCCGCACGATGCCGTTTGCGTCGGTCGATTCGATCTCGCGGCCGAACGCGTCGTAGACCGCGCGCGCGACGAGATTCAGACCGCCCGGATCGACAGTCGTCCGTACCGCGCGACCGAGCCGGTCATAGTCGGTCGTGCGGGTCGAGCGCACGCCGGAGGACAGGTCCTGGCACGTGGCGATCTCGTTCCCGAAGACGTCGTACGTTCGCCACGTGGCGAACGCCTGCGCGTCGACGCTTCGCACGACGCGGCCTGCCCGGTCGTAGCCGAACGTCGCTCGCGACACCCGCTCGTCGCTGAGCGCCGCGACCGCCCGTCGCACGGCGTCGGTCATGACGCCACCGGACAGCTCACCGATCGCGTCGCGTCCCATGCGCTTCGCATAGGCAAGGGTCTGCGTCAGATTGCCGAGCGCATCGTAGCGCTGCTCGGCAACCTCGCCGAGCGCATTGACCCGATGCGTGACGCGTCCGGCCGCATCGTAGTAGTAGGTCGTGCGACTACCGTTCGCATCCGTCGACGATGTTTGCCGCCCCACCGCATCGTGCGTGTAGTGCTCGCCCCAATTTCGCCAGACCGCGTCGACCTGCGCGGCAGTCGGCTTGCCGCCGAGCGCGGCCAGCGCCTCGCTGCCTTCTCCCGACAGCCGCGCGATCAGCCGGCCCTGAACGTCGTATCGGTAGCGCAACGTGCGGCCGCCGGTCGTTTCGCTCGTCAGGCGTCCTTCGCTGTCGTACGTATAGCGAGTCGCGGATTCGCCGCGCATCGCACTCGTCGTCCGTTCGAGCAGACGCCCCATCGCATCGTACCGGTACGTGGTCCGCTCCTGTTTCGTCGACGCGGCGAGCCAGGCTTTCTCCGTCCCGGCACCGTCAAGCACGTAGTTGTGGCTCTTCTCGAGCATGCCCGACGGCCGACCGTTCGGCCGCGATCCGGGCTGCGCGAACTGTCGCTCGCCGAACATCGCGTTCTGAACCGTCGCCTCATCCATGAACGAACCGAAAATAAACTCGACGCTATGATCGCTCGCAGGTACGAGATTCGCGATATCGATCGCGTAGCGCCGAGCGGTCGTCGACGTCACTTCCACCTTGCCAACTTCCCTGCCGTCGACCCGAACCGTGAGCACCGCGCCGGTCAGCTTCGGCCTGTCCAGCTTTGCCTCGAACGTAAGACGCATGGTCTGCTGCGCACGAGCGGCGTTCGGGTCCGCCCGCTCGGTACGAACGCGCTGCGCGACGTTGCCGAACTCGTCGTACTCGTAGACGGTCGCGTGCCCCTCGCCGTCGATTTCCGTGCGCAGCAGACCACGCGCGTCGTAGCTCGCCTGCTCGCGGATGTCGTTACCGTTCTCCGCGGGACGGAAATCGACGACCGATGTCGCCGCGCGGCTGACATCGGTCACCGCAGTCGCATAGCGAATCGTCGTGACGCGCCGGCCCGCCATGTCGTACCGGTATTCGGTCAGATGGCCTTCCGCGTCGAGTTGCCCACGCAACAGGCCGGTGCTGTCGTAGAAATAGCGCGTGCAGCGGTCGGCCACCGAAGCGGACGGCAGTGGTTCCGTCAACGGGTCGTTGCCGCTCACGCCGATGCGCTTCGCATACTGGACGGTCTGCAGCAGCCGACCAGCATCGTCGTACCGGTACACGGTCAGCGCCCCGTCTCCGGTCACGCTGCGTGCAAGCCGGCCCACGCCGTCGTAGATGCGCCATTCACTCTGGTCGGCCGCCTGGGCGGCCGGGCGCACGCGCTCGAGTGCGGCCGTGCCGTCGAGTCCACCGATATCCGAAAGGCTCGCCAGTTGCCCGGCCGCAAGCGGCGTCGCATGCCGAATCGTGCGCGCAACCTGTCCCGCGGGGGTGTATACGTATTCGGTCAGCCCGCCCGCGGCGTCGACCTGCGCGATCTTGCGGCCGGCCGGATCGTACAGATAATGCGTGCGGTGTCCGACGGCATCGGTTTCCGCGCGCAGCCGGCCGGCGGCGTCGTAGGTATAACCGACCTGCGACAGCAGCACGTCCGCTGCCGACTCGGCGATCGCCACCAATTCTCCGGCGCCGTTGAAGGTCGACGTACGAGTGAGCCCGTTACCGAACGTGACGATGGTCTGATGGTTAGCGTCGTCGTAGCGATAGAACGTCGTCGTCCCGTCGAAGCGGCGCGCCGACAGCATCCGTCCCAGCCCGTCGTACGCAAACTGCTCGACCTGCTGCTTGCCCGGCGCGCCGACGAAGCGCTGCAGCAGGCGGCCGGACGGATCGTAGACGTAGCGCGTCTGCGTCACCTCTCCCGCCCCCGCGCGAGCATCGCCCGTGCCGTCCTTCAGCAACCGGCCGTAACGCGTGACGCTCGCGACGTTGCCGCGAAAGTCGTATGCGGTGTCGGTGCGGGTGCCGTTGCTCTTGTCGGCCAGGCCCGCGACCCAGCGAGCCAGGTCGGCTTCGCCCAAGCCCGCCCCAACGTAGCCGGCATCGGCATACGTCAGCACCGAAACCTGCTGACCGAACCCGTTGTACCGGTATTCGGTCACCCGCCGCTCCGCATCGACAACGAAACGGAGATGGCGTCGCGCATCGTAAACATAAGTCGTAGTAGCCGCTTCGCCGCCGAGGCGGTTGACCTGCTCGAGCAGTTCGTCGTTTTCGCCGTAGCGCCACTCGACCACGCCCCCGGCAGCGTCACGCTGCCAGATCCGGTTGCCGCGCACGTCGTAGCGATATTCGACGCCGCCGCCCGCCTCCTCCACTTTCACGACGTTGCCGGCCGCATCGTAATGAAACCGCTGCGTGCCGCCCGCGGGCGGCACGATCTCGACGAGTCGGCCTGCGTCGTCGTACGCGAGCACGGTGGCTGCGCCGAGCGGATCGGTGATCGTCGTCCGGCGCGCGTCGAGATCGTAGGCAAGGCGCGTGACGCGCGCGACACCGCCGTCGGCTCGCTGTGCGATGCTCGTCACGCGGTATTCGCTCCCCAGCATTGCATAGGTGAATCCGACCTCGGCACCGTCCGATTGCATGATCGACGCCACCCGCTCGCTATCGCCGTCGTAACGATAGGTGGTCGTGAACACCTTGCCGTCCGCGATGCTGTTGTCGTCCGGCGTCAGATCGACCGTCACCGTGCTGAGGCGGCCGGCTGCATCGTAGCCGTAGCGCACCGCAGTCGACGTGCGCTGCGCGCCGTTCGCGTCGATCCAGACCGTGCGCAATCGCGCAAGCCGCCCGGCCGTGTAGTCGAGATACGTCGATTCGCCGCTGGCCGTCGTCACGCGACTCAGCAGGCCCGCGCCGTCGTATGCATAGTCGACCTTGTTGCCGTCGCGGTCCGTCGCCGAGACCAGGCGACCGCCACGCGTCGCGTCATAAATTTCGGACAGTTGCCTACCGCCGTCCCACCAGGCCCATTGCCGCGTTCCTGCATCGTAGGCGAGCGTCGCCCGCGCACCGGCGCCGCTCGTCGCGACATAGAGCCGCCGCTGAGCGTCATAACCGTAGACGACCGTCGAGCCGTCCCAGTCGGTGCGCGTGACCGTGCTGCCCGCCTCGTTCGGCTTGCCGGACAGCGCGCCAACCGTGCGCGCGCCGCCCGGGCGCCAGCCGTCGGCCGCGAACTTTCCCTGGCTGTTGTAGGCACGATGGATCGCGCTGCCGGCACCGCGCCCGATCAGCATCAGGTCGCGATCCTGGACGATCAGGTTGCCGTTCGCCGCATTGACGTAGATCCGCTCGCCCGCCTGACCAGCCGACGCTTCGCCGAGCTGGCCGCGCGCGCCGAGACCCAACGCAGACGACGACTGCAAACCCAACCCGTTACCCGTGACGATCGCTACCATGTGCCCCTCGATTCCGTTCGTGATTTGAATGTCGCGCTGCCGGAAAACAGGCGCGCCGTGAACAGGTTGTCCGGGCAATTCGATAGTTGTTTAATGATTTTCGCGTCCGCGTGATTCCATCGGCGGCTTTATCGACTTCGCTTTCTTTATCACAAAAATAGGATGTTTAACTAAATTTGATTCTGCATTCAACGTCGTCTTTTTTCTTTCCGTGCAATGACGAGCGGCCCGCCTCAGAGGCACGATTCGTCACCCGTTCGTATGAATCCGAACCGATCTGAAAAGTACGATTCATGGATTATTCGCTTGATTTCGAGACAGGAACGGCGCGTCTACGCGACTTGGTCAATTCGTCGGCGCGCTGTTATGCTGAAGACGTCATCCGCTGCGCGTGCCGATCGCCATACCCAGCGGCCGCCCTCATTCAATACACCGTTCGATCAGGAATCTTGACGATGCCGACCCGACCGCCGACCTCGGCCGTTCCTCCCGCACCGGACGCACGCCGCGTCGAACGCTTGCTTTCGTTCCTCGAAACGGACCCTGACAATCTCAACCTGCTCGCCGATGCGGCCACAGCTGCATTCGACGCGCACCGCTTCACACTGTGCGACGAACTGCTCGATCGACATGCCGCCCGTGCGCCGCTGCCCGCTGCGCTTGCGAACCTGCGAGGCCTTGTGGCGCTGTCGCAGCATCGGTTCGACGCCGCTCTGCACGCACTCGAACCGCTCCTCGCGACACACGACGATGCGTCTATCCGTTACAACGCGGCCTACGCGAATGCGATGCTCGGCCGCTTCGGCAAGGCTGTCGAACTGCTCGACGACGCGACGCTAAGCGGCGAGTCTCGCGCCATTCCGCTGAAGCTGCGCGTGCTGCATCATCTCGGGCAACTTGACGACGCAATTGCGCTCGGTCGGCGTCATGCCGACAGTCACACCGCGAGCCCGGAACTGTACGGCGCACTCGCCACCGCGCTCTTCGACACGGCGGATCTCGACGGCGCGCGTCGCTACGCCGAACAGTCGATCGATACGGTCGACGGCCTGACCGTTCGCGGTTTGCTCGCGCTCGATGCCGGCTCGATCGACAATGCGCGCACCCTGTTCCGGCGTGCGCGCGCCATCAATCCGGATGGCGCACGCGCCACGCTCGGCATCGGCCTCGTCGATCTCGCGGAGCAACGCTTCACGGACGCCACCGGTACACTCGACCGTGCGGCGAATCTACTGAAAATCCATGCCGGCGCATGGGCCGCCGCCGCGTGGGCTTATCTGTTCGATGGTAATCCGGACGCCGCGCGCATCCGCTTCGAACGTGCGGCGGAACTGGATCGCGGCTTCGCCGACGCGCATGGCGGCCTGGCGGTGCTTTGCGTACACGAGGGCCGCTTCGACGAAGCGCGGCGAAAAATGGCCATTGCGCGACGGCTCGACGCTTCCTGTCTGTCTGCCGCGCTAACGGAGAGCCTGCTCGCGACACATGCCGGCGACACGCGGACGGCCGACGAGATCCGGTGCGCAGCGCTCGACCGGCCGCTCGGCCCGGATGGACGAACACTCGCCCAGGCGCTGGCAAGGTACAGCGTGCGCGACAAGTGACGTGCGCTAACGATCCATCGCGCGTGGCGCGCAAGCGACGGCGTTCGCGCCGCTCGCTTGCGGCCCGCGCACCCCGCTTGCTACACTCCGCTCCTATTCCTCATACCGGACGCCAGCCAAAGTGAACAACTAAGCCTTCCCAAAATGTTTTCGCCGCCGTGCCCCGCACGCCGCGCGAAGGTCTTCACGCATTTTCGGAGGTGCTTATGGCTGCAGCCACGCCCACCGGCGCGCTCGTCGCGCTTCATCACGTTTCCTTCCGCTTCGACGACGGCTTCACGCTGTTCGATTCGCTCGACCTTTCCATCGATCGCACGCCGACGGGCATCGTCGGCCGCAACGGCATCGGCAAGAGTCAACTCGCGCAGCTGATCGCGGGCCGCTGTGCGCCGAGTTCGGGGACGATCGACCGGCATGCGCCGGTTGTCTACGTCGCGCAACGGCACGACGACGACGCAGCGGCCGGCCCGCGGACCGTCGCGCAGATCGCCGCGCTCGATGCGCCGCTCGGCGCGCTTGCGCGTCTCGCGAACGGCCGCGCGGAGCCGCACGACTTCGACCTGATCGGCGATCGCTGGGATCTCGCCGAGCGGCTGCGTACGGCACTCGACACGGCCGGCCTGCACGACGTGCGACCCGACACGCCCGCGCACGCGCTGAGCGGCGGCCAGCTCGCGCGCGTCGCGCTGATCGGCGCATTGCTGTCCGGCGCCGGCCTGCTGGTGCTCGACGAACCGACCAATCATCTCGACGCGCCGGGCCGTGCGTGGCTGCGCGCGGCGCTCGACGGCTGGCGCGGCGGGCTCGTGATCGTGAGCCACGACCGTGCGCTGCTCGCCGGCGTGCAGCGCATCGTCGAGCTGACACCGCAACGCGTGCGCTCGTACGGCGGCAACTACGCGCTCTACCGCGCGCAACGCGACGCGGAACAGGATGCCGCGCAAGCAGCACTCGACCATGCGCGCACCGAACGCGGACGCGTCAGGCGCAGGCTCGAACAGGAACACGACACGATCCAGCGTCACGCGGCGGGCTCGCTGCGCGATGCGAAGACGGCCAATCTGTCGTCGATGGCAAAACAGAGTCGCAAGGGTGCGGCGCGCAACATCATGGGACAGGTCCGGCGCCAACAGGACGATTTCAAGGCAACGCTCGACGAACGCGTGCAGCAGGCGGCCGCGCGCGTCGAAGCCGATGCGCCCGTGCTCGTGTCGCTACCGGGCACCGAGGTCAGCGCACGCCGTCAGCTGTTCACGCTCGAACGCGCGCGACTGCCGTGGCGCGCGGCCGGCGATGCGGATTCGGATTCGATCACGTGGTCGGCGAGCGGCGCCGTGCGCATCGCGCTGACGGGCCCGAACGGCTGCGGCAAATCGACGTTGCTGCGGATGCTCGCGGGCGAGCTCGCGCCGCGTTCAGGCACATGCACGACGCACGTGAGCGCCGCGTATCTCGACCAGCGGCTCGCGCTGCTCGATCCCGGGCGCTCGATCGTCGAGCAGTTGGGGCTGCTCGATACGCCGCTCGCCGAAGGCGACCTGCGCAGCCGCCTCGCGTTGTTGCAGCTCGACGCGACACGCGCGACGCAGCCTGCACGACAGCTGAGCGGCGGCGAACGGCTGAAGGCCGCGCTCGCGTGCGCGTTGTGGCGTGGCTCACCCGCGCAACTGTTGCTGCTCGACGAGCCGACCAATCACCTCGATCTCGAATCGGTGCGCGCGATCGAAACCGCGCTGGCCGGCTTCCCGGGCGCGATCGTGGTCGCATCGCACGACGCCGCGTTTCTCGCGGCGCTCGAACCGACGCACACGATGCGATGGCATCGCGACGGGTGGCGCTACGAACCCGTCGCGTGGTGAAGCGCAGGGGCGTCACGGTTCGCCGCGACTGCCCGGGTCGACGAAAAGCCGTTCGAACAAGCGTCTGGATTCGCGCAAACCCTCGTCGGTCAGGACCACGGATTTCGCGTTGTTCACGGGGTTGCCGATCAAACCGCGCGCGTGCAGGCGATTCATCACGTCCCAATCGAGCCCCTTCCATGCGCGATTGTGGTCGTGCAGAGTCAACTGGAGCAGCGCAAGGACTGCGTCATCGATTGCTGCCGTATCGATTTCCATACAATTTCCATCCCGATACCCGATCGAGCCGGTCACGCGCGCTGCACGTCGAGCGTCGCGAGCAACTTGATGAAGTTGCGCTTCGCGCGATACGTCTTCCGGACCGCATCGAGTTCCATGTCGAATTCCGCGTTCTGTCGCTGCGCCGCCCGCAGCGCACCGATCGCCTGCACGACGCGAAACGCCTCGTCATAACGCGCACCACCGGCCCCGCGTTCGACGGCGATCGGCAACAACCGGTGATACAGCGCGATCGCATCGGCAGGATGCGTCTTCGCGCGTGCGGCCGCCATCGCCGGCCATATGCCGGTCTCGACCGGCCCGCCGCGAAACGCGTCCCACGCCGCTGCGTCGTCCTTTTCCGCAAGCAGCAGCTTGACGAGTTCGGTGCGCGCCGAAGGCTGCCAGCCCCGGCGCGCGCGGCCGGCCCGGGTCGGCGCTTCCTGGCTCCGCGCGAGAGACAGCAGATGCGAAACCGCGCGCTCCCGCACGGCATCGCGTCGCTTCGTCACTTTTGCGACCTTCATCAACGCCGAGAATGCTTCCGCCGTTGGATGATCGTCGAAACGCTGCCAGGCAAGTTCATCGGCCCGATCGAATTCGCGGCGACGCAAGTATTCGTCGATACAGAAGCCCAGAAGACGCAAATCGCGACGATCGCCCGCTTCGCGCAACCCGCGCTCGGCCCATGCCAGCCCTTCGTCGAAGCGGCCATGCTCCGCGCACCATTCCGCGATCTGCGCGAATCGGTACGACGCCGACAGATCCTTCGACCAGATGCGAATCAGCGCGTCGACGTCGCCGTCGTGCCTCGCCAGCGATTCCATCGCATGCTCGAGATTCAAGCGTACCGAATCGTACGAACGCCGATCGTCCCGCCCCGCCGGCAGCGGGGGCAGCGCGGCCCATTGATGCTCGACCAGTTCCCGATAGCGGCTCAATCCCGCGTCGCCCAGCGGTTCCGCATAGGCCGGCAGCACGCCGCGGAACGTATCCCACTGCCCGTCGACTTGCAGCCGAAACAGGCGTTCGGCCAGTTTCACCGGCTCCGGCCGCGTCCGGATGCACGCATCGAGATGCACACCGGCCAGTTCGCCGATGCCGGGCGCCACACTGCCGTCCGAGTCGTCGATCTGTTCGAGGCTCGCTTCAGCGTCCGCAATCGCCAGTTCCGCCAGCTCGACCACCTGCGCGGCATGGGGGCCCGCCAACTGCCGTCGCAGCATGTCGGCCACTTCGAAGAGGGCTTCTCCGTACGTGTGCGCTTCATCCCAGCCGAGCGGCCGCGACACACGCGTCAATTGCCGGACGGCGGCGCGCAGGCTTGCCACGTCGCCGGCATTCGCGGCACGTGCGTCGAACAGCAGCCTGTCGCGCAATGACCGATCGCGCACGGCCGCGTCGAACAGACAGCTCCGCAACGCATCCTCGTCGAGCGTCTCCAGATAGTCGCGAATCAGTTCCGCATGGGTCTTGCGTTTGCGTCGCGGACGCGCCGGCTCGGGCGCATCGTCGCGAAAGACCTCCTCGCCGCTGTTTTCGAGCC
The DNA here is from genome assembly GCF_047978125.1 of Burkholderia sp. LFS061. Taxonomy (NCBI): domain Bacteria; kingdom Pseudomonadati; phylum Pseudomonadota; class Betaproteobacteria; order Burkholderiales; family Burkholderiaceae; genus Burkholderia; species Burkholderia sp. LFS061. The sequence continues at coordinate 22,472 of NZ_JBFPFS010000051.1, read as the reverse complement.
ACGACAATGCGACAGCCACCGCATGCTTGCAGAACGCACCTTCGTCGCCTACCGGGCAATTGCATTCGTAGTCCAGCGTGCCGTCGGCGCCCACCGCGAATTCGACACGATAACGATACGTGCCGCGCACGGTCGCCGACAGTTCGCCGTTGCTTTCGGTCAGCCGCGAAACCGCGCCGTCGTGGAAATAGGCCTTGCCGCGTGCGAAGGATTGCGGATCGGCCAGCGTGCGGATTTCCGCGAGCGTGATGACATCGGAGAGGGAAATATTGCCTGCCATGGGTCGCGACATCAATTCGGTTCGATGCCGGAAATTATACAAATGCGCGTGGCGAACCGAGGCAGGCGTGCCCGCTCAATGCCGCGCGAAACGGATCACGCCATCCGCGTCTTCGCTACGCTTCAATTCGCCCGCTAGCCACAGCAGGTTCAAATGCGCGAGTGCCTCGCCGAGCGCGAACGTCATCTGGTGAATGTCGAGCTCGCGGCGGCGGAACATGATCGGCACGATGTCGGCCGCACTCATCGGCTGCTCCGCGCACGCGACGCGCACTTCGTCGAGCCGCGCGTCGTGGTGTTCGCGCAGTTGTGCGATACGCGTGCGCACGCCGCGGAACGGCTTGCCGTGCGACGGCAGCACGAGCGTGTCGGGCGCCATCGTCTCGTAGCGGCCGAGCGACTGCAGGTACAGCGCGAGCGGGTTCGCTTCCGGCTCGAGGTCGAACACGGACACGTTCGTCGAGATGCGCGGCAGCACCATGTCGCCGGAGATCAGCACGCCGTCCGCTTCGCTGTGCAGCGCGCAATGTTCAGGCGAATGGCCGTAGCCGGTGACGACGCGCCACGTGCGCGCGCCGATCGTCACCGCATCGCCTTCGCGCAGGCGCCGGTAGCGCGGCGGCACGGCCGGCACGAGATCCGAGTAGTAGCTGCGGCGGTTGCGCAGCTTGTCGAGCGCGGCCGGATCGGTCAGCCCGTGGCGCGCGAAATGATCGGCGGCGGCCGCGCCGCCCGCGTTCGAGCCGTTGCCCGCCGCCATCAGGCAGCCGAACATGTATTCGCCGAGCGTCATCCACAGCCGCACGTTCCAGCGGCCCTTGTCGCCGCCGTCGCACAGCCAGTTCGCGAGGCCGAAGTGATCGGGGTGGCAGTGCGTGACGAGCACGCGCAGCACGGGCAGTCCGTCGAGATGCGCGTCGAAGATCTGCTCCCAGTGCGTGCGGATCGCGTCCGACGAGATCCCGCAATCGACGATCGTCCAGCCGGCCTGCCCGTCGATCTCGTCGCGCAGCAGCCACAGGTTGATGTGGTCGAGCGAGAACGGCAGCGGCATGCGCAGCCAGCGCACGCCGGGCGCGACCTCGAACGTGTCGCCCGCGGCGGGCAGCGTGTCGGCGAAGGGATAGTCGAGTTGGTGTTCCAGTGCGTTCATCGGTGGGGCGTCTCGTCGTTATCGGTGCAAATGCGCGCCGGCGGCAGGCCGCGGCGGGCGGTGCGTCGATTCTATCGCCGTCCCGCGAAACGCGTGCCCGGCGGCCGCCGGCCCGTCAAAAAAGTTCGTGCCAGAATCGGTTCCGTACCCGTATCTTTACGCGAAGATGCACCGAACGGCACCCAACGACGGATAACCCGCAGCTTGCCGACCGGCCACGCGTCGCCGCAAAGTCTTTGATCCGCCCGCTTGGGCGCTAAAATGGCGAGTGCTTACAGCCCCTCCTGAACGAGCCTGCACGCAATGAATCACTTCCCCAAACTGCTGTCGTCGCAGATCGGTTTCGACGTCGCGCAGACGATGCTCGAAAACTTCGACCGCCACTACCGGATCTTCCGCGAAGCGGCCGTCGACGCGAAGACGCTGTACGAGCGCGCCGACTGGCACGGGCTGCAGCGGCTCGCGCGCGAACGGATCACGTCGTACGACGATCGCGTGCAGGAGTGCGTCGAGGTGCTGGAAGACGAATACGACGCGGAGAACATCGACGACGAAGTCTGGCAGCAGATCAAGCTGCACTATATCGGCCTGCTCACGTCGCACCGTCAGCCCGAGTGCGCGGAGACGTTCTTCAATTCGGTGTGCTGCAAGATCCTGCACCGCTCGTATTTCAACAACGATTTCATCTTCGTGCGCCCGGCGATCTCGACCGAGTATCTCGAGAACGACGAACCGGCCGCGAAACCGACCTACCGCGCGTACTACCCGGGCACCGACGGGCTCGCGGTCACGCTCGAGCGCATCGTCACGAATTTTCAGCTGGAGCCGCCGTTCGAGGATCTCGAGCGCGACACCGCGTGCGTGATGCAGGCGATCCACGACGAATTCGGCCACTTCGACGCCGCGCCGAATTTCCAGATCCATGTGCTGTCGTCGCTGTTCTTCCGCAACAAGAGCGCATACATCGTCGGCCGCATCATCAATGCCGATCGCGTGCTGCCGTTCGCGGTGCCGATCCGCCATGTGCGCCCGGGCCTGCTCGCGCTCGACACCGTGCTGCTGCGCCGCGACCTGCTGCAGATCATCTTCAGCTTCTCGCACTCGTATTTCCTCGTCGACATGGGCGTGCCCTCCGCGTATGTCGACTTCCTGTGCACGATCATGCCCGGCAAGCCGAAGGCGGAAATCTACACGTCGGTCGGCCTGCAGAAGCAGGGCAAGAACCTGTTCTACCGCGACCTGCTGCACCACCTGTCGCACTCGAGCGACCGCTTCATCGTCGCGCCCGGGATCAAGGGCCTCGTGATGCTCGTGTTCACGCTGCCGTCGTTCCCGTACGTGTTCAAGATCATCAAGGATCACTTCCCGCCGCCGAAGGAAACGACGCGCGCGCAGATCATGGAGAAGTACCAGCTCGTGAAGCGCCACGACCGCCTCGGACGGATGGCCGACACGCTCGAGTATTCGAGCGTCGCGCTGCCGCTCGCGCGGCTCGACCATGCGCTCGTGCGCGAGCTCGAGAAGGAAGTGCCGTCGCTGCTCGAATACGAGGACGACAACCTCGTGATCAAGCACCTGTACATCGAGCGCCGGATGACGCCGCTGAATCTGTACCTGCAGAACGGCACCGACGCGGACATCGAGCACGGCGTGAAGGAGTACGGCAACGCGGTGAAGGAGCTGATGAAGGCGAACATCTTCCCCGGCGACATGCTGTACAAGAACTTCGGTGTCACGCGCCACGGCCGCGTCGTGTTCTACGACTACGACGAGATCGAGTACCTGACCGACTGCAACGTGCGCCGCGTGCCGGCGCCGCGCAACGAGGAAGACGAGATGTCCGGCGAACCGTGGTATACCGTCGGCCCGCACGACATCTTTCCGGAGACCTACGGGCCGTTCCTGCTCGGCGACCCGCGCGTGCGGGACGTATTCATGAAGCATCACGCGGACTTTTTCGATCCCGTGCTGTGGCAGACGAGCAAGGACAAGCTGCTGCAGGGCGAATTGCCCGATTTTCATCCGTACGACGTCGCGCTGCGCTTTTGCGTGCGCTACCCGGAGCGCTTCGGCGCGACGGACCAGAACGACGGCGAAGGCGACGCGCAGCGCGCTGCCTGACGCCGGTTACACCGAACCCGATATCGACCCGATTTCCGAAAACGGATTCCACACCGATGAACACCCCAGTCAACCCGCTCTCGCACCTGTTCGACAACAACGACGCCTGGGTCAGGCGCAAGCTCGCCGACGATCCCGAGTTCTTCACGCGCCTCGCCGACCAGCAGGCGCCGGAATATCTGTGGATCGGCTGCTCCGATTCGCGCGTGCCCGCGAACCAGATCATCGGCCTGCCGCCGGGCGAAGTGTTCGTCCACCGCAACATCGCGAACGTCGTCGTGCACAGCGACCTGAACTGCCTGTCGGTGATCCAGTTCGCGGTCGACATCCTGCGCGTGAAGCACATCATGGTCGTCGGCCACTACGGCTGCTCGGGCGTGAACGCGGCGCTGCACAACCGCCGCGTCGGCCTCGCGGACAACTGGCTGCATCACGTGCAGGACGTGCGCGAGCGCCATGCGGCGCTGCTCGACGAGTGGCCGGTGGGCGAGGCGCGCTATCGCCGCCTGATCGAGCTGAACGCGATCGAGCAGGTCGTCAACGTGTGCCGCACGACGATCGTCAACGACGCATGGGCACGCGGCCAGTCGCTCACCGTGCACGGGCTCGTGTACGGCGTGCACGACGGCCGGATGCGCAACCTCGGGATGGCCGTGTCGAACTTCGAAGCGCTCGACGAAACCTACAAGCGCTGCGTCGCCGCGCTGACCGCTGGCGGCCAGCATGCGCCCGACAACGACATGGTCGCCGCCGATGCCGCGCAAATGAACGAAGTCGCGCAGGCGGTGGTCGATACCCTGAAGCCTTGCACGGACGCGGAGTAAGCACGCGTTCCGCGTCGGCGGCGACACAATGGCAACCTGGATCGAACTGACCTGACGCCGTCACCACGGCACTGCAACGGAGCGGCGAACATGAAAACCGTACTGATCGTCGGCGCATCGCGCGGCCTCGGCCGCGAATTCGTCCGGCAATACCGGCGCGACGGCTGGAACGTGATCGCCACCGCGCGCGACGAAGCGTCGCTCGCCGCGCTGCGCGCGCTCGGCGCGCAAGCGCATGCGCTCGACATCGCGCAGCCCGAGCAGATCGCGGCGCTCGGCTGGAAGCTCGACGGCGAACGGCTCGATGCGGCCGTGCTCGTGTCGGGCGTCTACGGGCCGCGCACCGAAGGCGTCGAGACGATCGCCGCCGAGGATTTCGACGCGGTGATGCATACGAACGTGCGCGGGCCGATGCAGTTGCTGCCGATCCTGCTGCCGCTCGTCGAGGATGCGCGCGGCGTGCTGGCCGTCGTGTCGAGCCGGATGGGCAGCATCGCCGAGGCGACCGGCACGACCGGCTGGCTGTACCGCGCGAGCAAGGCGGCGCTGAACGACGTGCTGCGCATCGCGTCGCTGCAGACGCGCCACGCCGCGTGCATCTCGCTGCATCCCGGCTGGGTGCGCACCGACATGGGCGGCGCGCAGGCCGCGATCGATCCGGAAACCAGCGTGACCGGCATGCGCCGCGTGATCGCCGAAGCCGGCGCCGACGTGTCGCAGGCAAACGGCCGTTTCTTCCAGTACGACGGCATCGAGCTGAACTGGTAAGCCGCGGTCACAACCGAGCGTCGTTAATTCCCGTTTCGCATGATTTTGAACCGACCTGACACGTGCCCGTGCGGCGGCGCGTCCCCTGCTCCCGCCGGCAAAGCGCCGGCCCCGCGCTACGCGGCCTGCTGCGGCCGCTTCATCGACGGCGGCGAAGCCGCGCCGACCGCGCTCGAGTTGATGCGTTCGCGGTACAGCGCGTACGTGCTCGGCGCGACCGGCTACCTGCGCGCGACATGGGCCGCGCGCACCTGCCCGCCCGATCTCGACACCGACCCCGAGGCGCCCGACGCGCCGCGCTGGCTCGGCCTCGCGGTAAAACGCCATGTGCCGCTCGACGAACGGCACGCTGAGGTCGAATTCGTGGCCCGCTACAAGGTTGGCGGACGCGCGTACCGGCTTCACGAGACGAGCCGTTTCGAACGCGACGAGCACGGTTTCTGGCGCTATGTCGACGGCGAAGTAAGCGACCGCTGACAAATAGTTGCTGTGTCAGACGCCGGGTAATTCCCGCATTGCACAACCTGATTTTGTCAGGCTAGGATGGCCGTCAGATTGGTCATGTTGCATGGCAGGGCTTACGAATGGCGTTCAGCAAGGTATTGGTGGGATGGATGGCGGCCGGTGCGCTGTCGGCCGCTCAGGCCGGTACGCTGCCGAACGCAAATACGGGTGCCGGCACCGCAAGCGGGTCGCTCGCCCACGCCGAACGCTTCGATTACGGCGGCTCGAACCTGCCGCAGGTCGCGGCCGGCCTCAACGAACAGATCCTCCGCATTCCGGCCGATGCTTCGGGCTCCGTCACGCTCGAGGCGACGCTCTTCAAGCCGGACGGCCCCGGCCCGTTCCCGCTCGTCGTCTTCAACCACGGCAAGAACACCGGCGATCTCCATCTACAGCCGCGCAGCCGGCCGCTCGCGTTCGCACGCGAATTCGTGCGCCGCGGCTATGCGGTGATCGCGCCGAACCGCCAGGGCTTCGCCGGCTCGGGCGGCACCTACCAGCAGGAAGGCTGCAACGTCGGCAAGAATGGCCTCGCGCAGGCCGCCGACGTCGACGCGACGGTGCGCTATATGTCGCGCCAGTCGTATGTCGATGCGTCGCGCATCGTCGTCGCCGGCACGTCGCACGGCGGCCTCGTATCGGTTGCGTACGGCACCGAAGCCGCACCGGGCGTGCGCGGCATCATCAACTTCTCCGGCGGGCTGCGCCAGGACCTCTGCGACGGCTGGCAGCGCAACCTGGTCGATGCATTCGACCAGTACGGCGCACGCACGGCCGTGCGGTCGCTGTGGCTGTACGGCGACAACGATTCGGTGTGGACGCCCGGGCTCGTCGCGCAAATGCACGACGCGTACGTGTCGCACGGCACGCAGGCCCAGTTCATCGATTTCGGCCGCTACAAGGACGACGCGCACCGGCTGATCGTCGATCGCGACGGCGTGCCGGTCTGGTGGCCGGCCGTCAACGCGTTCCTCGAGAAGCTGAACCTGCCGACCTCGGTGCGCTACGCGGTCGCGAACCCACACGAACCGAAGGCCACCGGCTATGCGGCCATCGACGCGGTCAACGCGGTGCCGTATGTCGACGAAGCCGGCCGCGAAGGCTATCGCCGCTTCCTGAACCAGCATCCCAGCCGGGCGTTCGCGGTGTCGTCGGAAGGCGCGTGGTCGTGGGCCGAAGGCGGCGACGACCCGATGGCGCTCGCGCTCGACAACTGCGCGAAACAGGGCGCGGGCGCGTGCCGGCTGTATGCGGTCAACGACCGCGTCGTGTGGAACGCAAACACGACGCAGACGGCCGACAACGGCGACAGCAGCACGCACGACACCGATACGCACGCGCTGGCTTCGCGCTGACGCGCGGCGGGCCGTACGCCGCGCCTTTTTCGCCTCCCTTCCACTTACCGCCTCATTCTTCCGTGCGCGATCGCATCGCGCGCCGCCGTATTCGCGCGTTCGCGCCATCACGCCACCGCCTGCCGTTCCGGCAGCCTGATCCCCCGGATTCAGCAGACCATTCCGCCGCCGCGGTTCGCGCGTGGCATCGCCCCGTTTTGCCGGCCCCCTTCGATCCCCGATTTTTCGCGACCGCACCGCGCCCCGTCCCGCGATTTTCTCTGTCGGGGGGTGTCACTCGAACGTCGCTATCTGCGCTCATTTCAGGGCATCTGAACCGTACCGTTCCGAGTAGCCCCGATCTGCGCCGAACTCCCGCCCGGCAAGGCTTTGCGACGTTTGTAACCGCTAGTGCAACGTGTCGCGGAACACGCTAATCTCAGCGCGTTTTCGAATCTGCCGCGCGGCATCCCGTCGATGCCGCGCGGCCGTTTTACCCTTCGGAGTTGCCTTGAGTACGCCAGCCACCGACGACTGGGTCGCGCGCAGCCTGCGCGCGGTCTGGCATCCCTGCACCCAGATGAAGCACCACGAACGCCTGCCGCTGATCCCGGTCGCGCGCGGCGCGGGCGTGTGGCTGTACGACCGCGAAGGCCGTCGCTACTTCGACGCAATCAGCTCGTGGTGGGTCAACCTGTTCGGCCATGCGAACCCGGACATCAACGCAGCGCTGAAGGACCAGCTCGACACGCTCGAGCACGCGATGCTCGCCGGCTGCACGCACGAGCCCGCGATCGAGCTCGCCGAGCGGCTGCACGCGCTCACCGCGCGCACGCTCGGCCATGCGTTCTTCGCGTCGGACGGCGCGTCGGCGGTCGAGATCGCGCTGAAGATGAGCTTCCACGCGTGGCGCAACCGCGGCCGCGCGAACAAGCAGGAATTCGTCTGCGTCGCGAACAGCTATCACGGCGAGACGATCGGCGCGCTCGGCGTGACCGACGTCGCGCTGTTCAAGGACGCGTACGACCCGCTGATCCGCCATGCGCACGTCGTCGCGTCGCCCGATGCGCGCGGCGCGCTGCCGGGCGAGACGGCCGCCGACATCGCGGGCCGCGCGCTCGCGGACGTGCGGCGCCTGTTCGTCGAACGCGGCGACCGGATCGCCGCGCTGATCGTCGAGCCGCTCGTGCAGTGCGCGGCCGGCATGGCGATGCACGATCCGTCGTACGTGCGCGGGCTGCGCGCGCTGTGCGACGAATTCGGCGTGCACCTGATCGCCGACGAGATCGCGGTCGGCTGCGGCCGCACGGGTACTTTCTTCGCATGCGAGCAGGCCGGCGTGTGGCCCGATTTCATGTGCCTGTCGAAAGGCATCAGCGGCGGCTACCTGCCGCTGTCGCTCGTGCTCACGCGCGACGACGTGTTCGCGGCGTTCTACGACGACGACACGACGCGCGGCTTCCTGCACTCGCATTCGTACACGGGCAACCCGCTTGCGTGCCGCGCGGCGGTCGCAACGCTCGACCTGTTCGCGCGCGACGACGTGCTCGCGCAAAACGCGCGCAAGTCGGCCGCGATGCGCGCCGCGCTCGCACCGCTCGATGCGCACCCGCAGGTGCGCCACCTGCGCGAACGCGGCACGCTGTTCGCATTCGACGTCGCGCTCGACGGCGACGCGGCGCGCGGTTTCTCGCGGCGCTTCTTCGAACGCGCGCTCGAACGCGAACTGCTGCTGCGCCCGATCGGCACGACCGTGTACCTGATGCCGCCGTACGTGATGAGCGACGACGACATCGCGTGGCTCGCGCAGCGCACGCGCGACACGCTCGACGCAACGCTCGCGGAGATCTCGTGATGACGACATCCCTGCTCGACACGCTGCAGCGCGGCCTCGCCGATCTCGACGCGCAAGGGCTGCGCCGCGTGCGCCGCATCGCCGACACCGCGTGCGACGCGCGCATGACCGTCGACGGCCGCGAGATCGTCGGCTTCGCGAGCAACGACTACCTCGGCCTCGCCGCGCACCCGGTGCTCGTCGCCGCGTTCGCCGAAGGCGCGCAGCGCTACGGTTCCGGCAGCGGCGGCTCGCACCTGCTCGGCGGCCATTCGCGCGCGCACGCAAAGCTCGAGGACGAACTCGCGGGCTTCGCGGGCGGCTTCTCCGACGCACCGCGCGCGCTGTACTTCAGTACCGGCTACATGGCGAACCTCGCCGCGATGACCGCGCTCACCGGCAAAGGCGCGACGATCTTCTCCGACGCGCTGAACCACGCATCGCTGATCGACGGCATGCGGCTGTCGCGCGCGAACGTGCAGGTCTACCCGCACGCGGACACGGCCGCGCTCGCCGCGCTGCTCGAAGCATCGGATGCCGAAACGAAACTGATCGTCAGCGACACCGTGTTCAGCATGGACGGCGACATTGCGCCGCTCGCCGAACTCGTCGCGCTGGCCGAACGCCACCGCGCATGGCTCGTCGTCGACGACGCGCACGGCTTCGGCGTGCTCGGCCCGCAGGGCCGCGGCGCGCTTGCGGCCGCCGCGCTGCGTTCGCCGAATCTCGTCTACGTCGGCACGCTCGGCAAGGCGGCCGGCGTCGCGGGCGCGTTCGTCATCGCGCACGAGACCGTAATCGAATGGCTGATCCAGCGCGCGCGCAGCTACATCTTCACGACGGCCGCGCCGCCGGCCGTCGCGCATGCGGTCTCGGCCAGCCTGAAGCTGATCGCGGGCGACGAAGGCGACGCGCGCCGCGCGCATCTCGCCGCGCTGATCGAGCGCGCGCGCGCGCTGCTGCGCAACACGCGCTGGCAGCCGGTCGATTCGCACACGGCCGTGCAGCCGCTCGTGATCGGCAGCAACGACGCGACGCTCGCCGCGATGCGCGCGCTCGACGCGCACGGCCTGTGGGTACCCGCGATCCGGCCTCCTACGGTGCCCGTCGGCACGTCGCGGCTGCGCGTGTCGCTGTCGGCCGCGCATTCGTTCGACGATCTCGCGCGGCTTGAAACCGCGTTGATCGAAGCCAGCGAGGCAGCAGCATGACGGCGCCGCTCTCGCTGTTCGTCACCGGCACCGACACTGAAATCGGCAAGACCTTCGTATCGGCCGCGATGCTGCACGGCTTCGCGCGGCACGGCCTGCGTACGGCTGCACTGAAGCCGGTCGCGGCCGGCGCGTACGAACGGGACGGCGTCTGGCACAACGAGGATGCCGACCAGCTCGACGCGGCCGCGAACGTCGTGCTGCCGCCCGAACTGCGCACGCCGTTCCTGCTGAAAGCACCGGCCGCGCCGCATATCGTCGCCGCGCAGGAAGGCGTGACGCTCGACCTCGACACGATCGTCGCGTGCCACCGCGAAGCGCTGACGCGTGCGGACATCGTCGTCGTCGAAGGCGTCGGCGGCTTTCGCGTGCCGCTGAACGACACGCAGGACACGGCCGATCTCGCGGTCGCGCTCGGCCTGCCGGTCGTGCTGGTGGTCGGCGTGCGGCTCGGCTGCATCAGCCACGCGCTGCTGACGGCCGACGCGATTCGCCAACGCGGCCTTACGCTCGCGGGCTGGGTCGCGAACCATGTCGACCCGGCGATGTCGTTCGCCGACGAGAACGTCGCAACGATCCGCGACTGGCTCGTGCGCGAGCATCGCGCGCCGCTGCTCGGCCGCATCGCGCACCTGAGCCCGGCCGCTCCCGAATCCGCCGCGGCGATGCTCGACATCGCCGCGCTCGTCGAGTCGCTGCGCGCCGCGCAGCATTGACCCAACCGATCCCTCAATCCCGCCCAGGACAGGAAAACGAAATGACCCAAGCCCAGACCGCCGCCGTGCAACCCGACGCGATTCCCGTGGCCGCACCGGCCCCGCAGCGCTGGCGCGTCGCCGACGTCGTCGCGCTGTTCGCACTGCCGTTCAACGACCTGATCTTCCGCGCGCAGCAGGTGCATCGCGAGCACTTCGACGCGAACGCGGTGCAGTTGTCGACGCTGCTGTCGATCAAGACGGGCGGCTGCGAGGAAGATTGCGGCTACTGCTCGCAGTCGTCGCATCACGACACGGGCCTGAAGGCCGAGAAGCTGATGGACGTCGACACGGTGCTCGACGCCGCGCGCGCGGCGAAGGCGAACGGCGCGAGCCGCTTCTGCATGGGCGCCGCGTGGCGCAACCCGAAAGAGCGCCACATGCCGGCGCTGACCGAGATGGTGCGCGGCGTGAAGGAGCTCGGCCTCGAAACCTGCATGACGCTCGGCATGCTCGAGGACGAACAGGCGCAGCAGCTCGCCGACGCGGGCCTCGACTACTACAACCACAACCTCGACACGTCGCCGGAGTTCTACGGCCAGGTGATCTCGACGCGCACGTACCAGGACCGCCTCGACACGCTCGACCGCGTGCGCGACGTGGGCATCAACGTGTGCTGCGGCGGCATCATCGGGATGGGCGAATCGCGCCGCGAGCGCGCGGGCCTGATCTCGCAGCTCGCGAACCTGAACCCGTATCCGGAATCGGTGCCGATCAACAACCTCGTCGCGATCGAAGGCACGCCGCTCGAAGGCACCGCGCCGCTCGACCCGTTCGAATTCGTGCGCACGATCGCGGTCGCGCGCATCACGATGCCGAAGGCCGTCGTGCGCCTGTCGGCCGGCCGCGAGCAGCTCGACGACGCGATGCAGGCGATGTGCTTCCTCGCCGGCGCGAACTCGATGTTCTACGGCGACCAGTTGCTGACGACGAGCAACCCGCAGACGCAGCGCGACCGCGCGCTGTTCGAGCGCCTCGGCATCCGCGCGAGCCAGGCCGACGCGCTGTCGGACAACGCGTAAGCGAAACGGCCGTCGGGCCGAGCCTGCGAACGAAAAAGCCGGGGCATGCCCCGGCTTTTTTCACCCGATCGTCTGCACCGCGTTGCTTTTCGCGGCTCGGATCACGGTCTTCTCGACGCGCCTGCGCACGCCGTCGAGCGTCACACGTGTGCCGCCGCGCCGTCGAGCGCCGCGCGCACCCGCTCGACGAGCTGTGCGTCGACGGGTGCCAGCACCTCGCCGCGCGGCCGCACGCCCGAGCCGAAATGCACCGCGCGCACGCCGGTGGCCCGGACGAAATCGCCGACCGCATCGACGGTGAGCCCCGAACCGGCCAGCACCGTGCACGTCGCCCCTTCCGCGTGCCGCACCATCCGCGTGATCGTCGCGGCCGCGTCGAGCACCGACGGATGGCCGCCCGACGTCAGCACCGACGTGACGGCCGGCACGCGCAGCAGCGCGTCGAACGCGGCGTTGAGGTCGCGCGACACGTCGAACGCGCGGTGGAACGTCAGCGCGCGGCCATCCGCGGCGGCGGCGATGCGGGCCAGTGCGCCGAGATCGACGTCGCCGCGCGCGTCGAGCGCGCCGAACACGACACCGTTCGCGCCGGCCGCAACGGCCGCGCGCACGTCGCGTTCGATCACGCGCAGGTCGTCGGCGTCGTAGACGAACGACCGGCTGTGCGGGCGCACGATCACGTTGACGGGAATCGGCACGGCGGCCACGACGGCCTCGATCAGGCCGACGCTCGGCGTCAGCCCGCCTTCGGTGATCGCGGTCACGAGTTCGAGGCGGTCGGCGCCCGCGCGGGCGGCGGCCTTCGCATCGCCGACGGTCGTGGCGATCACTTCGAGGAGGACGGAGGAAGCGGCGTTTCGGTTCATCGGCGGCTCGCGATTCGTCAGGACAATTCGCGCATCCTAGCCGAGCGGCGCGACGGGCGCCAGCGTGCCGGCCGCCGCGCGTATCAGCCGCGCCGCACGAGCCAGACACCGGCCAGCGCGGACAACGCCATCGCCACGGCACCGGGCGCGAACCGGAACATCCGCGCGTTCACGTCCACGCCCTGCTGCTGCATCACGTCGACGATCCCTGGCGACAGCAGCAGCGACGCCCAGCCCATCATCCCGAACGCGGTGGCCGCGGTCGCGACGAGCAGCGCGATGCTAGCCGGCGTCCGCCTCGTCGTCGCCCCAGTCGATATCGCCGCACAGCACGCGCTGCGCATCGCCGACGCGCACGGCGACCGACAGCGTCACGCACGGCTGCGCCTCGTTGATCGACAGGTACGGCCGCGTGACCTGCACGCGCCCCGGCTCGGCGATCGCCGAGCGGAAATACGGCCGGCGCAGCCAGTTCGCGCCCTGCGCGTCCGCCAGCGGCGAGAAGCGCGCCTCGCTCAGCGCGCGATCGGCGCGCAGCACGACGTTGCGGCCCGACTGCCGGCCGTGCGCGTCGAGCAGGAAGCAGCGCGCGGCCGCGTCGAGCGCGAGGAAGTTCCAGCACACCTCGTCGAGCGGTTCGCCGGCCGCGAGGCGCTCGGCCGCACGCTCGAACGCGCGCAGGTACGGCGCGATTCGCTGCGCGTCGCGCCGCTCGCGCGCTTCGGTTTGCTGACGAAAGCGCTCGGTCAGCTCGCCGATGCAGGCCGTCGCGGCCGCGCTGTCGGGCAACCCCGGCGCCGGGCGGCCGAAGTAGTAGCCTTGCACGAAATCGGCCTCGCACGACAGCGCGATCTGCGCCTCGTGCTCGGTCTCGATCCCTTCGACGAGCACGAGCTTGCCGGCCTCGTGCAGCAGCGTCACCAGCCCGTGCAGGATCGCGGTGAGCCCCGTGCGGTGCGCCGCGTGCGACAGCATGATGCGGTCGAGCTTCACGATGTCCGGGTTCAGTTGCCAGATCCGCTCGAGATTCGAGTGGCCGGCGCCGAAATCGTCGAGCGCGATCAGGAAGCCATGCGTGCGGAATTCGCGCACGGCCTCGGCCAGCCGCTCGACGTCGTCCGCGCGCTGTTCGAGCACTTCGAGCACGACGCGGCGCGGCGGCATGCCGAGCCGCTTCAGGTTCGCCAGCAGCGCGGCCGCCTGGAACGGGTCGGTGAGCACGCCCGGATGGACGTTGAGAAACAGCCACTCGCGCTCGGCGCCGAACAGCGCGAAGTTTTCGAGATGCAGCGCCTGCGCGAGCCGGTCGAGCTGCAGCAGTTCGCCCTGGCGCGCGGCTTCGCCGAATACGTCGAGCGGCGACACGGGGCGGTCGAGCGCATCGTGCGCGCGCAACAGCGCCTCGTAGCCGATCGCACGCTGGTGCGACAGGCTGAATATCGGCTGGAACACGGTCGTGAGCGTCAGGTCGCGATGCTGCGTCGCCAGACGTTCGAGGCCGGAGCTCATCTCCCGCTCGAACCGGTACGGCGACGCGGCGGCCGGACGCTCCTGTTGCACGATCGTCATACCTTCCTCCTGGTGAAGCACTCGAACGCGCCGACCGACGAAACGGACGGCGCGCGCAATGTCTTGGTTGGACCCTCGGTTGTCCGGTCGGTGCCGGACGGCTGCCCAGCATCAAGCAAGCTCCGTGCAAGGAGCAAACAACCCATGCGCCGCGCGGGTGAGCGGGGCTGCCGCACCAGCGTGGCGCGCATCCGACGCACCATTTTCGTGCGCACGCACCGGCCGCTTGAGCGCAGCCGTCACTGCGGCACGCTACACTCCGTACGATCGTTTCATTCGCCGCATTCGCCGTATCGATGGAAATCGTCTTCACAGTCCTGATCCTGCTGCTGACCGTCGCACTGTCCGGCGCCGTCACGCGCAACCTGCCATTGCAACTGCCGCTGCCGCTGATGCAGATCGCATTCGGCGCGATCCTCGCGTGGCCGAAGTTCAACCTGCACGTCACGTTCGATCCCGAAATCTTCATGCTGCTGTTCATTCCGCCGCTGCTGTTCGCGGACGGCTGGCGAATTCCGAAACGCGAGCTGTACCTGCAGCGCCGCGCGATCCTGATGCTCGCATTCGGGCTCGTGTTCATGACGGTACTCGCAGTGGGCTACTTCGCGCATTGGCTGATTCCCGAGTTGCCGCTGCCGATCGCGTTCGCGCTCGCGGCCGTGCTGTCGCCGACCGACGCGGTCGCGCTGTCGGGCATCGCCGGCCGTGGCAGGATCCCGCCGCAACTGATGCACATCCTCGAAGGCGAGGCGCTGATGAACGACGCGTCGGGCCTCGTCGCGCTGAAGTTCGCGATCGCGGCCGCGCTGACCGGCGTGTTCTCGCTGCGCGCCGCGTCGGTCACGTTCGTGATCGTCGCCGCCGGCGGGCTCGCGACGGGCGCGATCGTGTCGTGGGGGTTCAGCGCGCTGTCGACGCGCTTCCTGAACGCCGAGCAGGAAGGCGACCCGGCCCCCGGCATCGTGATGACGCTGCTCGTGCCGTTCGCGGCCTACCTGTTCGCCGAGCATCTCGACCTGTCGGGCGTGCTCGCGGCCGTGTCGGCCGGGATGATGATGAATTACACGAGCTTCTCGCGCAAAAGCACCGTCGCGTCGCGCGTGCGCGCCGAAAGCACGTGGGCGATGATCGAGTTCGTGTTCAACGGCATGGTGTTCATCATGCTCGGGCTGCAGTTGCCGCACATCATCGGCCGCGCGCTCGTCGACGCGCACCATACGAGCGACGCGCTCGTCGGCCGGATGATCTTCAACGTGTGCGCGATGATGATCGCGCTGTATGCGATCCGCTTCCTGTGGGTCTGGCTGCTGCGCTGGATTGCGAGCCGCCGCGCGGCGCGCCAGGGCCTCGCGGGCACGATGGCCGGCGTGCGCACGATCGCGGTGATGACGGTCGGCGGCGTACGCGGCGCGGTCACGCTCGCCGGCGTGCTGTCGATCCCGGTCGCGCTCGCCGACGGCGCGCCGCTCCCCGGGCGCGACACAGCGATCTTCGTCGCGTCGGCCGTGATCCTCGGCTCGCTCGTCGTCGCGGTGATCGGCCTGCCGCTGCTGCTGCGCGGCGTGCGCTCGTCGCGCAACCCGCTCGCCGACGAGGAACGCACCGCACGCGCGGCCGCCGCGCAGGCCGCGATCCGCGCGATCGACTCGTCGCACGACGCGATCTCGGCCGATCTCGACGAATCGGGCGCCGCGCGCTGCGCGGACATCTCCGCGCGCGTGATGGACCAGTACCGCCGCCGGCTCGCCGCGCTCGCCGAGGACGGCCCCACGCCGCGCGCGGAAGCGAAGCAGAGCGAAACGATGGAGCTGCAGATGCGGATCGCGGCCGTGCGCGCGGAACGCTCGGTGCTGTACCGGATGCGCAGCGAGAGCAAGATTTCCGACGAGACGCTGACGAAGCTGATCCGCGAGATCGACCTGTCGGAAACCGCGCTGTCGACGCGCAAGAAAGGCATTCTCTGACGGTGGAGCAGCGCAGCGGCCTGTTGCGACGCCCGTCACGTGCAACGCGGGGCTGGCCCCCCTCTCCCGAAGCCGGAATTCGACCGGCGGCAACCCAGGGCTGAGCCCCGTGTCACACGGGGCTCAGCCTTTTTGTTTTGGCCCGATGCGTTCGCAGCCGGTCGGCGGCGGCATCGTGCCGCAAAGGCCGTTTGTTTCGCATTTCCGGCAGCGGTGTCAGCCGGCTAGCACTTCGCCCTCCGGTCGGCGGCCCGTTTAAAAAAACGTACACAATATATCCCTATTATTTGTTGCGGGCCGAGCCGGACGATTCCATCCAACTCGATCGTCAGATACATCTTCAGCGAATGTCGAGGACCGGACTCATTGATCCGGCGCATGCGCATTTCGCCACGCCCCGCTCCTCATCCATCGCAATCCTAATCAAAAATGCGGATGCCGTTCGCCGCAAAATGGGCAAACCCATGATCAAACCCATATCGCGTCAAAGCCGCCGACGATTTCTTGCGCAAGGCACCGCCATGCTCGGCAGTGGCATGCTGTCCGCATGCGGCGGCGATTCGATCGACTCCATCGACGCCTCCGCCCGCTTCGCCGACGACTTCGTGTGGGGCGTCGCCACCGCGGCGCCGCAAATCGAAAGCCGCGACGGCCGCGGGCGCAGCAACTGGGACGTGTTCGCCGACCAGCCCGGCACGATCGCCGACGGCTCGACGAATGCGCGCTGCATCGAATTCGAGAAGCGCTACCCGGGCGACCTCTCGCTGCTCGCGAACGCGGGCGTCCAGGCCTTCCGCTTCTCGACCGCGTGGCCGCGCGTGCAGCCGGACGCCGCCGGCGCGACGAGCGAAGCGGGCCTCGCCACCTACGATCGCATGGTCGACGCGATGCTGGAGCAGCACCTCACGCCATACCTGACGCTGTTTCACTGGGACATCCCGGTGTGGGCCGGCGATTTTCGCGACCGCGACATCGCGTACCGGCTGGCCGACTACGCGCAGATCGTGTCGCGCCGACTCGGCGACCGGGTCAAGCACTGGATGATGCTGAACGAGCCCAACGGCGTCGCGCTTTCCGGCTACGCGTACGGCGCGTCGCCGCCGCGCGCGCAGTCCATGGGCGCGATGTTCGCCGCGATCCACCATCAGAACCTCGCGCAGGGGCTGATGTTCCAGGCCGTGCGCTCGAACGTGCAGGGCGCGGCGCAGATCGGCACTACGATCAGCGGGCGTCCGGTGCATGCGGCAACGAGTGCGGCCGCCGATCAGGCCGCCGCCACGCAGTTCGACGCGATCTGGCATCGCGCGTTTCTCGACCCGCTGTACGGCAAGGGCTATCCGGCCGAACTGCAGGCGGCGCTGGCGCCGCTTGTCCAGCCGGGCGACATGACGACGATCGCGGCAAACCCGGATTTTCTCGGCGTGCAGTATTACAACTGCTTCTACGTGAAGGCCGGCGCCAACGGCGCGGGCTTCGCGCTGGCTGCCAGCCCCGCGAACGAAATACAGACGATGGGATACCCGGTCGAGCCGTACGGGATGTCCGAGATGCTGCTGCGCGTCCACCACGACTACGGCGCGCCGCGCATCCTCGTCACCGAGACCGGATTCGCGATCGCCGAGCCGGCGCCGAGCGGCGGCATCGTCGACGACGGCTCGCGTATCGACTACCTCGCGAGCTACCTGAATGCCGCGCACGATGCGTATCGGCAGGGCGTTCGCCTCGGCGGGCTGTTCTGCTGGGCAGGAATGGACAGTTGGGAGTGGGGTAGCGGCTTCGCAAAGAAATTCGGGCTGATCCACGTCGACCCGACAACACAGGAACGCCTGCCGAAACGCAGCCTCGCGTACTACTCGCGCTGCATCGCCGGCAATCGCGTCGCGTAGGCGGCGCAGGCGCGCAGGCAGGCAAGCAGGCGGCCCGCGAACCAACGCGCCCGCCTGCTCGCAGCGCCCCGCCAGCCGTCGCGCGGGCGCGTCGTCCCCCGGTCCCCCCTGAGCGAATCGCCACGCCGCGCGCTCGCGTTACTTCGCGACGACGACCGGAATCCCCTTCAGCATGCCCGCGCCCTTCATCTCGTCGAGTGCATGCTGCACGGCCGCGCTCGTCGCCGCGTCGATGCCGAGCTGCAGCGCGAGCTCGCGCTCCGCGCGCTTCACGCCGGCCAGGTTGCGCACCTTCACGTGACCGAAGCCGCGCACGCGGGCGTGCAGGTCGGCCAGCTGCGCGACCTGCGCCGCATTGCCGGCCGTCGTCGCGGCGAGCGCACGGGCGAGCGTCGTCTCGTAGTCGTCGGCGAGCGCGCGTTCCATCCTGCGCTCGACGGTGCGGCCGAACGGATCGAGCCACGTGCCGCGCAGGCTGCGCACGCGCGCCAGCATGCCGAACACCGGCCACATCCACTGGCCGAACACGCGCTTCTTCGGCACGCCGCCGTCGCGGCCGGCCTTCGAGACCGTCGGCGGCGCAAGGTTGAACTTCACGCGATAGGCCTGACCCGGCACGCCTTCGAACTGCGCTTCGAGCGCGGTGCGGAATGCCTCGTCCGCGTAGAGCCGCGCGACCTCGTATTCGTCCTTTACCGCGAGCAGCCGGTAGAACGTCGTTGCGACCGCGCGCGTCAACGCGTCGTCGCCCTTCGCGGCCGCCGCGTTCACGAGCGCCCGGTAGCGCTCGACGTAGCGCGCGCCGCCGTACGCATCGAGACGCGCTTCGCGATCGGCGATCAGTTCGGCAAGCGTTTCCGGCGCGGCGTGCGCGGCCACCGCATGACGCGCGTTCCACAACGCATCGAGGCCCGCCGCATCGCCGGCCGCCATCCGGCCGATCGAAAACGCGAGCTTGTTCATCGGCACCGCGACGTTGTTCAGCTCGATCGCGCGCATCATCGCGGCGAGCGACACCGGCACGAGGCCGAGCTGCCACGCGTAGCCGAGCATCAGGATGTTCGCGCCGATCGAGTCGCCGAGGAATTTCGCGGCGAGCGCCTGCGCGTCGCAGCTCGACAGGTAGCCGTCGCCGGCCGCGTGACGCATCTTCTCGAGCAGCGCGTCCGCATGCAGGTTCGCGTCGGGGTTCTGCACGAACGACGCGTTCGGGATCCGGTGCGTGTTGACGACGATCCGCGAACGCTCGTGACGCACCGTCTGCAGCGCTTCGGCACTCGCGCCGACGACCATGTCGCACGCGAGCAGCACGTCGGCCTGCTGCGTGTCGATGCGCACCTGGTTCAGCCATCGGTCGCTCGCGGCGATCCGCACGAACGACAGCACCGAGCCGCCCTTCTGCGCGAAGCCCATGAAGTCGAGCACCGATGCGCTCTTGCCTTCGAGGTGGGCGGCCATGCTGATCAGCGCGCCGACCGTCACGACGCCCGTGCCGCCGACGCCCGTCACGAGCATGTCGAACGGCGCCGCGTCGAGATGCGTCGCCGGCACCGGCAGCGCGTCGACACGCACGGCGAGCGCCGCTTCGTCGAACGCGGCACCCGCGGCCTTCTTCAGCGCCGCGCCTTCGACCGTCACGAAGCTCGGGCAGAAACCGTTCACGCACGAATAGTCCTTGTTGCACGACGACTGGTCGATGCGGCGCTTGCGGCCGAGCGGCGTCTCGAGCGGCTCGACCGACAGGCAGTTCGACTGCACGCCGCAGTCGCCGCAGCCTTCGCACACCGCTTCGTTGATGAACAGGCGCTTGTCCGGGTCGGGGAATTCTCCCTTCTTGCGGCGGCGGCGCTTCTCGGCCGCGCAGGTCTGGTCGTAGATCAGCACGGTGACGCCCGGCGTCTCGCGCAACTCGCGCTGCACCGTGTCGAGTTCGCTGCGGTGGTGGAACGTCGTACCCTTCGGGAACAACCCGTGATGGCCGTCGTACTTCTCCGGTTCGTCGGACACGACGACGAAGCGCGACACGCCTTCCGCCTCGACCTGCCGCGCGATCTGCGGCACCGAGATGCTGCCGTCGACCGGCTGGCCGCCCGTCATCGCTACCGCGTCGTTGTAGAGGATCTTGTACGTGATGTTCGCTTTCGCGGCGACCGCCTGGCGGATCGCGAGGATGCCCGAGTGGAAGTAGGTGCCGTCGCCGAGGTTCTGGAACACGTGCTTCGTGTTGGTGAACATCGCGTGCGCGGCCCAGTCGACGCCCTCGCCGCCCATCTGGATCAGCCCCGTCGTGTCGCGCTCCATCCACGACGCCATGAAGTGGCAGCCGATGCCGGCCTGCGCGATCGAGCCTTCCGGCACCTTCGTCGACGTGTTGTGCGGGCAGCCCGAGCAGAAGTACGGCGTGCGCTTCACCGCGTCGGCCTCGTTCGACAGGATCTGCGGCGCGACGAGATCGACCACGCGTTCGCGGCGGTCGAGCGCCGGCTTGTGCCGCGCGAGCCATTCGGCGAACACCGGCAGGATGCGCGACGGGCGCAGCTCGCCGAGTTCGGACAGCAGGCAGGCGCCAGCAGCGTCGTGCTTGCCGAGCACGCGCGGACGCGCGCCTTCCGTGCGGTTGTACAGGTAATCCTTGATCTGCTGCTCGATGACGGGGCCTTTCTCCTCGATCACGAGCACTTCGGCGAGCCCGTCGACGAAGGTCTCGATACGCGTCATCTCGAGCGGATACGACAGGCCGACCTTGTAGATCCGCACGCCGGCCGCGTCGAGGTCGGCCACCGTCAGGTCGAGACGGCGCAGCGCTTCCATCAGGTCGAGGTGCGCCTTGCCGCAGGTGACGATGCCGACGTTCGCCTGCGCGCTCGGCGCGATCCACTTGTCGATGCTGTTGGTGCGCGCGAAATGGCGCACCGCGTCGAGCTTCGCGGCGAGACGCGCCTCGATCGTGAGGCTCGGCAGGTCGGGCCAGCGGTTGTGCAGGCCGCCCGGCGGCGGCGTGAAGCCCGCCGGCGCCGGCCACTGCGTCTGCAGCCCGTCGAGGTCGACGGTCGAGCCCGACTCGACCGTTTCCGAAATCGCCTTGAAGCCGACCCAGGCGCCCGAATAGCGCGACAGTGCCCAGCCGTACAGGCCGAATTCGAGCATGTCGGCGATGTTCGCCGGGTTCACGACCGGCATGTGCCACGCGATCATCGCGAAGTCGCTCTGGTGCGGCATCGACGACGATACGCAGCCGTGGTCGTCGCCCGCGACGACGAGCACGCCGCCGTGCGGCGACGAACCGTACGCATTGCCGTGCTTCAGCGCGTCGCCGGCACGATCGACGCCCGGGCCCTTGCCGTACCACATCGCATACACGCCCTCGACCGTGCGCTCGGGATCGGCCTCGACACGCTGCGTGCCGAGCACGGCCGTGCCGCCGAGTTCCTCGTTGATCGCGGGCAGGAAGCGCACGCCGCTGCCGTCGAGCAGTTTCTGCGCTTTCCACAACTGCTGATCGACCATGCCGAGCGGCGAGCCGCGATAGCCGCTGACGAAGCCGGCCGTGTTGAGCCCCTGTTCTGTGTCGACCGTGCGCTGCATCAGCAGCAGGCGGACCAGCGCCTGCGTGCCGGTCAGGAAGATCCGGCCGCGCGTCGCGGTCAGGTTGTCGGTCAGGCGGTAGTCGGACAGGGCGGGCGGGCCGTCGACGGGCAAGCGGGCGGTCATGGGGGAAGTCTCCTGATTGTGCTGTTCTGGGCTGCGCGGCGGGGCGTCGGACGACGCGTGACCGGCGGCAGCGAATGGCTCTATTTTTTCGCGCGCAGACGAGAATGTTTTTTCTCTTCTTGCTCGGGCGGGCCCGCAGCGAGAAAAACTGCGCAGCTTTTTATCGGGATTTGAGAGAGTTTTCGCGCGCGGCGGCGGAGCGGGATGGGCGGGGTGTCGGGACGGCCGGGTGGTTTGCGGGAACAACCGGTGCGGGCCCGAAGACAGCCGGCCGGCGCGGCGGCGGGCGCTCGCGCCTCGTGCGACAAGGGTTTCAGCGGTCGGTGGCGGTCACCCTCACCATTGAAATGCACAGCATTCCGATTGGCCGGGGGCGCGGGATGTCCACAATGCTGCGCCCTTCAGCCGATCGGGCTCGCGCGCTCACCGTTCGAACGCACAGCGTTTCGAGTGGCGTTGGGGGAGGGATGTCCACATCCGAAATCGGTATCCGGTTCGCTCGGGCGCCGATGCTCACCGTTGAAATTCACAGCGCGGCGAGTGGATTTCGGCGGTGGATATGGACCTATCCGTGATTTCGTGGGCGAGGCATATCATGAGGTGTAAAGGCCATGGATATGCCGATGAAAAAGAAAAGACAAACTTTAGCGCGTCAGGCAGCGGCCCGAGGG
>NZ_JBFPFS010000050.1:0-48313 GCF_047978125.1 Burkholderia sp. LFS061 | reverse complement strand
GCCCGAAGCCGGTGCGGCGGCGGCCGCTGCGGCGGATGCGTCGGTTGCAGCCGGCGCCGAAGCTGCCGGAGCAGCGGCAGCCGATGCGTCGGAAGCCGTTGCGGCGGGCGCGGACGCAGCCGCAGCGGACGCCGCGTCGTCGGCGAGCGCGGGGCCGACGCCGGCCGCGATCAGCGAGCCGGCCATCAGCAGGGACATCAGAAGTTTGCGCATCTTGGGTTTCCTCTTGTCGCTTGTCTTGTCTGTTCTGTTACAGCGCGTCAGCGCCCGTCTCCCCGGTGCGAATCCGGATCACTTGTTCGATCGGCGTGACGAAGATCTTGCCGTCGCCGATCTTGCCGGTGCGCGCGGCCCGCTCGATCGCCTCGACCGCCTGGTCGACGAGATCGTCGGACACGGCCGCCTCGATCTTCATCTTCGGCAGGAAATCGACCACGTATTCGGCGCCGCGATACAGCTCGGTATGCCCTTTCTGGCGCCCGAACCCTTTCACCTCCGTCACCGTGATACCCGAGACGCCGAGCGCCGACAGCGCTTCGCGCGTCTCATCTAGCTTGAACGGCTTGATGATTGCGGTAATGAGTTTCATGAAGTCCTCTCGCTGGGTTGTCCCGTCGAATTGGTTGGAATGTTGTAACGGACTCTTCTCAGCAACTCGCATGCCATGTTCGTCCGAGCGCCGTCTCGAAGGGCTCCGTAACGGGGTCGCATCCCGTGATGTAAGGTGCGAAAGCCCGGCCGAATGGCCAACATGGCCCGGTTTGCTGGCGCGGCGAAAGGATCGTTGCTAGAGTGCACGCACGTCCCGGCTCGCCGGGACATTCACCCATGCGGGCGCCATGCCCGGAATTCGCGCTCCGGGCGCACCATTTCCGGTCATGCGTGCATCATGGGCACGTACGCAACTGAAGATGCACAATTTTTGTGCAAGGAAGGGAAATCACATGAAGCAACCCAGCGACGTTTTCCACGATCTGCAGTCGCGCGTCAGCGATCTGCTGAAGAACTCGCCGGCCAAGGACGTCGAGCGCAACGTGAAGGCCATGCTGTCGCAAGGCTTCTCGAAGCTCGATCTCGTCACGCGCGAGGAATTCGACACGCAGGCGCAGGTGCTCGCCCGCACCCGCGTGCGCCTCGAGGAACTCGAAAAGCGCGTCGCGGAGCTCGAGCAGAAGCTCGCGGCACCGCAGGCCTGACGCCCGCCGCCCCGAAGCCGTACCGCCGTTCTTCGTAGTCCGTCGTTCTTCGCAGCTCCCCGCTCTTCGCCGTTCATCGCTCTTCGCAGTCCGTCGTTCCGCAGTCCCTCGTTCTTTTCCCGCGCCACGCCGGCAAGCGCGCACCGATTCCTCCGATTCCCGCGGCATGCGGCCCCGAACGGCCGTCGCCCGTCTGTTTACAGGAGCCTCGCCATGTCGCTCGCCGTGGTGCGCAGTCGCGCGCCCGCATCCGGCCGCGCGCCGGACGTTACCGTCGAAGTCCATCTCGCCAACGGGTTGCCGTCGTTCTCGATCGTCGGCCTGCCCGATCTCGAAGTCCGCGAAAGCCGCGAGCGCGTCCGCGCCGCGCTGCAGAACTGCGGATTCGAGTTCCCCGTGCGCCGCATCACCGTCAACCTCGCGCCGGCCGATCTGCCGAAGGAGTCGGGCCGGTTCGACCTGCCGATCGCGCTCGGCATCCTCGCCGCGAACGGCCAGATCCCGGCCGACGCGCTGGCCGGCCGCGAATTCGCGGGCGAGCTGTCGCTGACCGGCGCGCTGCGGCCGATGCGCGGCGCGTTCGCGATGGCGTGCGGTGCGGCACGGGACTGGCGCGCGGGCGAAACCGGATCGGGCCCCGGTTCCGGTCCGGGCCCGAATTCGGTCGCCCTGTCCGGCTCCGCGGCAACGGCGCGTCCGCCCGAGCTGTACCTGCCGCTCGACAGCGCGGCCGAGGCGGCGCTCGTGCCGGGCGTCACGGTATTCGGTGCGCCCGACCTGCCCGCGCTGTGCGCACACCTCGCCGATGCGCCCGACGGGCGGCTGATGCCGGTCGCGGCGCCCTGCCTCGACGGCCTGCCGGCGCCAGCCGCGCCCGACCTCGCGGACGTGGTCGGCCAGCGCGGCGCCCGGCGCGCGCTGGAAGTCGCCGCCGCGGGCGGTCATCACATGCTGATGGTCGGCCCGCCGGGGGCCGGCAAGTCGATGCTGGCCGCGCGGCTGCCTGGCCTCCTGCCGCCGCTGACCGACGACGAGGCGCTGACGTCGGCCGCGCTCCTTTCCGCGAGCCGCCTCGGCTTCTCGCCCGCGCAATGGCGCCGGCGGCCGTTCCGCGCGCCGCATCACTCGTCGAGCGCCGCCGCGCTGGTCGGCGGCCGCAACCCGCCGCAGCCGGGCGAAATCACGCTCGCGCACCTCGGCGTGCTGTTCCTCGACGAACTGCCGGAATTCGACCGGCACGTGCTCGAGATGCTGCGCGAGCCGCTGGAAGCCGGCCGCATCACGATCTCGCGCGCGGCTCAGCAAGCCGACTTCCCGGCCGCGTGCCAGTTGATCGCCGCGATGAACCCGTGCCCGTGCGGCTGGCACGGCGATCCGTCAGGGCGCTGCCGCTGCACGCCGGACGTCGCCGCGCGCTACCTGCGCAAGCTGTCGGGGCCGCTCGTCGACCGCATCGACATCCAGATCGACCTGCCCGCGCTGTCGCCGGCCGAACTCGCGTCGCGCGCGTCGGCGCCCGGCGAGCCGAGCGCCGCGGTGGCCGCGCGGGTTGCGCAGGCGCGCGCGCTGCAGCTTGGCCGGCAGGGCAAGACGAATCACATGCTGAGCGGCCGCGAGACCGACGATCTGTGCCGGCCGACCGACGAAGGCGAACGGCTGCTGCGCGAGGCCGGCGAGCGCTTCGGCTGGTCGGCGCGCGCGTATTTTCGCGTGCTGAAGGTCGCGCGGACGATCGCCGATCTGGCCGGCGACCCGCTGCCGACGGCCGCGCAGATCGCCGAGGCGATCCGCTACCGGCGCGTGCTTACGGCGCTCTGAGCGCCCCCGGAGGACAAAATCCGGCTGCCGAGACTTGATCTATGCACAATTTCGCGAATCCGGCCCCGGATTGCAGCTCGCCGGGGCCCGCTCATCGAAAAATTCGCATCTCTTTGTTTTATTTATTTTTCAAAAAACCAGACGAATTGCAAAACGGGGTGGAGGGTCGCCCGACGCGGTTCGGCAGCCGCGCGAAATCACGCTGTTCCTCGACGAACTTGAGGTTAGGTGTTCTTTTAGGTTGTATGTCTGCTTTATATATCTATCGAGACACTTTGGGGGATACCGGGGGGACTGCTGGTGCCCTGCACAAGGGAGCCTTAGTCATCATTCATTTCAAATCGGGTCAATCAGTCGACCGCACAATTCGAACGACTACAGTCGAGGCGCTTATGCGCCGCCCCTCTTACAGGCCGTATCTAGTCAAAGAACTCAATCCGTGGTTCTGACCGCATAGGCGTAAGCGCGATTGGAGTGCAGCCGATTACGCGCGATTACATCCTGCCAGCTCGATCGCCCGCAGGCACTTCCCTGGCAACCGATTACGGGATAGACGCCATAATTTCCTCAAGTGTCGTTTACACAATTTCCGGATATCGACTCCAGGAAAATCGGACGTTTGGAATCTATATTTTTATCTTATTTATTGCAACCCCATGTACGTTAAACAATTGTTACGCCAAGGCAGTGCCACGGCAAAATTACAAATGAAAACGATATAACGCGAACCCAAGCCAAGTGCGAGCCTCATGAAAAATGCTGAAAACTCATTTTGCCGATCACTTTTCTCCTGCGAAGATTCGAGGCAAAAGCCCACAGTCGATGGCTCGCGCATACGAGCCGCTTAATTCGTCCGATAGCCCGATAATAGCCGGCACACGGATTCCGTCGCTGCCTCGTTAGCATCGACCGTATCAGTGTGTTGCATCGGCTTCACACAGAGCTCGCCGACCCACGTCACGGGCCACTCACTCAAGCCACCGCCAGCGATGTATTCCACATCAGCTCGCCCTGGGCGGTGATTCCGGCGAGCCGTGCAGGCTGCGGGGCACTTTGCCATTCGACCCGTTGGTCCAGTGCGCCCGGCGCTTGAATAACCCAGTAAAACTCCCCGACGACCAACCCGTCTCTTTGCACCATCTCACACCTTGCGCAAAATCGCTTCGTCAACACGATGGTAGCCGAGATCGTCGGCAGACAAACGTCGCCAGTGATTTTCTTGTCGAAATTCCCATCGAATCTCACTATTTGCGCCGCAAGGTCGAAAACACCATTATGGATTTTCGCCGACAATTTGCAAGGACGTTAACCGGGATCGGATCACTCATGAAAAAAGACCCGTCCACCGATATTCTCATCGAGATGGCGCCCATACCCGGCCAAGGAAAATTTCATCACTTTCAAGAGCACTCATTTCAGGGCCAGATAATCTGGCCACCGAAAACTCAACCTGTCAACGTTAACAGCTACTCTTTTATCTTCTCGGCGAGTGGAATCAACGAAAATTCGCGGGCCTGCCGTTTAGATCCTAGAATTATCGAAAACCAACGTCGGCACCTACCATTTAAGGCGGGCATATGGACCGGGGATTTCCATCGCAAGCGGTTACGGTGGCTGCAAATCAAACTTGGCACTCGACGGGAATCACGGTTGACGGCGACCTTGGCGTGACCATCGCCTATCAAACCGGCATGTGGCAAGTGGATGACGACGGCGTGGACTACGATGCGAACGGTAACCCGATGTACGACGCCTCCAGCAGCGGTGCTCCGTTACCCGGCTGCGCGGTAGGCGGGCTTGTCGGGCGCATCGGCACGGGCCATCCGTTCTGGGTCGGCGACGGTCCCACGGTAGTTCCGAAAGGCGAGTCGGGCCCGCTCGAGCTGGTCATCAATGACGATCTGACCAAGGACATGAGCGCCAATATCGGCAGCGTCACCGTATTCGTCTATCTCAGCAACACCGCTCCCGACCTGTCGATACCGCTCGTCAGCGACCCGCAGCAAATCGTGCCATGCATTCCGGCCAGGAAACTCATGCCGCTGCAGTACTTGATTGGCACGTGGACTAACCAACCGCTGGGCAGCTCCGGCAAAGGCGGCCCCGACTGTCCGTTCTCATACAACGTGATGCCCTTGCCGCAAGCCGATCCCTCGTCGCCCCTGGGCTATTTCCTCAAGAACTTCGCCTATTACGAGGAGCTGACCTTTACCGCCATTCATGGTCCGGTGCTCAATCGCAACGGCAACGGTGCACAGGTCGCCTATACGCTTTTCTATGAGCAGCGCGTCTACTTCGCGGGGGGCTCCAACAAGGACGCCCTGGTACATGCCGAAAACGGCTCCCTCTTGCTGCTGGCCGACCAGGAGCAGCCTCTCGGTCCGTACGGAAATGGTTTCAGTGAAGGCTTGGGCAATCAGACTGTCGCATTCAGCGTTGCGCCCACTCAGGCGTTCAACCTCGCCAAGCAGATGTCAGTCCCGCACGGCAACTCGATCCTTGCCCTGGGTTCATACGCCACTGGCACCGGAGTCCCGATCATTCCACCGGCGGCGGTGCTGCCTTCGGAGGACGTCGACAGCTTTCCGTACTTCTGGAAGAACGCGGCAACGAATCCGAATCTGACCTACACGTCAAATCCGAACCAAGCGCTCGTTGACGCGCTCGCCATCCAAGCACCGAGCGATTTCATAACGTTGGCCGTCAGCTCTTCCAACGGAAACGGCGCTGTCAGCAATATCGGCTTCGAACAAAAGAACAGCAATGTCACCGCCTACGACTTTACCTGCTGGCTGGAAAGTTTCGATGGGGGAACCAGCTTTCCGCAGCTGCAATACACCCAGACCATCACGATGCTCCTGACGGTACGCGGCGGCCGCGTGTCCTTCCCGCATGTGACGGTCAATACGTTGACGAAGAAATCATCATGACCGACCTGGAGAAATGAGCATGTCCCATCTCGACTCAACGGACAAAGATATTCCCGTGCGCCCCCTCAGCGAAGCAGAGCAACGCCTGGTGCGCCATATCGACGAGCATTGGAATCGCGCCCGCGCATTGACGGAATTGCGCGACGGGTTGCAGACCGCGGTCGAGATCGAACTGGCGACGGTGCCGCTCTATTTGTTCGCCTACTACTCGATCAACCGCACCCCGGAAGGCTTTCCGGCAACGGACCTGTCCCGCTTCGCCGGCCAGGCGGGGGGCATCATGATGAGCGTGGCTGTCGAGGAAATGCTGCATTTGTCCTTGTCGTCCAACATGCTTTATTCGCTCGGCGTACAGCCCCAACTCTATTTGCGCTCGCCCTCACCGTACCCGACCGACCTCCCCGGTCATGCGAGGCTCGGCCCGGACCGTAAGCCAATGGCGCTTCCGCTGGCTAAATTCTCGTCCGAGCAGTTATGGCATTTCCTCGAAGTCGAATACCCGGCCGCAGCGGACGCCCCGCCCGAGCTGAACAATTGGCAAACAATCGGCCAGATCTATTCCTACCTTCGGTGCATCATTAGCTCGCAGCACATCACCGACGACGATTTCAAAGCGGGGCGGGCGCCGGCCCAGATCCAGCCGTCCAACTATTCGCCGAACAATATCGACTCGGTCTATCCGACTGCCAGCTTCAATTTCGGTTGCCCGGTACCGACACCGGTTGGCGGCTCCGCGGCGAACGCAGCCGCCTATGCGAGCCGCGGCGACAGCCATGCCGGCCGCAGCGCGCTGATGACCATTGCGTCACGCCAAGATGCTTTGAAGGCGATCCAGACGATCGACGCCGAAGGCGAAGGCTTCGGCCCTCACAAGTTCGACGATGAGTCGCATCACGAACTCTCGCATTACTACAAGTTCCTGACTTTGCAATCGCAACTCGCAGGCTACGATCCCCACGACGAAAAACTGCGGAACCTGCCGCCTCCTCCGCCGCCGGCGGCACGTCAGTTCGGCCGCGAAGAGCTGGCAAAAATCATGTTCGATTTTCCCGACAATCCGGTGGCCGCCGCATACCCGCCTGGGCGCCGCGAGCTCGCCGACATCGTCAGCGGCCTATATCAGTACATGCTGATCATGACCGAGAGCATCTTCCTCATCGAACCAAGTCAGCAGAAGCTGTATTTCAATCAGACGCTGCACCGATCGATGATTTGGATCCTGGATAAGGTCATCCAGGCCATGCGGAAAATCCCCTTGTCCGGGACCGACAGCTACCCCAGCACTTTAAAGTTGGCGCCGACTTTCGAGAATATCAATCTTGGCCCGCGTAACCAGGCCTTCGCTACGCTGGTCGCGATGTGTAACCGGATGGACGCCAAATATGGCAGCGAATCCTGGTACAGCAGCGACGCGCAATACTTCGTCGACATGATCCCCTCGTTGCCGGATGTCAGCGGCCTATGGCAGGCGCAGCCCGATCAGCCGACCTTGGGCAAGCCCGGCTGCGATGTCAGTAAGTATCAGGGCATTCCAGTGTTCCCCGCGGCGCCGCCCGCGCCGGGCGTGTTACTGCCTGGCGAGGTACGGCATGCCTGCATGGGACTGAATCAATGCAAGGGGCAAGGCCGTACTCGTGACAATGCGTGCGCGGGCCAAGGGTATTGCTCGACCGCGCTTGAATTCAATTTTGCCGAACCGAACTCGCCAAGCGTATCGGATCACACCTGTCGCGTCCAAAACGCGTGTGCGGGTCAAGGTGGTTGTGGCCTGTATGGCACAGGACGGGAGCAGGAAGCGCCTGGTGCGAACGCTTGCGCCACACAAGGCTGCTGTGCCACGCCGATCAATGCCGAGCGCTTCAGCACCGACGGGCGCAACCGTGGCAAGAGCGTCTGGCTGCGTGCACGTGAAGTGTTCGCCGAGCAAACCTGGCCCGAACTGCGCAAGAAAAACGCGGCGTTGCCGCCCCAGCCGCCACAGCCGCCGCATCCCGAATTGTTCCAGTACGGCCCGACCATCGAATGGATCCAGGAATATAGCGGTCATGGCATGACGGCGTGCGGCTCCAGCGGCATGAGCGGCGCCGGCAGCTGCAGCTAAGGAGCGCCGCATGATTGAACTTCGAAGGGGTGCGGCCGGACACCAACTGGGATTCGGTGTCGGGCTGCGCAACCAGCATTTCGACCATATCTTGACAACGCGGCCGCCGGTCGATTGGTTCGAAGCGATCTCGGAGAATTTCATGGATTCGGGTGGACGGCCGCGCGCCGTCCTGCGACAGATCGCTGAGCGATATCCGATCGTGCTACACGGTGTGTCGATGTC
Source organism: Burkholderia sp. LFS061 (assembly GCF_047978125.1). Lineage (NCBI taxonomy): Bacteria > Pseudomonadati > Pseudomonadota > Betaproteobacteria > Burkholderiales > Burkholderiaceae > Burkholderia > Burkholderia sp. LFS061. Next base: position 40,043 of record NZ_JBFPFS010000050.1, on the reverse strand, counting down.
GATCGGCAGTACCGACCCGCTCGATCGCGACTATCTAGCCCGTTTGCGGCGGCTGGCCGACGAGGTATCGGCGCGCTGGGTCAGCGACCATCTGTGCTGGACCGGCGCGCTCGGGATCAACAGTCATGATCTCCTTCCGCTGCCGCTCAACGAAAGGACGCTCAAGCATGTGAGCGCCCGGGTCGTCGCGGCACAGGAGTTACTGGGACGGCCGTTGGTGTTGGAAAATCCCAGCACCTATGTCCGCTTTCGCCAGTCGACTACGGACGAACCCGCCTTTCTGCGCGAGCTCAGCCGCGCAACGGGCTGCTGGCTGCTTCTCGATGTCAACAACGTTTATGTCAGCTGCTTCAATGCCGGCACCGATCCAATGGATTACCTGAACCAGTTCCCATTCGATCGCGTCGTGCAATTGCATTTGGCGGGACATCAGCATTGCGGCACTCATATCGTCGACACGCATGATCGCCCGGTTTCTCCGGCGGTGTGGAATCTGTTCCGCCTGGCTTGGCAACGCAGCGAGCAAGCTGCCACTTTGCTCGAATGGGATGGCGATGTGCCGGCCTTTGAGCGCGTGCACGCCGAATTGATGCGGGCGCGACAGATCATCGACGGCGACGCGCCCACCCGGGTCGAAGCTACCGGGCGGCCGCAGCCAGACAACGTCGAGGCCGTGTCCACCCCAGTTGCGTTTCTCGTGCCCGAGATCATGAGCAACAGCGCCGTGTGCTCGTCATGAACGCAGGAGACGATCGCTTGCAGTCGCTACAACGCTGGATGCTCGACGCGCTGATCGCGCCGGATGGCACCGATGCCGACACCATCGCCGACACGTTTCTACCGGGGCCGAATCTGTCATCCGCGGCTTGTCTGTCGATCTATCAGTGCAGCTATATTCTGCGCTTGCGAAAATGTTTGGAAGAGCAGTTTCCCGCCAGCCGCCACACTTTGGGAAGCGCTCTTTTTGCCGATTTCGCCGACGAATATCTGCGGACGTATCCGTCCGACAGCTACACGCTGTACGAACTCGGTCGGCGCTTTCCGAAATGGCTCGAGGACAATCGTCCTGATCGGGACCAACCGCCGGAAAGACGCGAGTCATGGATCGACTTCATGATCGACCTGGCCGCTTATGAGCGCGATTTGTACCGCCTGTTCGACGCACCGGGCCACGAGGGACTGCCCTGGCCCGACGCGTCGGTCGACGATGAGGCACTGATCCTCCAGCCTTGCTTGGCTCTGATCGAGTATCGCTATCCTGTCGCCTGGTATTACCACGAGGTTCGCGCCGGCCGCTCGCCACCGTTTCCCGCTGCCAAGGATTCCTATGCGGTGATCCTGCGTCGCGACTTTCTCACCCACACTTTTCCGGTCACCCGCCTACACCATCGATTCTTGTCGCTGGTGGAACGAACCCGACACGTCCCAACATCGATAAAGGCAATCGCGGTCGAGGCGGAGTATCCCGTTGATGAGGTATGGCGATCCTGGCGCCACGAGGTACGCCACCCTTGGCTAGAGGCGGGCTTCTTCATCGAGAGGGCGGTACTGGAAAGCTAACGGAACGCTGCCAGGCTTTAGATTCGTGCAGCAACGGAGGAATGCGGGTGCCTCCGATGACTCTCAGCGGCCATGAAGAGACATTGGACGAACTCAGAAGGACTGTCGACAATCCACCCCTCGTCTGCGGCGGCTCGATGGCGGACTCGTTAGTGTATTCACGCTATCCGCTACCCGCGCGTGCTTACGGCGCTCTGAGCGCCCCCCCCGGAGGACAAAATCCGGCTGTCAAGACTTGACTTATGCACAATTTCGCGAATCTGACCCCGGATCACGGCTTGCCGGGGCCTTTCCGGCACGGAATCCATATCTCTTTGTTTTTATTGACTTTTCGCAAAACATGAACAAGCCGCGAAACGGGCCGGAGGGCCGTCTGGCGCGGCTTGGCGGGAAATCCGGCCGACTTTTCAACAAAGTTATCCACATGCGCTGTGGATAGCCGAAAAAACCTCGCAAAATCCGGCGACTAGCGCCGAAAGCTGCGAATGAACTTTCGGTTGCCACACCGTGTCTGATCGCCCTCTCCGGCCGTCGTCAGTCGAGTTTGAACGAGCCGAAAAACTGGTCGAACTGCTCCTGGGCGATCGGGCCGTCGGCGATCACGACAGCCTGGTACGCGTGCCGGCCGCGCGCGGCAAGCCGCGCGACGATCGTCTTGCGCGCGCGATCGCCGCCGGCGGCCGCGCCCGCGATGCGCAGCTCGAGCCCGTTCACCGCGCCGCCGGCCGCCAGCGGCACGGGCACCGAAGCCGTCTGCGGCGCGCCTTCGAGATTGCGCGACAGCCCGGCGCGCAGGAACTCGAGCGCCGCGCGGCGCGTGTCGTCGCGGTCGTCGGGCAGCGTCAGCGTGCCGACCGCGAACACCGCGCCGTCGACGTGCGCGGCCTGCATCCGCATCGGCATCGACGTGCCGCCGATCGCAACCGGCTGCTCCTCGACGGTCGGCTTCGCCGGCAGGTCGATCGTGTAGCCGACTTCGTTGTGCAGCGTGCGCCAGTCGTACGACGGCGAGCACGCGGCCAGCACGGCGCTCGCGCAGGCAAGCGCGGCGAAGTGTCGCAGCGGACGAAACAGGGGGCGCAACGAATCGAAGACTTCCTTCGGCATGGCGTGGATCGGGCAGGCAAAACGGCCATTATCCGCCGAACGTGAAAACCGGGATGCGTGGCCGCCGCCGGTGCGCGCACCGCATTCGCGCTAAAATAAGCGCCGAATTTCGACGTCCTTTGCATCGATCCGCGTCATCGACCGACTCCGAGAGCACCGCAGATGAACACCACGCCTCCCGCCCGCCGCAGCGCCGGCCCCGCCCGCTACATCGTCGCGGCCGTCGTCGTCGCGGCCATCGCCGTAGCCGGCTTCTTCGCGTTCAACGGCAAGTCCAGCGCGCCGGACGCGACGTTCACGCTGCTGTCGGGCCAGAAAGTCTCGACCGCCGGCGACCTGAAGGGCAAGGTCTATCTCGTGAACTTCTGGGCGACGAGCTGCGCGACCTGCATGCAGGAAATGCCGCAGATGGTCGATACCTATAACCGCTTCAAGGGTCAGGGGCTGGAATTCGTCGCGGTCGCGATGAACTACGATCCGCCGATGTACGTCGCGAACTACGCGCAGACGCGTCAGCTGCCGTTCAAGGTCGCGCTCGACGACGGCAGCGTCGCGAAGCAGTTCGGCAACGTGCAGCTCACGCCGACGACCTTCGTCGTCGACAGGAACGGCAAGATCCTGAAGCGCTACGTCGGCGCACCGCAGTTCGCGGAACTCGACGCGCTGCTCAAGAAGGCGCTCGACAGCAACGCGGCTTGAGCGCCGCCCGACAACGGCTCGAAGGGCAGCGCGCAGCGCCCTTCCCCTCCAACGGACCGCACGACCGGCCAGCCCGGTTCCGCGGTCCGTTTGCTTTTCAGCGCTCGGTTTCGCCTTTCGCCGACAGCCCGTAGCGCTTCATCTTCTCGTAAAGCGTCGCCTTGCCGACATGCAGCCGGTCGGCCGTCGCGGCGACCGCGCCGCCCGTCTGGTTCAGCGCCTCGGCGATCACCGCGCGCTCGAACTGCTCGATGCGCTCCTTCAGCGTCTGCTCGTTGTCGGCAGCGTCGCCGCCCGCGCCCGTTTCCTGCGGCATGTCGGCCACGCCGAGCACGAAACGGTCGGCCGCGTTGTGCAGCTCGCGCACGTTGCCGGGCCAGTCGCGCTGCATCAGGCTCGCGCGCTGCCGGTCGGTCAGCACGGGCGCGGGCCGCCCGTAGCGCACGGCCGCATCGAGCATGAAGTGCTCGAACAACGGCACGATGTCCTCGCGGCGCTCAGCGAGCGGCGGCAGCGCGATCGTCACGACGTTGAGCCGGTACAGCAGGTCGCGCCGGAACGTGCCGGCCGCGACGAGCTCGCTCATGTCGCCCTTCGCGGCCGCGACGACGCGGCAGTTCACGCGGATCGGCTGGTTCGAGCCGAGCCGCTCCAGCACGCCGTCCTGCAGCACCCGCAGCAGCTTCACCTGCAGCGCGAGCGGCATGCTTTCGATTTCGTCGAGGAACAGCGTGCCGCCGGACGCGTATTCGAGCTTGCCGACGCGCCGCTTCGCGGCGCCGGTGAACGCGCCGGGCTCGTAGCCGAACATCTCCGACTCGAACATCGGCTCGGGCAGCGCGCCGCAATTCACCGCGATGAACGGCTTGTCGCGGCGCGGCGACAGCTCGTGCAGGCTGCGCGCGATCAGTTCCTTGCCGGCGCCGGTGTCGCCGTTGATCAGCACCGACGCGTCGGTGGGCGCGACGTTCGCGATCAGCTTGCGCACCTGCTCGATCGCGGGGCTGCGGCCGATGATGCGCGGCGCGACGACGTTCTGCCCGGCCAGTTCGCGCCGCAGCGCATGGTTCTCGAGCACGAGCTCGCGCCGCTCGAGCGCACGGCGCACCGTCTCGATCAGGCGCTCGGCCGCGAACGGCTTTTCGATGAAGTCGTATGCGCCGTCGCGCATCGCCTGCACGGCCATCGAGATGTCGCCGTGCCCGGTGACGAGGATCACGGGCACGTCGGGCACGCGCTCGCGGCACTGCGCGAGCACGTCGAGCCCGCTTGCGCCGGGCAGCCGGATGTCGCTGACGATCGCGCCCGCGGTGTCCGCGACGATCGCCTTCTCGGCCGCTTCGGCCGACTCGAAGCCGGCGACGTCGAAGCCCGCCAGTTGAAGGCTCTGCACGCTCGCCCGGCGAACGAGCGCATCGTCTTCGATATAGATCACTTGCAGCCGGTTGGCCATCGTACTCACTTGCTCCTGACGGGCCGCGCGGCAGGGTTGCGCGCGCGGCGGCGTTGATGCCGGTCGTTCGCCGACCGGGCCTAGTGCGAGCCCGCCGGCTCGGACACGGAGTCCGGATGATGCGTGCGCGCGCGCCGCAGCGTCAAGACGAACAGCGCGCCGCCCGACGGCGCGTTGCGCGCGGTCAGCGCACCGCCCGCGTCGCTCGCGATCGACGACGAGATCGCGAGGCCGAGCCCGAGCCCGCGCCCCATTTCCTTGGTCGTGAAGAACGGCTCGAACAGGCGCGGCAACAGGTCGGGCGCGATGCCGGGGCCGTTGTCGCGCACCTCGACCGCGAGCGTCGCAGCCGACACCGCGATCGTCACTTCGATCGCGGGCGCCGCGATGCCCGCGACCGCGTCGAGCGCATTGCCGAGCAGGTTGATCAGCACCTGCTCGAGGCGCAGGTCCTCGCAACGCGCGACGAGCTCGGGGTAGTCGCGCGCCAGATCGAGCGGCACGCCGTGCGCGGGCGATACGGTCGCGTCCTGCAGCGTCAGCGTGAGCGCGACGCCGCGCAGGCGATCGCCGAGCAGCGACAGCACGCTGCGCAGCGCACGCACGACGAGCGCCCGCTCGTTGCGCGGCTTCGCGCGGCCGACGAACAGCTTCAGCTGGTTCGTGATCTTGCCCATCCGCTCGGTGAGCGCGGCGATCGCCTCGAGGTTCTCGCGCGCGGCCGCCTGCTCGCCGCGATCGAGCAGCACGCGCGTGTTGTCCGAGAAGCTGCGCAGCGCCGCGAGCGGCTGGTTCAGTTCGTGCGTGATGCCGGCCGCCATCTGGCCAAGCGCGGCCAGCTTGCTCGCCTGGATCAGTTCGTCGTGCGCCGCGCGCAGCTCCTGCTCCGCGCGGATCCGGTCGCCGACTTCCTTCTGCAACTGCTCGTTCGCTTCCGACAGGTCGGCCGTGCGCTCCTCGACGCGCCGGTTCAGCTCCGCGTACGCCTGCTGCAACAGCGCGCGGCCGCGGATCATTTCGCGCACGCGCGCGCGGCGCATCCGCCAGTAGAACGCGAGCAGCGCGACCGACACGAAGCCGAAGCCCGTGACGATCGTCGCGTTGCGCGCATCGGCGTCGATGGGCGCGATCGGCGCGAGCGTGACGAGCAGCCAGTCGGGCTCGCCGATCCGCCGCTTGCTGGCCAGGAAACGCGGCGCGCGCAGGCCCGCGCCGAGGCGCACGATCTCCGCATCGGCGCCGAGCGTCTGCTCGATGCGCAGCGGCAGCGGCGTGACGGGCTGCTGCGCGTACTGGCGCGTCTCGTAGATCGACGCGGCCACGGGCCCCGTCAACGGCCGCAGCGTGTGGTACTTCCACGCGGGCACCGACGACAGGAACACGACGCCGTGATCGTCCGCGACGACGAGCGGCTCGGACGCATCGGCGCCCTGGAACCATTCGAGATTGAGCTTCACGACGACGACACCCGCGATCTTGCCGTCGCGCCACACGGGCTGCGAGATGTAGTAGCCGGGATCGCGCGAGATCGTGCCGATCCCGAAGAAGCGGCCGACCCGGCCGTTCATCGCGTCGAGGAAGTAGGGGCGGAAACGGTATTCGATCCCGACGAAGCTGTCGGGCGCACGCCAGTTGCTGGCGGCGACGCACAGGCCGTCCGCGCCGATCACGTAGGTGACGGTCGCGTGCGCGTGTTCGTTGAGATCTTCGAGATAGCGGTTGACGCGCGCGGTGTAGTCGCCGCGCTTCGGCTCGGCGAGCAGGTCCTGCACATACGGATGGCTGCCGAGCAGATAGGGCAGCGATTCGTAGCGGTCGAGCGTGCTCTTGAGCGCGTTGGTGGTGCGGTCGACGCGCACCGCGGCGTTGCGCTGCAGCTCGGCGACGCCGCGCTGCCAGGTAATCGTCCACGTCAGTGCGCACGCCGCGACGAGCGCGGCGGCAAGCACGACGAGGATGAGCAGGCGGCGCGTCACGGTCGAGGCTTCCTGGCGATGCGGATCGCCTATTGTGTCATAGGCCTCCCTGTCAACGCCTCGGCCGCCGCGGGCGGTGCCGCCGGCGGGCGGTCCCGCCGCCTGCTCCTTCATGACGTCAGACGCCGGCCGTCTCGGTCGCCGAAACCTCGCCGCCGCCCTTCAGCGCCTGGCGCAGCTTGTTGCGGTCGAGCTCCTTCTCCCAGGCCGACACGACGACCGTCGCGACGCCGTTGCCGACGATGTTGGTCAGCGCGCGGCATTCGCTCATGAAGCGGTCGATGCCGAGGATCAGCACCATACCCGACAGCGGGATCGTCGGCACGACGGCCAGCGTCGCGGCGAGCGTGATGAAGCCTGCGCCCGTCACGCCGCTCGCCCCCTTCGACGTCAGCATCGCGACCGCCAGCAGCGTGAGCTGCTGCATCCACGTCAGTTCGATGTTGGTCGCCTGCGCGATGAACAGCACGGCCATCGTCATGTAGATGTTGGTGCCGTCGAGGTTGAACGAATAGCCGGTCGGCACGACGAGGCCGACGACCGAACGCGAGCAGCCGGCCTTCTCGAGCTTTTCCATCAGCTGCGGCAGCGCGGCTTCCGACGAGCTCGTGCCGAGCACGATCAGCAGCTCTTCCTTGATGTAGGACACGAAGCGGATGATCGAGAAGCCCGTGAAGCGCGCGATCGCGCCGAGCACGACGAGCACGAACACGACCGACGTCAGGTAGAACGTGCCGATCAGCTTGAGCAGCGGCACCAGCGAGCCGACGCCGTACTTGCCGATCGTGAACGCCATCGCGCCGAACGCGCCGATCGGTGCCAGCTTCGTGACGATGTGCACGATGCCGAACAGCACGCGCGTGAGCCCGTCGATGAAGTCGGTAACGACCTTGCCGCGTTCGCCGAGGTGCGCGAGCACGCTGCCGAACAGCAGCGCGATCAGCAGGATCTGCAGGATTTCGCCCTGCGCGAACGCGTCGACCATCGTGTTCGGGATGATGTGCATCAGGAAGTCGACCGTCGACTGCCCGTGCGCCTTCGCCGCGTACGACGCGACGGCCTTGCCGTCGAGCGTCGCCGGATCGATGTTGAAGCCGACGCCCGGACGCAGGATGTGCGTGGCCGCGAGGCCGAGCAGCAGCGCGAAGGTCGACACGACCTCGAAGTACAGCAGCGCCTTGCCGCCGACGCGGCCGACCTTCTTCATGTCCTCCATGCCGGCGATGCCGGTGACGACCGTACAGAAGATGATCGGACCGATCACCATCTTGATCAGCTTGATGAACCCGTCGCCGAGCGGCTTCATGTCGGTGGCGAGCGCCGGGTAGTAGTGGCCGAGGATCACGCCGACGATGATGGCGAAGATCACCTGCACATAGAGCACTTTGTAGAAGGGTTTCTTCTTCACGATGGTTCCTGCTGAAGTAGATGAGCCGGTGGAAACGGCGTCACGCGCGCAGGCGAATGCCAGGGGAGTCATTCGCCCGCGCGGCTGCCGTGCCGCAACAAGCGATGCCTCACGACATCCGGAGGGGGAGGAAGGCAGTGGTCATCGATTGTCTCCTGTCGACCCGAGTCAGCGCTTCAGCGCTTACTTGGGTCCCATGCAACGCTTGGTTTAATAGTCAGGCCGAGTGGGCGGCCATGCGTTTTATATCGCAAGGTCGATGCCAGGTTTCCGTAACCCCTCAAACCATTGTTTTTATTGTATTTCTCATAATGCGGCAGGCAAGGAAATCCGGGATTCCGGATTTCCGGAAAATATCCGTCCGGCGATCCGGACGGATGGGGCTTTAGTCAGACCAATCAGTGCTGCACGGCCTCGCCGGCCAGCAGGCCGGTTTGCGCGTAGAACTCCTGCTGCGCGAACGCGTCGCGCTCGCGCCGTGCGCGCTCGCTGCGATCCGCGAGCGAGCCGGCGACGATCCCGACGAACGCGAGCGGCACCGACACGAGCGCCGGGTTGTCGAGGAACACCGGCGCGTGCGCGTGGTGCAGCACGTCGACCCACACCGACTTCGACAGCACCGTGAGCGCCACCGCCGACACGAGGCCGAGGCCGCCGCCGAGCACCGCGCCGCGCGTCGTCATCCCGCGCCAGAAGATCGACATCGCGAGCACCGGGAAATTCGCGCTCGCGGCCACCGCCGCGACGAGCCCGACCATGAACGCGACGTTCACGTGCTCGAACAGGATCGACAGCCCGATCGCGACGGCCGACAGCACGATCGTCGCCGCGCGCGAGATGCGCATCTCGAGGCGCTCGTCGGGCTTGCCGCGCGCCCACATCTGCGCATACAGGTCGTGCGAGATCGTCGTCGCGCCGGCGAGCGTCAGGCCCGCGACCACCGCGAGGATCGTCGCGAACGTGACGGCCGCGATAAAGCCGTAGAACCAATTCCCGCCGACCGCCTGCGCGAGCTTCACCGCGACCATGTTCGAGCCGCCGAGCAGGTCATGCGTGAGGTTGAACGTGCCGTTCGCGCCGAGCTTGAAGAACTCGGGATGCTGCGCGAGCAGCACGATCGCCGAGAAGCCGATCACGAAGGTCAGCAGGTAGAAGTAGCCGATGAAGCCGGTCGCGTAGAGCACCGACTTGCGCGCCTCCTTCGCGTTCGGCACCGTGAAGAAGCGCATCAGGATGTGCGGGAAGCCGGCCGTGCCGAACATCAGCGCGATGCCGAGCGACAGCGCGTTGGCCGGATCGCGGATCAGCTTGCCAGGCCCCATGATGCCGAGCGCGCCCGGATGCACGGCCACCGCGCGGCGGAACATCTCGTCGACGCTGAAGCCGAATTCGCCGAGCGCGAGCAACACAAGCAGCGTCGCGCCGCACAGCAGCAGCACGGCCTTGATCACCTGCACCCAGGTGGTCGCGGTCATCCCGCCGAAGAACACGTAGACGACCATCAGCACGCCGACGATCAGTTCCGCCGTGCCGTACGACAGCCCGAACAGCAACTGGATCAGCTTGCCCGCGCCGACCATCTGCACGACGAGGTACAGCACGACGATCGTCAGCGCGTTCGCGGAGGTCAGCAGCCGGATCGGCCGCTGCGCGAAGCGGTACGCGACGACGTCGACGAACGTGAACTTGCCGAGGTTGCGCAGCGGTTCGGCGATCAGGAACATCACGAACGGCCAGCCGACCAGAAAGCCGATCGAATAGATGAGCCCGTCGAAGCCGAACATGAACACCATCCCGGACAACCCGAGGAATGACGCGGCCGACATGTAGTCGCCCGCGATCGCGAGCCCGTTCTGCAGCCCGGTGATGCCGCCGCCGGCCGTATAGAAGTCGCGCGTCGAGCGCGTGCGGCGCGCGGCCCAGCGTGTGAGCGCGAGCGTCGCGAACACGAACGCGAAGAACATCCCGATCGCGACCGGGTTCAGCTCGACCTTGTCGGGCATCGGGCCCGCGACCGATACCGCATGGGCGGCGGAGGAAACGAGAATGGCAAGCGCGCCGAGCGCGATCGATGTGCGTCGCATGTCGGCCTCCGTCAGGAACGCTGCAGGATTGCGTCGACCCGGCGGTCGAACGCACGATTCGCGCGCAGCACGTAGCACGCGGTCAAGCCGATCGCGACCAGGATGATCGCGACGCCCGCGGCGATCCCGACCGTCGTCGTCGCGCCGCGATACAGCGGCGCCGCGAGCACGTGCGGCGCGAGCGCGACGAGCAGGATGAAGCCGTAGTAGGTCGCGATCATCAGCGCCGTCAGCGTGAAGCTGAAGCGGCGCCGCGCGCGCACGAGTTGCTGGTAGTCGCGGCGCGCCGTGACCGATTCGATGACGGAAAGCTCCATGTTGTCTCCTGTGTCGACCAGAGTTAGCGCTTTAGCGCTTACTCTGGTCCCATGCTTCGCGGTCGACCGGAGTTGGCGCTTTAGCGCTTGCTCCGGTCCCATGCTTCGCGGTCGACCGGAGTTGGCGCTTTAGCGCTTACTCCGGTCCCATGCTTCGCGGTCGACCGGAATCGGCGCTCGAGCGCCGCCCCCAGTCCCCGCAGGGCCCCTCGTCGTTTCGCGAGGGTTATCTTGTAGATGGCCGGCGCGTCAATCGATCCGCCCGCGCCGCGGCGGCAAAAATCGCGTTACACGATGCGATCCGCACGCAGCCGCGCGACCTCGTCGGCCGACATCCCGAGCCAGCCGCCGAGCACCGCGTCCGTATCCGCACCGAGCACCGGCGGCGCGCCGCGCACCGGCAGCCGCGCGCCGTCGAAGCGGTACGGCGGCGCAAGCACGTCGACACCGCCCGCGACCGGATGCGGCTGCCGCGTGACGAGCCCCGCACTGGTCGCACGCTCGGACCTCAACGCTTCGTGCAATCCGAGCACTTCGCCGCACGGGATGCCCGCGTCGGCGAGCGCCGCAAGCAGCGTCGCGCGCGACCGGCGCGCGAGTTCGCGGCGAAGCTCGGGCAGCAGGTCCGCGCGGTTTTCCGAGCGGCCGAGGTTGGTCTTGTAGCGCGCGTCGGCCGCGAGATCAGGCCGCTCGATCGCCTCGCAGAAGCGCGCGAACTGCGTGTTGTTGCCAACGGTGATCACGAGCGGGCCGTCGGCCGCGTCGAACACGCCGTACGGCACGATCGACGGATGCGCGTTGCCGTAGCGCGGCGGGTCCTCGCCCATCAGCAGCGCGTCGAGCCCGTAGTACGCGGTGATCATCAGCCCGCAGTCGAACAGCGCCATCTCGATGCGCCGCCCGCGCCCGGTCGCATGACGCTCGTACAGCGCGGCGAGGATCGCCTGCGCCGAATACATGCCGGTGAACAGGTCGACCGCCGCGACGCCGAACTTCAGCGGCGGCTGGCCGGCCTCGCCGTTCAGCGCCATCAGCCCGGCCTCGCCCTGCACGACGAGGTCGTAGCCGGGCCGCGCGGCCTCGGCGCCCGAACGGTCGTAGCCGGAAATCGCGCAGTGCACGAGGCGCGGGTTCAGTTCGGCCAGCGCGTCGTAGCCGAGGCCGAGCTTTTCCGCGCCGCCGAACTTGAAGTTGTGGATCAGCACGTCGGCCTGCGCGGCCAGTTCGCACGCGACGCGCTGCCCGGCTTCGGTCTGCAGGTCCACGCAGATCGAACGCTTGCTGCGATTCACGCTGTTGAAATAGGTCGTCTCGGTAGCGCCGATCCGCAACCCCCAGTCGCGCGTGTCGTCGCCGCGCACCGGATGCTCGACCTTGATCACCTCCGCGCCGAAATCGGCGAGCACCATCGCGCACCACGGGCCCGCGAGCACGCGCGAGAAATCGAGCACCTTCACGCCGGCCAGCGGCAATGCGGCCGATTCGTTCGTCATTCTTGTCTCCTCCATTCGCGTTGTCCGCTTTTACTGTTTCGACAGCGCGATGTAGCGTGCGAGATGGTGATCCTCGTCGCCGAGCTGGTGATCGATCATCACGAGACGCTTCGCGTAATGCGACAGCGGCAACTCCCACGTCATCCCGATCCCGCCGTGCAACTGGATGCTCTCTTCGGCGACGAGCGCGCCGATCCGGCCGATGCTGTACTTCGCCGCCGCAAGCGCGCGCTCGCGCACCGCGCGCGGCGCATCGAGCTGCGCAGCCGCGTTGATCACGGCCGAACGCGCCTGCTCGACCTCGAGCAGCAGGTCGGCCATTCGGTGCTGCAGCGCCTGGAAGCTGCCGATCGGCAATCCGAACTGCTTGCGCGTGCGCAGGTATTCGAGCGTGTGCTCCTTCGCAACGTCCATTGCGCCGAGCGCTTCCGCCGACAGCGCGAGCAGCCCGTAGCCGACCACGCGTTCGAGCAGCGCCGCGCCAGCCTCGCCGTCGCCGCTCGGCTCGCCGAGCGCGGCATCGGCCGGCAGCGCAACGCGATCGAAGCGCACCTCGGCCGCACGGCCGCCGTCGATCTTCCGGTAATCGCGCAGCGATACGCCCGGCGCATCGGCCGGCACGACGAACAGGCCGATGCCGGCCGCATCGTCGTCGCGACCGGACGTGCGCGCGCTGACGACGAAGAACGCCGCCTGCGCGGCCTGGTCGACGACGCCCTTCGCGCCCGTCAGCACCCAGCCGTCGCCCGAGCGTTCGGCGCGCGTGCGCACGGTCGTCAGTTCGTAGTGCGAGCCCGGCTCGTCGTGCGCGAACGCGGCGCTCGCGCTGCCGTCGATCAATGCCGCCAGTCTCTCGCGATGCGCATCGCCACCGGCGAGCGACAGCGCGCGGCCCGCAAGCAGCGCGCCGAGGAACGGCTCGACGACGAGCCCGCGCCCGAGGCATTCGAAAACCACGGCGATGTCGAAGCCCGCGCCGCCGAAGCCGCCGTCGGCTTCGGGAAACAGCGCGCCGACCGTGCCGAGTTCGGCAAAGCGCTGCCACATCGCGCGATCGAAGCCTTCGGCCGACTGCGCGATGCGATCGCGCACCGGGAACGCGTACTGTTCGGCGATGAAGCGGTTCAACGTGTCCGCCAGCATCCGGCGGTCTTCTGTGTGCTGGAAATCCATCGTCGCGCTCCTCGTTACAGCCCGAGCATCATCTTCGCGATGATGTTCTTCTGGATCTCGTTCGAGCCGCCGAAGATCGACAGCTTCCGGTTGTTGAAGTACTGCTGCGCGGCGCTCGCGGCTTCGTCCGGGCCGACCGGTTCGCCGTCGTAGTCCGCATCGAGCGCTTCGTCGATGAACGGCTGCGCGTAAGGCCCCATCGCGCGCCGCATCAGCGACGCGATCTCCTGGCGAATCTGCGTGCCGCGGATCTTCAGCATCGAGCTTTCCGCGCCCGGCGCACCGCCGCCCGCGACCGCGGCCAGCACGCGCAGGTTGGTCGTGCGCATGTTCTCGAGCTCGATCTCGACACGCGCGACGCGCGCTGAGAAAAACGGATCGTCCGCGAGCGGCCTGCCGTTCTTCGCCACCTTCGCGGCGACCGCGCGCAGCCGGTCGAGCGCGGCCGTCGAGAAGCCGATCCCGGCGATGTTGGTGCGCTCGTACGTGAGCAGGTATTTCGCATAGGTCCAGCCGCGGTTCTCTTCGCCGACGAGGTTTTCCGCCGGCACGCGCACGTCGGTGAAGAACACCTCGTTCACCTCGTGCTCGCCGTCGAGCGTGATGATCGGCCGCACGTCTACGCCCGGCGTGTTCATGTCGATCAGCAGGAAGCTGATGCCCTCCTGCTTGCGCACGTCGGTCGCGGTGCGCACGAGGCAGAAGATCATGTTCGCGTAGTGGCCGAGCGTGGTCCACGTCTTCTGGCCGTTCACGATGTAGTGCTCGCCCTGCGCGTCGATGCCGCGCACCGCGCTCGTCTTCACCGCCGCGAGATCGGAACCGGCGCCCGGTTCCGAGTAGCCCTGGCACCACCAGTCGGTGCCGTCGAGGATGCGCGGCAGCCAGTGGCGCTTTTGCGCTTCGTTGCCGTACTTGATCAGCACCGGGCCGAGCATGTTCACGCCGAACGGCACGATGCGCGGCGCACCGGCGAGCGCGCATTCGTTATCGAACAGGAACTTCTGCGCGACGCTCCAGCCGGGGCCGCCGTATTCGCGCGGCCAGTGGCTCGCGAGCCAGCCGCGCGCGTTGAGTGTCGCGTGCCATTCGCGCATGTCGTCGCGCGTGAGGTGCAGGCCGCCCTTCACCTTGCGCGCGATGCGCTCGGGCAGTTCGGCTTGCAGGAAGCGCAGCACTTCCGTGCGGAAGGCTTCCTCTTCGGGAGTGAAATCGAGGTCCATCTTCGGTCCGTTGCGAATGCAGTTGGCGTTCAGTCGATGCGGTTCAGGCTCGCGAAATCGGCGCCGCGCGCGACGAGTTCGACGATCAGCGGCGACGGCTTCCAGAACAGCGGATCCTCCTTCGCGAACGCGCGGATATCGGCGAGCACGTTCGCGAGACCGATCGTGTCCGCGTAGTGCATCGGGCCGCCGCGATAGCGCGGGAAGCCGTAGCCGTACAGGAACACCGCGTCGACATCGAGCGGGCGCAGCGCGATCTTCTCGTGCACGACGTTCGCGCCTTCGTTGATCATCGCGGCGAGGTAGCGGCGCTGGATCTCGTCGTCGGTGAACGTGCGCGGCGTGACGCCCTTCTTCGCGCGTTCTGCCGCGACGATCGCTTCGACTTCCGGGTCCGGCGTGCCGACGCGCGCGCCGTCCGGATACAGGTAGTAGCCGCGCGACGTCTTCTGCCCGAACCAACCGCGCTCGCACAGCCGGTCGGAAATCTCGACATAGCGCGCGCGCGGATCGCGTGTCGCCGCGCGGCGCTTGCGGGTCGCCCAGCCGATGTCGCCGCCCGCGAGATCGACCACCTGGAACGGCCCCATCGGGAAGCCGAATTCGCGCACCGCGCGATCGATCTGGTACGGCGACGCGCCGTCTTCCATCAGGTAGTCGGCCGCCGTGCGATAGACGGCGAGGATCCGGTTGCCGATGAAGCCGTCGCATACGCCCGCGCGCACCGGCGTCTTCTTCAACTGCTTGGCGAGCACGAACGCGGTCGCGACGACGTCCGCGCTCACGCTCGCCGGCACGACGATCTCGAGCAGCTTCATCACGTTGGCCGGCGAGAAGAAATGCAGGCCGATCACGTCGGCCGGGCGGTCGATGCTCGCGGCCAGCTCATCGATGTCGAGATACGACGTGTTGGTCGCGAGCACCGCGCCCGGCTTGCAGACGCGCGCGAGCTCGGCGAACACGGCCTTCTTCACGG
The DNA here is from genome assembly GCF_047978125.1 of Burkholderia sp. LFS061. Taxonomy (NCBI): domain Bacteria; kingdom Pseudomonadati; phylum Pseudomonadota; class Betaproteobacteria; order Burkholderiales; family Burkholderiaceae; genus Burkholderia; species Burkholderia sp. LFS061. The sequence goes on along the minus strand of NZ_JBFPFS010000050.1, from coordinate 24,574 downwards.
CCATGTCCTCGAACACGGCCTCGATCACGACGTCGGCCTGAGCGAGCGCGTCGTACGACGTGCTGCCCTTGAAGCGCGCGAGCCGCGCCGCGTGCGCGGCCGGCGTCATCCGCCCTTTCGCGACGAGGCCGTCGTACACCTTCTCGACGTGCGCGCGGCCGCGCGCGAGCGACGCTTCGTCGCGTTCGATCATCGTCACCGGCAGCCCGGCGTCGAGCGCCGCGACCGCGATGCCCGCGCCCATCGTGCCGCCGCCGACCACGCCGATCCGCTCGACCGGCCGCGCGCTCGCGCGCCGCGCCTCGGGTGCCTTCGCGGCTTCGCGCTCCGCGAAGAACGCGTGCACGAGGCCCGCGCGCTGCGGGCTGTCGATGCACTGCAGGAACAGGCTGCGTTCGAACTTCATCCCCGCGTCGAACGACTGCGTGAGCGCGGCCTCGACCGCTTCGACGATCTTCGCCGGCGAGAACAGCCCGCGCGACTTCTTCGGCAGTTCCGCGCGCGCCGCGTCGATCGCGGCCTGCGCGGCCGCGCGATCGGCGAGCCCCTGCGCATCGCGCGTGCGGCGCACCGGCGCGCCGAGCGACACGAGTTCCTGCGCATAGGCGAGGCCTTCGGCGAGCGTGTCGTCGCTGTGCGCGACGCGATCGACGAGGCCGAGCGCGAGCGCTTCGTCCGCGCTCGCGTGGCGGCCCGTCAGCATCAGGTCGAGCGCGGCCTTCGCACCGATCAGGCGCGGCGCACGCTGCGTGCCGCCCGCGCCGGGCAGCAGGCCGAGCGTGACTTCGGGCAGCCCGAGCTTCGCGCCGGGCACCGCGAGCCGGTAATGCGCGGCCAGCGCGACTTCGAGCCCGCCGCCGAGCGTCGCGCCGTGCAGCGCGACCACGACCGGCTTCGCGCTGGACTCGATCCGCTCGCACACGTCGGGCAGCGACGGCGGCACGGGCGGCTTGCCGAATTCGCGAATGTCGGCGCCCGCGATGAAGTTGCGGCCGGCGCCGACGATCAGCACCGCGCGGATCGCGTCGTCGGCCTGCGCAGCGTCGAGCGCGTCGGCGAGGCCGCGCCGCACGTCGGCCGACAGCGCGTTGACGGGCGGATGGTCGATCGTGACGACGAGCACCTTGTCGCGCCGCTCGCGCGTGACCGTGCCGGCTTGGGGTGAGGTGGGTGAATTCATGGTGTCTCCTGTCCTGTCATATGCACCAGACATGCACCGATTCTCGATTGATCGAGATTCATTGACAATTCCCGCACGCCTTTACAAGCTGTCAAGTCTGACTTGACACTGAATGCTTTCCGACCGTTAAACGGGACGGATCAGGAGCGAACGCATGGACCTGAACGCGCTGACGCTGCTCGTCGAGATCCTCGACGCCGGCAATCTCAGCAAGGCCGCGCAGCGGCTCAAGATGAGCCGCGCGAACGTCAGCTACCGGCTGAACCAGCTCGAGCGCTCGATCGGCCAGCAGCTCGTGCGGCGCACGACGCGGCGCATCGAGCCGACCGAAATCGGGCTGAAGCTGTACGAGCACGGCCGGCGCATCCGCAACGAGCTGCTCGCCGCGGAGGAATCGGTGACGACGCTCGGCCAGGACCTGCAGGGCCGCGTGCGGCTGTCGGTGCCGAGCGGCTACGGACAGATGGTGATGTCCGAATGGCTGCTCGCGTTCAAGCGGCTGCATCCGGGCATCGTGCTCGACGTCGTGTTCGAGAACCGCGTGGAAGACCTGATGCGCGACGAGATCGACATCGCGGTGCGCGTGATGCCCGAGCCGCCGCAGAACCTCGTCGCGCGCGACATGGGCGCGGTGCGCTACGTCGCGTGCGCGTCGGCCGCGTTCGCGGCCGCGCACGGGATGCCCGCGAGCCTCGGCGCGCTGGCCGCCGCGCCGGTTGTCACCGCGACGGTGATGGGCCGCCAGCTCAGGATCGCCGCGTATCTCGGCGACGAGCGCCACGAGGTGCTGCTCGAACCCACGCTGATTTCGGAGAACTTCCTGTTCCTGCGTCAGGCGATCCTCGCGGGGGTCGGCGTCGGCATCGTGCCCGACTACGTGATGCAGGACGACATGCGGCGCGGCACCGTCGTCACGTCGCTCGACGCGTATCGGCTCAGCATCTTCGGCACGCACATGTACATGCTCTACATGCCGAACCGGCACCACACGCGCGCGACGTCGACGTTCATAGAGTTCATCCTCGAACAGGCCGGAAAGGCCGGCCGGGGCGGGCCCGGCGCGATGCGTCAGGGTTTCCTGTCGGGTGACAATCCGCCGGCCGCGCAGCGACAATAGCGCGCCGGGGCGCGCAGCCCCGTTGCGCCTGCACCATCGCTTCATTCGAATTCACTGCTGCCGAGGGTTCAATGTTCGACCGGATTCGTCCGCATTCGCGTCCCTGGACGCTGCTCGCCGCCGTCGCGCTCATCGCGTTCAACGCCGGCTGCACGTCCCCGTCAACGCCGTCGGGCGCCGTCGTCCCGGTTGCCTCCGCGTCGGGCGCAGCCGTCCCGCTGCCCGGCTTCCATGCGCCCGAGCTGTCGTCCGGCTGGGTCGACAAGCCGGGCTGGACTTCGCAGCACAGCATGATCGCGGCCGCGAACCCGCTCGCGACACAGGCCGGCTACGAGATGCTGAAGGCCGGCGGCACCGCGATCGACGCCGCGATCGCGACGCAGATGGTGCTCGCGCTCGTCGAGCCGCAATCGTCGGGAATCGGCGGCGGCGCGTTCATGCTGTACTTCGACGGCAACGCGACGCAGGCGTATGACGGCCGCGAAACCGCGCCGGCCGCCGCGACCGACCGCCTGTTCTACGGGCCGACCGGCCAGCCGATGGGCTTCTACGACGGCGTCGTCGGCGGGCGCTCGGTCGGCACGCCGGGCGTGCTGCGCATGCTCGACGCCGCGCACCGCGCGCACGGCAAGCTGCCGTGGCGCCGGCTGTTCCAGCCCGCGATCCGGCTCGCCGAGCACGGTTTCACGATCAGCCCGCGGCTCGCGACGCTGATCGCGAACGACAAGTACCTGAAGAACGACCCGGCCGCGCGTGCGTACTTCTACAATCCGGACGGCACGCCGAAGGCGGCCGGCACGGTGCTGAAGAACCCCGCGCTCGCAACCGTGCTGCGCCAGGTCGCCGAGCGCGGCGCGAACGCGTTCTACACCGGCGCGATCGCGCGCGACATCGTCACCAAGGTCCGCAAGCACCCGACCAATCCGGGCCTGCTGTCGCTCCAGGATCTCGCACGCTACAAGGCGAAGGTGCGCACGCCGCTGTGCGCCGACTACCGGCGCTCGGTCGTCTGCGGGATGCCGCCGCCGTCGTCCGGCGGTCTCGCGATCGCGCAGATGCTCGGCATCCTCGAGGCGATGCCCGACTGGCAGCAGATCGGCGCGCAGAAACCGGTGCGCAACGACGTCGGCTACGAGCCGACGCCGTTCGCCGCGCACCTGTTCAGCGAAGCCGGGCGCCTCGCGTATGCGGACCGCGCGCGCTATGTCGCCGATCCCGATTTCGTGCCGCTGCCGGGCGGCAACTGGGCAAGCCTCACCGACAGGACCTACCTCGCGCAGCGCGCGCGGCTGATCGGCGACAACAGCATGGGCGTCGTGCAGGCCGGCGCGCCGCGGGGCGCGACGCTCGCGATGGCCGACGATCGCAGCCCCGAATTGCCGTCGACGTCCGACATCGCGATCGTCGACCGCTACGGCCAGGCGCTGTCGATGACGACGAGCATCGAGGATGCGTTCGGCTCGCGGCTGATGGTGCGCGGCTTCATGCTGAACAACCAGCTCACCGATTTCTCGTTCGTGTCGAACGACAACGGCCGGCCGGTCGCGAACCGCGTGCAGCCCGGCAAGCGGCCGCGCTCGGCGATGTCGCCGGAGCTCGTGTTCGACAAGAAGACGAAGCAGGTGACGATGATCGTCGGCTCGGCCGGCGGCCCCGCGATCATCAATCACGTCGCGAAGACGCTGGTCGGCGTGCTCGACTGGGGGATGACGATGCAGCAGGCGATCGCGCTGCCGAACTTCGGATCGATGAATGGGCCGACTCAGCTCGAGCGCGGCCGCGTGTCGGACGCGCTCGCCGACGGGCTGAAGGGCCGCAGGCACGACGTGCAGGTCGTCGAGATGAATTCGGGGCTGCAAGGGATCCAGCGGCTGAACGTGCAGGGGCAGACGGTGTGGTTCGGCGGCGCGGACCCGCGGCGCGAAGGGATCGCGATGGGCGATTGAGCGGTTCCCTGCGTGGCGGCGCGACGCGCCGCCGCGATACCGTTCGCCCGCTCCGCCGCGACGAAATTCCGACTCGTCCGACACACGTTGGCCGCCTCCTGTTCGCGCGTCTTGTCCAACTGCGACATCCCGATCGATACGCGATGTCCTGTCCCATACCGCTAACTTCAATTTCGTAATTGTCTGATCGACGACGCATCTGCCGCTCCGTATAGTCGCTGACTCACGTCTCGGCCATTCGACTCCGGCGTGCCGTTCGCGGACAACGTTGCAACGTCCCGTTGCCAATAGAAGCAAATCGGCATTGACCGTCCGAATGCACACAATCCATCATTCAGGACTACGATTCATGATTCGCCTACTTGCCATCTCCTTCGGCAACGCACGCCCGCACGGTTCGACAAAGCGGCAACCCATGACTGCCATCCGCATGTCGGCGCTTGCGCTCTCGGTAAGCGCGTTGGTGCCCGGCTACAGCCATGCTGCCGACGATCTCGTTCTCGACAACCTGATCGTCAATGCCGGCACCGGCGGCAATCCGGCCGCGTCTGGTGCCGGCTCGATCGCCATCGGTCCCGGCGCGAACGCAAACGGCGAGTCCGGCGGCGACTACTCGGCCATCGCGATCGGCGCGACGTCCGTCGCCGACGGGCGAGCTACCGTCGGCGAAAACGCGAACGTCCACGGCGATCGCTCGAGCGCGTTCGGCGTCTCGTCGAACGTCAACGCGAACCGCGCCCTCGCGCTCGGCGCGGACACAAAGGTCACCGCGCACGGCGCGGTCGCACTTGGCGAGGGCAGCGTCGCCGACCGCGCGAACACTGTCTCGGTCGGCGACGCAGGCAGCGAGCGCCAGCTCGTCAACCTCCGGGCCGGCACGCGCGACACCGACGCAACCAACCTGTCGCAGCTCAAGCCTGTCGTCGACGCACTCGGCGGCGATGCCGTTGTCAGCACGGACGGTACCGTTCGCGGCCCGAACTACACGATCGACGGGAAATCGTTCAACAACATCGGCAATGCGCTGACGAATCTCGACGGCCGCGTCACGACGATCGACGGTCGCGTCTCAACGGTCGAAACCGACGTCAAGTCGATCCGCACCGACGTCGACGATCTCGGTGCGCAGCTCGACAACGGCACGACCGGCCTCGTCCGGCAGGACCCGGCGAGTCTCGCGATCTCGATCGGCGCCGACAAAGGCGGCACGTCCGTCAGCGTCGCCGGCGCGAACGGCACGCGCACGCTGACCGGCCTGTCGAACGGCACTGGCGATACCGACGCCGTAACGGTCGCGCAGCTCAAGGCGGCTGGCCTGATCGACCCGAACGGCAAGCCGCTCGGCGCGATCGTGTACGACGACCTGACGCTCGGCAGCGCGACGCTCGGCGGTGTGGGCGGCACCTTGCTCGACAACGTCAAGGGCGGCGCAATCGCGGCGGGCAGCATGCAGGCCGTCAACGGCGGGCAACTCTTTGCGATGGAGCAGAAATTCCAGAGCAGCGTCGATTCACTGAATTCCCGCCTGACGAATGTCGAGCAGAACGGCACCGGCGCCAACCCGTCGACGGGCGAGCATGGCAGCCAGCTGGCCCAGCTCGGCGACGGCTCCGGAGCGACCGGATCGGATTCGATGGCGCTCGGCCAGAACTCGAACGCATCCGGCAATGGCGGCGTCGCGCTCGGGAACAATGCGACGGCATCGGGCAATAATTCGGTCGCGCTCGGCGCGAACTCCGTCGCCGATCGCGACGACTCGGTCTCCGTCGGCTCGCCCGGCCACGAACGACAGATCACCAACGTCAAGGCCGGCACCGCGCCGACCGATGCCGTGAACGTGCAGCAGTTGAACGACCAGATCGGCAGCGTTCGATCCGACATCGATCACTACCGGCGCGACGCAAGCGGCGGCATCGCATCCGCCGTCGCGATCGCGAACCTGCCGCAAGCATCGCTGGCGGGCGAAAGCATGGTATCGATCGCCGGCGGCACGTACAGCGGTCAGTCGGCCGTCGCGTTCGGTTTGTCGACCGCTACCCGCAACGGTCGCTGGGTCATCAAGGCGTCCGGGTCGACCAATACCCGAGGCACCGTGGCAGTCGGCGCCGGCGCCGGCTATCGCTGGTAAGCCGTCGCGGCATTGCCGACAGCATCATTCAGAACGGGCCGGGTTTCGATCGACACGAAACCCGGCCCGTTCTGTTCGCGACCCTGTACGCTCATCACCGTCACGCGTCGCGCCATACACCCGGCGTACATCACCCGCGCGCCGTGCCGCCCCTATCCTCTCCCCTTCCACGGCACCACCCGCCGCTCGACCCACCGCATCGCGAGATCGAACAGCCACGCGATCGCGCCGATGATCAGGATCCCCATCACGACGATGTCGGTGCGCAGGAAGCTCGATGCGTTGAGCACCATCTGCCCGAGCCCGGCCGTCGCGGCAACCATCTCGGCCGCGACGAGCGTCGTCCAACCGAAGCCGATCGCGATCCGCAGCCCGGTGAGAATCTCCGGCAGCGCGGCCGGCAGCACGACATGGCGCACGATCTGCGCGAAGCTGCCGCCGAGCGAATACGCGGCGTTGATCTGCTCGACCGTCGCCGCGCGCACGCCGGCACGCGCGGCCATGGCGATCGGCGCGAAGCACGCGAGGAAGATCACGACGAGCTTCGCCGTTTCGTCGATACCGAACCAGATCACGACGAGCGGCAGGTACGCGAGCGGCGGCAGCGGCCGGTAGAACTCCAGCAGCGGATCGAGCACGCCTCGCGCGACGCGGCTCACGCCCATCATGATGCCGGCCGGCACGCCGATCGCGGTCGCGAGCAGGAATGCGCCGAACACACGCGCAGTGCTCCACAGCAGATGTTCGGACAGCGGCAGGCCGCCCTGGATGCGGCCGTGCCACGCGTCGACGAATGCCGCCCACACGGCTTCCGGCGCGGGCAGGAACAGCGGCGGCAGCCACTGCCGATGCGTCGCGACCCACCACAGCACGGCCAGCGCAGCGACCGTCGCCGCGCTCAGCCCTGCGGTCTTTCCCTGCCCCGGCAAGCGGTAACGGCGCGACGCGCGCGTAGGGCGCGCCGCCGCGGGTCGCCGCGTCGTGTGTTCGTCCTGCTCGAAACTCGCGGCCGTGCGATCGGCCGTCCACGAATCCTGCGTGCTCATGCTGTCCTGCCTGTGCAAAATACTGTTCCGGCCGCGCCCGACGGCCACGCCCTGCCGCGCGAGCTCGCGCGTCACGCGGCTTCCCCGACGGCTTCGTCGCGATGCAGATATGCGATCAGACGCTCGCGCCACCCGATGAAATCGGGCGACGACTTCACCGCGCGCGCATCGCGCGATTCGACGTAGCGTCGCGCGAACGGCAACTCGAAGGTTTCGGCGATCCGGCCGGGGCCCGGCGTCATCACGACGAGACGCGTCGCGAGGAACAGCGCCTCCTCGACGTCGTGCGTGATGAAGAACACCGTCTTGCCGGTGCGCGCCCACACGTCGAGCACGAGCGCCTGCATCGTGCCTCGCGTCATCGCGTCGAGCGCGCCCATCGGCTCGTCCATCAGCAGCACGCGCGGGTCGCTCGCGAGCGCACGCGCGATGCCGACACGCTGCTGCATCCCGCCCGACAGCTCGTACACACGCGCATGCGCATGCTTGTCGAGCCCGACCAGCGCGAGCATCTCCCGCGCGCGCGCTTCGCGTTCGGCCTTCGGCACGCGCGCGAAGCGCAGCCCGAGCGCGACGTTGTCGAGCACGTCGAGCCACGGCAGCAGCGCATATTTCTGGAACACGACACCGCGATCGGCGCCCGGGCCCGTGACCGGCACGCCGTCCACGCGCACGTCGCCGGTCGTCGGCGTGACGAAACCGGCCATGCAGTTCAGCAGCGTCGTCTTTCCGCACCCGGACGCACCGAGCGCGACGACGAACTCACCGGCATCGATGCGCAGGTCGACGCGCGTGAGCGCCTGCGTCGTCGGCCGACCGCGCTCGCCCGGATAGGCAACCGATACCTGACGAACTTCCAGCGTGCTCATGAGCGATGCTCCGCGATGCGCTGCGTGGCCGCGCTCAGCGCGCGGCCTTCTGCAAGAACTGCGGATCGACGCCGGCCGAATAGTCGGACAGCACCGTCTGGATCGTGCCCTGCGATTTGAGGAACGTGGCCGTGGCGGCGAGCGACTTCGCGGCGCCCGATTGCGCACCGCCGCCGAGCCACGTCGGCGACGCCTGCTCGGCCGCCGTCGGGAATGCGTAGAGCGCGAGGCTGGCCGGCACGTCCTGCACGTTCGCGCCCGATACCTTCGCCAGCGCCGCGACCTGCGGCGACCCGGCCTTCCACGCGGCCGCATGCACACGGTAATCGGCATCGGCGGCCGCGAGCACCTTCACGAAGCGCGTGACGAACTCGGGGTTCTCGCGCGCGAACTTGCGGCTCACGACGAAGCCGTCGAAGGTGGCCTTGCCGCTTTCTTTCGCAACCTGGCCCGACGTCGTCAGTACGGTGCCCGACTGCTTGACCTTCGCCAGCACGGGGTCCCAGATATAGGTCGCGTCGATGTCGCCGCGCGCCCACGCGGCCGCGACTTCGGGCGGACGCAGGTTGACGATCTTCACGTCGTTCGGATTGACGCCCGCGGCCTGCAGCGCGACGAGCGTATGGAAATGCGACGTCGACACGAACGGCACGCCGATCTTCCTGCCCTTCAGCGCCGCGATGTTGGTGACGCCCGAGCCATTGCGCGCGACGAGCGCCTCGGCGTCGTTGATGTTGTCGAGTACCCAGAACAGCGAAATGTCGAGCCCCTGCGACAACCCGGCCGCGATCGGGCTCGACCCGGCTTCGCCGAGCTGCACGGAGCCCGACGCGAGCGCGCGGATCACGTCGGCGCCGCTGTCGAGCTTGCGGAACGTTACCTTGTAGCCGGTCGCCTTTTCGACTTCACCGCTCGCCTGCGCGTAGCGCCACGGCACGACCATGTCCTGGTACGCGATCACGACTTCGCGCGATTCGGCGTGCGCCGCGCCGAGCGCGGCAAAGGCGGTCAGCGCGACGACGGCGCGGCGGATGAAGCTGAAACGGGACATGCGGCTCTCCTTCGGAATGCGGGCATTGCTGCGGGAGAGCCGACTATAGGAGCTTTGCGCGCGGCGGGAGCGAACTTATCCTGCGAAGCTATCGATGCCGTTTCAGCTTTGCTTCCCACGCTGAATTGGATCGTGCGTCCGGTCGGACGGCGATTGCCGTGCGAATGCGGGGATCGCAGCCGCACCAGCAAAAAAGCCCGCATCGTTGCGGGCTTTTTCGACTGCGTGAAGGCTGCGGTAACGCTAACGCGGCGCTCAGACCACGCCGGCCCCATGCGCCTGCAGATCGGCGTGATAGCTCGAACGCACCATCGCGCCGACGGCCGCGTGCGTGAAGCCCATCTTGTATGCCTCTTCCTCGTACATCTTGAACGTATCCGGATGCACGTACGCCCGCACCGGCAGGTGGTGCTCGGACGGCTGCAGGTACTGGCCGATCGTCAGCATGTCGACGTCGTGCGCGCGCAGGTCGCGCATCACCTGCAGGATTTCCTCTTCGGTCTCGCCGAGGCCGACCATCAGGCCCGACTTCGTCGCGACGTCCGGATGCAGCGCCTTGAAGTCCTTCAGGAGCTTCAGCGAGTGCGCGTAGTCCGAACCCGGGCGCGCTTCCTTGTACAGGCGCGGCACCGTTTCGAGGTTGTGGTTCATCACGTCGGGCGGCGCGGCGTTCAGGATCGAGATCGCGCGGTCGAGACGGCCGCGGAAGTCCGGCGTCAGGATCTCGATGCGCGTTTCCGGCGACTGCTCGCGCACTTCGCGGATGCACTCGACGAAGTGCGCGGCGCCGCCGTCGCGCAGGTCGTCGCGGTCGACGCTCGTGATCACCACGTACTTGAGCTTCAGCGCGGCGATCGTGCGCGCGAGGTTCTTCGGCTCGTCGGTGTCGAGCGGATCGGGACGGCCGTGGCCGACGTCGCAGAACGGGCAGCGGCGCGTGCACTTGTCGCCCATGATCATGAACGTCGCAGTGCCCTTGCCGAAGCATTCGCCGATGTTCGGGCAGCTCGCTTCCTCGCACACGGTATGCAGGTTGTGCTCGCGCAGGATCGTCTTGATCTCGTTGAAGCGCGAACTGCCGGTGGCCGCCTTCACGCGGATCCACTCGGGCTTCTTCAGCTTCTCGATCGGAATGACCTTGATCGGGATGCGCGCCGTCTTCGCCTGCGCCTTCTGCTTGGCAGTCGGATCGTAGGCAGCGGTCGCGGCCGAATCGGCCGGTGCGGGAGAAGCGGTAACGTCAGTCATTCGATTGTTCCAGTGCCTGCGGCTTGTCGGCGGCCGCGGATGCGCCGTCGAGGTTGGCGATCAGACGGCGCACCAGCGTGTGGGCGACGTCGTTCCAGTCGGCGGCAACCTCGAGGCTCGCCATGTCGACGGTTTCCAGTCCGGCATAGCCGCACGGGTTGATCGCAAGAAACGGGCGCAGATCCATCTTCACGTTCAGGCTCAGCCCGTGATAGCTGCAGCCGTTGCGGATCTTCAGGCCGAGGGCCGCGATTTTCGCGCCTTCGTGCACGCCGGATGCCACGTAGATCCCCGGCGCGCCCGCCTTGCGGACCGAAGCGAGATTATACGCCGCGAGGGTTTCGATCACGGCCTCCTCGATCTTCGTCACGAGCGTGCGCACCATCAGCTTGCGCCGGCGCAAGTCCAGCAGCAGGTAGACGACGATCTGGCCGGGGCCGTGATAGGTGATTTGCCCGCCGCGGTCGACCTTCACGAGCGGCACGCCGCTGTCGGCCACCAGCAGGTGGGCCGGGTCGCCCGCCTGGCCGAGCGTGTAGACGGGCGGATGCTCGACCAGCCAGATCTCGTCGCCGGTGTCGGCCGTGCGCGTGTCGGTGAACGCGCGCATCGCGTCGAAGCTCGTCTCGTAGGCCTCGACGCCCCGCCAGCGCACGGTGACCGGGTGATCCGGCTGAACCGGCGACTCGGCGGGCGATGCGGAAGCGGCGACAGGCGTGGACACGATGGAAACCGGCGAAACGGACATGGGCGGTAGTTTACCGAAAACCCATGGGTCTCGCCGGCCGGGGAAAGGGACGGATGGTCAGTATCCGTCGGAGGAAATGGCGGTCAAACCGTGCGCCATCCGTCGTGGAACAGCGCGGCGACGCGTTCGCGCAGCCGTGCCAGCCCGCCGAGCGCGACTTCCCTGGGCGGCCGCGACACCGAGAACGCGACGCACGCACCCTCCCGGCCTTCCGCGCTGAGCCACAGCCGCTCGCCGCGGCGCAACTTCAGCGTCTCGCCATCGACCAGGAAGTAGTCGTCGACGTCGTTGCTGCGCGTGGCCCAGACCGGCCCGCACTGGACGATCAGCCGCGTGCTGCGTTGCACCTTCATCGGCACGGTTTCGCCCACGGGGATTTCGAACGTGATGCTTGAGGAAATTTCTTGCATGATCGACTCCGCCAATAAGTGCTTCGATGGCTACAATCGTAGTCACTTCAAGGCGTCCGACAAAACGACCAATTTTCACGTCGATGTGAGGAAAATTAGCAAATGGACCTCCGCCAGCTACCTGCGCTGAACGCGATTCGCGCGTTCGAAGCCGCCGCCCGTCACGAGAATTTCTCGCGCGCCGCCGACGAGTTGTTCGTCACGCACGGCGCGGTCAGCCATCAGGTGCGCGCGCTCGAGGAAGAGCTCGGCGTGCAGCTGTTCACGCGCAACGGCAAGCGGCTGTGTCTGACCGACGCCGGCATGCGCTACGCGCAGCAGATCCGCACCGCGCTGATGGTGATCGCCGACGCGACGCGCGACGTGCGCGCGAGCGACCGCGACCGGCGGCTGGTGGTGTCGATGCTGACGTCGTTCGCCGCGCGCTTCATCACGCCGCGCATCGGTACGTTCATCGAGCGGCATCCGGAAATCGACGTCGAGCTGCAGTCGACCAACTCGCTGACCGATTTCGCGCGCGACGACGTCGACATCGCGATCCGCTTCGGTCAAGGTAACTATCCGGGGCTGCATGTCGAGCCGCTGTTCGACGAGGTGTTCTTTCCCGCATGTTCGCCGACGCTGAACGGCGGCAAGCTGCCGCAAACCCCTGCCGATCTCGTGCACTACAACCTGCTGCGCTCGGACGACGAGCTGTGGCGGCCATGGTTCGACGCGGCGGGGCTCAAGACGCTGACCGAGCCGAAACGCGGGATCCTGTACCAGGATTCGTCGAACCTGCTGCTGGCCGCGATCGACGGCCAGGGCATCGCGCTGGTGCGCCGCTCGCTCGCGGTGCACGACTTGCTGGACGGGCGCATCGTGCGCCTGTTCGACATCGACGGACCGAGCCCGTGGCACTATTTTTTCGTGTGTCCGCCGCCGCTGCTGAACACGTCGCGCGTGCAGGCGTTCAGGACCTGGCTGCTCGAGGAAGTCGCCGAATACAAGCGGCTGTGCGACGAGCTGGACGCGCGGCGCGCGGCGGGGAAGACCCCCGCCGAGTGCGCGCGGGAAGGAGGATGGAAGGCGCTTAGAGTACGACCTTGACCATCGGATGGCCGGTCAGTGCGCGGTAGATGTTGTCGAGCTGTTCTTGGCTTGTCGCGCGCACGGTGATCGTGAGGCCCGTGTAATTGCCGCCGCTCGACGCGCGCTCCTCGATCTTCTCGACATCGATCTCGTTGTCGTGAACGGCGACGACCTTGAAGATCGTGTCCTTGAACTCGGGGTGCGCCTTGCCCATGATCTTGATCGGGAAATCGCACGGGAACTCCAGCAGCGACTCCTTCCGGGTCTCGATCGCGCCGGTGACCTCGACGGTTTTGGTCGGTTCGCTCATCATTTTCTCCGGGTTAGGTCAAACTGTTCAAACTCGCGTGCCTTCGCACGCTGGTACGCGTCGTACAGCGCCGCGAACACGGGGCCCGGCTTGCCGCCCTGCACGGGCAGATCGTCGAGCGACGTGACGGGCAGCACTTCCTTCGTGGCCGACGTGATCATGATCTCGTCGGCCGCGCGCAACTCCACTTCGCCGATTTCGCGCGCGATGAACGGAATGCCGCATTCGTCGGCCAGCTGCTCGACCAGCGCGTAGCGGATCCCCTCGAGGATCTTGTTACTGCGCGGCGGCGCGATCAACTCGCCGCTCTTCACGATCCATACGTTCGACGACGAACCTTCGGTCAGGTAGCCGTCGCGCAACTGCAGTGTCTCGAACGCGTCGCGTTCGGCCGCATGCTGCGCCATCAGCACGTTGCCGAGCAGCGAGATCGACTTGATGTCGCAATGCAGCCAGCGGCGATCCTCGGCCGTCACGCAACGCACGCCCTTCGCGCGCTCCTCTTCCGACGGCAGGCGCAGCGGGCTCGTCATCGCGAACACCGTCGGCACCGCATTCGCCGGGAACGCATGGCCGCGCTTCGCGACGCCGCGCGTCACCTGCAGGTAGACGAGCGCGTTGCCGTCGCCGAGGCCTTCGGCATTCGCCGCGACGACGCGCTCGATCAGCGCGCGCCAGCCGGCGGCGTCGTGCGGGTTGTCGATGCCGACCTTCTTCAGGCTGCGCGCGAGCCGCTCCAGATGCTGCTCGATCCGGAACGGCACGTGCGCGCCGTCGTGCGCATAAACGGGGACGACTTCATACACGCCGTCGCCGAAGATGAACCCGCGGTCGAGCACCGGGACACGGGCTTCGGACAGCGGCACCAGTTCCTCCTGCGACGAGACGCTGAGGTAGACGATCGGTTCGAATTCGGCTTGGCTCATGGTGATGACAGATGGGGATGAAGTCGTAAAAACAAAGGCCCGTCTCGCTTACTTCTTCTTGCTGAACATCAGCAGGATCGAGTCCCAGATACGGCCGAAGATACCGGCTTCCGGCACGGCCTGCAGCGCGACGACCGGGAATTCGGACAGCGTCTTGCCGTCGGCGACGATCTTCACGGTGCCGACCTGCTGGCCTTCCGCGAGCGGCGCGATCAGCGGCGCGTTGACGTCGACTTCCGTCTTGACCTTGTCGCCGAGGCCGCGCGGCACGGTCGCCCACTGGTCGCCCTTCACGCCGACCTGCACGGTGTTCGCCTTGCCCTTGTAGATGCGCGGCGTCGAGATCGCCTGGCCGCCCTTGAACAGGCGCACCGAATCGAACGCGCTGTAGCCGTAGTTCAGCATCTTCATGCTGTCCTGCGTGCGCTCGCCTTCCTTCTGCTCGCCCATCATCACCGACACCAGGCGGCGCTGGCCGTCGACACCCGGAATCGCGCGCTTGGCCGACGCGATCAGGCAGTAGCCGGCTGCCTGCGTATGGCCCGTCTTCAGGCCGTCGACCGTCGGGTCGAGCCACAGCAGACGGTTGCGGTTGCCCTGGCGGATGTTGTTGTACTTGAATTCCTTCTCCGAGAAGATGCCGTAGTACTGCGGAAAATCGCGGATCAGGTGCGCGGACAGCTTCGCGAGGTCGCCGGCCGTCGTGTAGTGGTTCGGGTCGGGCATACCGTTGACGTCGGCGAAGTGCGTGCCCTTCATGCCGAGGCGCTGCGCCTCGTCGTTCATCAGCGTGACGAACTGCCCTTCGCTGCCGCCGACGAGTTCGGCCAGCGCGATCGCGGCGTCGTTGCCCGACTGGATGATCATCCCGTACACGAGGTCGTGCACGGACACCGGCTTGTTCGCCTCGATGAACATGCGCGACTCGTCGCGGCCGACGCGGCGCACCGCTTCGCTCGGCGTGACGATCTGCTCCATCGAGATCTTCTTCTTGTCGAGCGCCTCGAACACGAGGTAGGCCGTCATCAGCTTCGTCAGCGAGGCAGGCTCGACGCGCTCGTCCGCATTGCCCGATGCGAGCACTGTGTTGCTCGTCGCGTCGACGAGCACCCACGAACGCGCATTCACGCCCGGCGGAGGCACCACGCCCGGCATGTAGACTGCGGGCGCGCCGGTGAACTGCTCGGCAGCGGCGGCCGGCGCCGCATGCGCGGCCTTGGCCTTGGCGGCCGGCTTCGCCTCGGCGACGACGATCGTCGACGCGAGCGCGACGGGCAGCATCACGCCGAGCGCGACGTTGCGCGCGGCGGTGCCGAAGGCGATGGAGGAAGCGAGGGACTTGAGGCCTTGGGGAGACAGACGCATGATCGATTCAGGCTGATGGCAGAAAGTGCGGTGCGAAACGCGCAGGGTTGAACGGCAAGGCGGCGGGCGTTTCGGGCACTCGCCGACATCGTCGGGCGACGCGAAACGCGCCGGTTGGACTCGTGCGGACGCGTTCGGTTCGCGGCCGTCGCGAGCGGGCGGACAGGCGGCGAAACGAGCGCCGCATGCGCCCAGCCGGGCCGCGGGCGACGCGAAATGCGGCCATTATACGTGGCCGCGAACGGCGTTTTCGCGAACCTGGTGTCGTGTCCCGTGCCACGCGGTGTCGACGTGCCGGCGCAATCGTGCTCGCGGCAACGCGCAAACCGCGGCGATATCCGGCGGCATCGCGAGAATTTGCAGCGCCGCCACGGCGCCCGAAGGCGCAGTACGTCGGTGCCGATTTGCGCCGAACACCACGATCGCAGGACGGCCGCACACCGGCTTCAGGAGGATAGCGCGGGCACGCTGCGGGAAATCGCCCGAAGCCGCGCGAAAGGCGCGCGCAGGCGGTGTGCAAGTCCGGTTGCGCGCGCGGTGCGGCGCGATGTCGTGTGGTCGATCGCGCATTCGGCGGGTGCCGGTGCGCAACGCGAGCCGCCGGCCGTTACGCCGGCGCCCGCGTGCCGGCTAGCGCCACGCGTCGACGATGATGCGCTTCAGCACATGCAGCTTGCGATGGAGAAAATGCTCGGCGCCGGGGATCACGACGACCGGCAGCTCCTGCGGCCGCGCCCAGTCGTACACCGACGCGATCGGCACCGTGTCGTCGGTTTCGCCGTGGATCACGAGCGTGTTCTCCGGCACGTCGGCCACCTGCCAGCGGCTTGCGGCCGTGCCGACGAACACCATCCGCTCGATCGGCACGCCCGCGTCGCGCAGCCGCTTCGCGACATGCGACAGCACGAAGGTGCCGAACGAGAAGCCCGCGAGCACGAGCGGCAGGTCCGCATACGCGGGCTGCGCGCGCATGTGCGCGAGCACCGCGAGCAGGTCGTCGGCCTCGCCGGTGCCGTTGTCGTGCACGCCTTCGGTCGCGCCGACGCCGCGGAAGTTCGACCGGTAGACGACGTAGTCGAGCTGCACGAGCGTGCGCGCCAGGGTCTGCGCGACCTTGTTGTCCATCGTGCCGCCGAACAGCGGATGCGGATGCGCGACGAGCGCGATGCCGCGCGGCGCGGCGCCGCCTTCGCGCACGGCGTCGGGCAGGTCGACCGCGATTTCGATCTGCCCGACCGGGCCCGCGATCAGCGATTTCTGCGTATGAACGTTCATTCGGCCGGCCCGCTCAGATCTTCAGGCGATCGACGACCTTGCCGTCGCGCAGGTGCGATTCGACGATCTCGTCGATGTCGGCCTGGTCGACGTACGTGTACCACGTGCCTTCCGGGTACACGACCATCACGGGCCCTTCCTCGCAGCGGTCGAGGCAGCCGGCCTTGTTGATGCGAACCTTGCCGGGCCCCGCGAGGCCGAGTTCCTTCACGCGCTTTTTCGCGTATTCCTGCATGGTCTGCGCGTCGCATTGCGCGCAGCTCGGCCGTTCGGCGCCCGGTTCGCGCTGGTTCAGGCAGAAGAAGACGTGGTGCTGGTAGTAGGAATCCATGATGGTGACGAGCGGCCCGGCGCGATGCCGGGCGGAAAGAGGGGCGATAGCCGTTGCGCGGTGCAACGGATGATGGTCCGGACGATTATAGCGACCGGCGCGCGCCGCTGCCCGCGATGCGGCCGGGGCTGCGCTGCCCGGCCTGCACCGTCAGCGGCGCACCGCGGCCGGCAGCCACGCGCGCTCGACGCGCTGGCCGAGCCAGATCAGCGCCGCGTACGGCCAGATCCACGCGAGCCAGCGCGCGATGCTGTTGAAGTGCACGTAGCGGCCCTGCCGCCAGCCCGACAGCGTGAAGTCGAAGAACGGATTGACCGGCAGCAGGTTGACGAGCGCCACGCCGGCCAGCAGCGCGAGTGCCGCCAGCGTCGCGCGCCAGGTCGCCGGCACGTGCAGCGCGACGAGCGCGGCCGCGAAGCCGAGCTCGATGCCGAGCCGCGCGCCGGGCGTCGCCCACACGACGACGAGGCCGGTGGCCGACTGCATGAACGTCGCGGCCGCCTTCAGCACGAGCGTCGCGGCGACGAATGCGATCAGCAGCCGGATGCGCGGCGCACTCGGCCGCATCGCGAGCGACGCGATCGCCAGCACGGCGAACAGCATCAGCCCGCCGAGCGCGGCCTCCCACGCGGAATCGGACAGCCAGCCGTCGACGCGCTCGGGCCATTCGCTCACGTGCCACGCGGCCGGCAGCCACGCGAGCAGCGTGTCCTGCATCGACGCGTCGGCGCGCTCCCACAGCGCGGCCGGCCAGTCGCCGATGCCGAACAGGAACGGCGACGGAAACAGGATCGCGAACGGCCACAGCACGGCCAGCAGCAGCGGCGTCGCGCCATCGGCCTCGAACCACGCGAAGCGCAGCCGGCGCAGCGCGCCGCGGTCGAGCAGCGCACCGGCGGCCGGCGCGACGAGCGCCGCGCCCAGCAGCGCGCCGAGCGCGTTGGCCGCGAGATCGAGATTCGACGCGATGCGCGTCGGCAGGTAGGTCTGCAGCGCCTCCATCGAGCCCGACAGCAGCACGCCGAGCGCGCCCGCGATCAGCGTCGCGGCAACCCCGCGCCAGCGCGGGTGCAGCGCGAGCACGCCGAGCGCGCCGAACGGCAAATACCCGAGCACGTTCGTGACCACGTCGAACGCGGTCACGTAGCGCTGCATCGGCGCGAACAGGTAGTCGAACGGCCCGATGCCGAGCGACGCCCAGCCTTCGAACGGATACAGCGACGCGTAGACGATGAGCGCCGCGTAGGCGGCAAAGGCCTGGCGCGCGAGCGGCGATTCGCGATGCGGGCCGGTCGCGTTCATCGCGGCTGCGCGGCGTGCGTCACGGCGTGCCCGCGTACGCCTGCATGCCGACCCACGCGGCGATCTGCCACACGAGCTCGTCGCTCGCCGTCGCGAGCGCACGCGCGCCGCCGGCCGCGTCGGGCGTGCTCGACGGCGCACGCGCGACGAACGTGCGCTGGCCGAGCACCTTGCCGTCGAGCGTCAGCGTCGCGCGCGCGGTGACGGCGCCGTGGCTTTGCGACTGCCCGTCGAACACCTGCTCGAATTCGTTCAGGTCGACCTTGAGGGTCGGCGCGCGCACGCCGTCGGACCCTTCGAGCACCGTGCCACGCGACGACAGCGCGCCGCGCAGCCGCTGCGTGAGCAGTTGCGCGGGCGGCGCGGTCCAGCGGCTGTCGCGATAGACGGCCACGTGCTGCGCATCCGCGTACGCGAGGCGGTACGCGAACTTGTCCGAATCGAGCGCGTCGGGCGCGGCGACGTCGAGCACCTTCAGCGCGGGGCCCGCACCGGCCGTCACGACCGGAGAAGCCGGCCCGAGGTCGTAGCGGACATTCGACAGCACCGCGCTGTTGCCGGCGCAGCCGGCCGCAAGCGCAAGCGTCAGCACGGCGAGCGCGGTCGCAGCCGGACGCAGCGCGCGGTCAAGGATTCGTGGCATGGCGTGTTCCTGCATGATGTTTCCGGTTTCGATGGACGTCACTGCCCGGCCGTTTCCGACCGGGCGATAGACGGGTTTCCGGCCTGCTTCACCTCCCGGCCGCCGCACCCGGCCAGACGAAGCCCGCTTCGCCGGGCCCCGGCGCCGCGCCGGGCGAACCGAACAACAGACTGCGCGGGTTGCGGCCGAGTTCACCGGCGACGTCCTTCAATTGCTTCGACGCGTCGCCGACGCTGCCGGCCAGCGCATTGAAGCGCGGCAGCGTGTCGTACTGCACGCGCGCGTTGAGATCGTTCAGCGCGACGCCGACCTGCTCGGCGGCCGTGCCGGCCTTATTCAGGTTCGACACGAGCGGCCCGTTCGGCTGCAGCAGCGTGTTCGCCGACGCCATCGTGCGGTTCACCTGGTGCATCGTTTCCGGTAGCGCGGCGACGGCCGGGGCGAGTTGCTTCGACAGCGTCGTCGCGCCATCGGCCGCGTGCTGCAGGCTTTCGGCCGTCGCGCGCAACTGCTCGCGCATCTCGGGCGACATCAGCGCGTTCGCGCTTTTCGCGGCCAGTTCGAGCTGCCGCAGCAGCACGTCGCCGCGCTCCTGGATCTGGTCGAACAGGCTTGGCCGCATCGGGATCTGCGCAATCGCCTTCGGCGACGACGGCAGCGGCGCCAGATCGCGGCCCGTATCCTCGAGCTGCACGAACGCGATGCCCGTCACGCCCTGGAAGCCGAGGCTGCCGTAGGTCGACTGCGTGATCGGCGCATCGTGGTCGACGAGAATCCGGATCCGGATCTGGCCCGGGTGCGTGCGGTCGAAACCGATCGACTGCACCTTGCCGACGTCGAGACCGCGAAAGCGCACGGCCGCGTCCGGGAACAGCCCCGTCACGTTGGTGCGCGCGAGCAGGTCGTACGGCACGCGCACGGTGCGGTCGACGTTGAACCAGAACACGGTGCCCGCGATCGCGAGCGTCAGCGCGATCGTGAACAGGCCGGCCCAGAACGCATGTGATTTGTTTTCCATTCGCGGGTTCCTTGCTCCTTGCCTTGCCTACAGCTCGACGCTCGACAGCGCCGGTTCGAGGGCCGCCTTCGGCAGCTTCGCGCGCCGCTCGGGCGGCAGCGCCTGCAATGCGCGGCGCCCGCGCAGCCCCAGGAAATATTCGTGGATGAACGGATGGTCGACGTTCGCGACCTCCTCGACCGGCGCGGCGACCAGCACCTTGCGGTCGGCCAGCACCGCGACGCGCGTCGACAGCGCGACCATCGTGTCGAGATCGTGCGTGATCATCACGACGGTCAGCCCGAGCGTGCGGTGCAGCGTCGCGATCAGCTCGACGAACTCGTCGGACGCCTGCGGATCGAGGCCGGCCGTCGGCTCGTCGAGGAACAGCAGCTCGGGCTCGAGCGCGATCGCGCGCGCGATGCCGACCCGCTTCACCATCCCGCCCGACAGCGCGGCCGGCATCTTCGACGCGTGCTTGCACGGCAGCCCGACCATCTCGAGCTTCAGCATCACGATGTCGTGCAGCAGGTCCGGCGGCACGCGGCCGAGCTCTCGCAGCGGCTGCGCGACGTTGTCGAACACCGTCATCGACGAGAACAGCGCGCCCTGCTGGAACAGCATCCCCGAGCGCGTGCGCATCATCCGCGCGCTCGCGTCGTCGATCGTCGCGGTATCTTCGCCGAACACCTTGATCGTGCCCGACGTCGGTCGCTCGAGGCCGAGGATCTGGCGCACGAGCGTCGTCTTGCCGGAGCCCGAGCCGCCGACGACCGACACGATCTCACCGCGCCGCACGTCGAAGTCGAGCTTCTGGTGAATGATGTTGCGCCCGTAGCGCTTGGTCAGGTTGCGCACCTCGATCACGAGGTCGCCGGCATCTACCGCTGCGGCCGGCGGCGTGCCGACCGACGCGACGCCGGCTGCCGCGGCATGAGCCGGCGCGGCACCGGCCGCCGATTCGTTCGATGCGTTCATCCGAGCCCCACGTTCTGGAACAGGATCGCGAACACCGCGTCGGCGAGGATCACGACCGTGATCGACGACACGACCGACGTGGTCGTCCCTTCGCCGAGGCTCTGCGAGTTCGCCTTGATCCGGAAGCCGAAATGGCAGGCGACCAGCGCGATCAGCATGCCGAACACGACGCCCTTGCCGACGCCGATGTACAGGTTCGCGATCGGCACGACGCCCGGCAGCGAGCGCACGAAATAGTTGACGTCGATCCCGAGCACGAGCTTCGCGGCGAGCGCGCCGCCCGTCAGCGCGATGATGTTGGTCCACATCACGAGCAGCGGCATCGCGACGCCGAGTGCAAGCACGCGCGGCAGGACCAGCCGCAGCCCGTGCGGGATGCCCATCACGCGCATCGCGTCGAGCTCCTCGGTCACGCGCATCACGCCGATCTGCGCGGTGATCGCCGAGCCCGAGCGGCCCGCGACGAGGATCGCCGACAGCACGGGGCCGAGCTCGCGGATCACCGACAGCCCGAGAATGTTCACGATGTAGCGGTTCGCGCCGAACATCTGCAGCTGCTGCGCGGACAGGTAGCTGAGCACGATGCCGATCAGGAACGCGACGAGCGCGGTGATCGGCAGCGCCTGTGCGCCGGCGCTGTAGATGTTCGCCGAGGTTTCCTTCCACGGCATGGTCTGCGGACGGCGCAGCACCGACAGCGCGTCGAGGATCACGAGGCCGAACATCGCGATGCCGCCCTGCAGGTGTTCGCCGAACGTGAAGATCGCCTGGCCGAGCCGCGTGACGGGATCGACGCGCACGACGCGCTCGGGCGCCTCGCGCCCGCTGTCGAGCCGCTCGATGCGCTCGAAGATCGTGCGCTGCGTGTCGCTCAGCGCGACGCCGGCCGGCAGCTTGCGGCCCCACACGCGCCACAGCGCCTGGCCGCCGACGTGGTCGAGCCGCTCGATGCCGGACAGATCCCATTCGCTCACGCGCCCGGACCCGATGCTCGCGACGCGGCGCGCGACCGCGCCGCGATTGCGCGCAAGCGCGATGGCGGTCCACTGGCCGGTCAGGCGCACCGTCTGGCCCTGGCTGCCGGCGTCGACCGACAGGCCGGGAGGAGTCTCGAAGTCCAAGGGCAGGTTGTTTGCAAAAGGATGACAGCGGCCATTGTAGCGAACCGCCCGGCACAGCGACGTGAGGATGTCGGTGGGGGCGCCCAGCCGAGAGCGCCCGGCCCGGGCCTGCCCGGAGGCCGCCGCACATCGCGGCCCGCTGCCGGCGTCATCGCCTTTCATTCTTCCGTCACGTTTCCTTTCGATACTCTCACGCGCCGCACCTCAGGCCGTCGGCGCCCCGCGCCGCCATTTCGTTGCGCACCTCGCCATAACAGAACACTAAACAGGACAACCGATGCGTTTCCCCCCGCTTTCCCGCCGCCGCGTACCGGCCGCCGCCGCGCTCGCCAGCCTGGCCTTTGCCCTCGCCGGCTGCGGCGGCGACGACGTCACCGCCCCGCCGCCGTCGCAGGCCCAAGCGCCCGTCGGCACGACGGCCACGCTCGCGCTGCTCGAGAC
Organism: Burkholderia sp. LFS061; assembly: GCF_047978125.1. NCBI lineage: Bacteria > Pseudomonadati > Pseudomonadota > Betaproteobacteria > Burkholderiales > Burkholderiaceae > Burkholderia > Burkholderia sp. LFS061. The sequence goes on along the minus strand of NZ_JBFPFS010000050.1, from coordinate 2,071 downwards.
GACCGACCTGCACACCAACGTGTTGTCGTATGACTATTTCAAGCTCGCCGCCGACAATTCGCTCGGCTTCGAGCGGGTGTCGACGCTGATCGCGCAGGCGCGCGCGCAGTACCCGAACACGCTGCTGCTCGACAACGGCGACACGATCCAGGGCACCGCGCTGTCGGACTACCAGGCGCTCGTGAAGCCGATCGGCTGCGACCAGACGCTGGCGATCTACAAGGTGATGAACGCCGCGAAATTCGACGGCGGCGGGATCGGCAACCACGAGTTCAACTACGGGCTGCCGTACCTGTCGCAGGTGACCGGCAACACGTTCGAGGTCGACGGGCTGCCGGCTCCGGCCCAGCAGAAGAAGTGCGCGGGCCCGAACTTCCCGCAGGTGCTCGCGAACGTGATCAGCGCGAAGACCAACGCACCGCTGTTCACGCCGTACACGATCCTGACCCGCACGGTGACGGCGACGACACCGGACGGCAAGACGGTCAGCGCGCCCGTGAAGGTCGGCATCATCGGCTTCACGCCGCCCGCGATCATGAGCTGGGACAAACGCTGGCTCGACGGCAAGGTCTACACGACCGGCCTGAAGGAAGCCGCCGAGAAGTACATTCCCGAGATGCGCGCGAAGGGCGCCGATCTCGTCGTCGCGATCTCGCACGGCGGCCTCGACAATTCCGCGTATTCGCCGACGATGGAGAACGGCAGCTGGTGGCTGTCGACGGTAGCCGGCATCGACGCGATGCTGATCGGCCACTCGCACCAGGTGTTCCCGGACGCGAACAGCACCGTGTCGCAGTTCAACCTGCCGGGCGTCGACAAGGTCAAGGGCACCGTCAACGGCGTGCCGACCGTGATGGCCAACTACTGGGGCAAGCACCTCGGCGTGATCAAGCTCGGCCTGAAGTTCGACGGCAAGACGTGGAGCGTCGACAAGTCGCAGACGACCGTCGAGGCGCGGCCGATCCAGAACGCCGACAAGACCTACGTCGCGGCCGACCCGTCGGTATCCGCCGCGATTGCCGCCGAGCACCAGGCGACGATCGACTACGTGAAGACGCCGATCGGCTCGACCGACTACCGGATGAACTCATACTTCGCGGATGTCGGCGATCCGGGCGCGATCCAGATCGTCAACGAGGCGCAGGCCGATTACGTGAAGACCTACGTGCAGGCGAACCTGCCGCAGTATGCGTCGCTGCCGGTGCTGTCGGTCAGCGCGCCGTTCAAGAGCGGCTTCGGCGGCGGCAGCGACTATACCGACGTCGCGCCGGGCGCGCTCGCGATCAACAACGCGGCCGACCTGTATCTGTATCCGAACACCGTGTACGCGGTGAAGGTGAGCGGCGCCGACGTGAAGAACTGGCTCGAAACCGCCGCGAAACGCTTCAACCGGATCGACCCGACGCAAGCGACGGTGCAGAAGCTCGTCAGCAGCTTCCCCGGCTACAACTTCGACATGTTCACGTCCGCCGATCTGTCGTACGAGATCGACGTCACCCAGCCGCTCGGCAGCCGGATCAGGAACCTGACGTACAAGGGCGCGCCGATCGACCCGAACGCGCAGTTCATCGTCGCGACCAACAACTACCGCGCGAGCGGCGGCGGCAATTTTCCGGGCCTCGACGGCAGCAAGACGATCTTCGCGTCGCCAGACGCGAACCGCGACGTGCTGATCTCGTTCATCAAGAAGCGCGGCGCGATCACGCGCACGGCCGACGGCGCGCAGCGCAGCTGGCGCTTCACGAAGCTCGCGAGCTCGGTCGCGCACGTGCAGTTCGCGTCCGCGCCGAACCGCCTCGGCGATGCTGCCGCCGCCGGCCTGGCCGGCATCACGCAGGTCGCGGCCGACGACGGTTCGGGCAAGAACCTCGCCACCTACGAGATCGACCTCACGCAATGAGACGCGCGACGCAACCGATCCGGACGATGCGGCCGGCCGAAACCGGCTTCGCCGCCGCCGCGCGGCGCCTGCTGCGCGCGAAACTCCCGCCGGCCGCCCTGCTCGCGGCGGCGGCCGTGACCGTCGCGGCCGTGGTAGCCGCGACCGGCTTGCGCGGCGCCGGCCCCGCAC